>NC_006569.1:0-300000 GCF_000011965.2 Ruegeria pomeroyi DSS-3 | reverse complement strand
ATCAGTTGGCACGATCGCCATCAAGTGTTCCTCTCTGATAGCATCAGAACAAAACATGAACACACCTATTTTTGTGTACGCCCCTTCACGGAATTTGATGGATCCACAATAAAGAACGGTCTCGCAACCGCGCGCCATGCCGCGAAACTGAAAAACCGTTCATTATCAACCATAGCAAGCAGATCCGGGATTGAATCCGATCGGAAGGTCATTTCAAAACCCGTTACGTATACATCTTGCGACTCCCGGAGCGCGCAATATCAGTCAGTACACGACGACGGAGCGGATGCTTTCGCCTGCGTGCATCAGGTCGAAGCCCTTGTTGATCTCGTCCAGGCTCAGCGTGTGGGTGATCATCGGGTCGATCTCGATCTTGCCGTCCATGTACCAGTCGACGATCCTGGGCACGTCCGTCCGGCCCTTGGCGCCGCCGAATGCGGTGCCCTTCCACACCCGGCCGGTGACCAGCTGGAACGGACGGGTCGAGATCTCGGCCCCCGCTGGCGCCACGCCGATGATGATGCTCTCGCCCCAGCCCTTGTGCGCGCATTCCAGCGCGGTGCGCATCACACCCACATTGCCGGTCGCGTCGAACGAGTAATCGGCGCCGCCCCTGGTCAGCTCGACCAGATGGGCCACCATGTCGCCCTCGACCTCGGCCGGGTTGACGAAATCGGTCATGCCAAAGCGCGTGGCCATCGCCACCTTGTCGGGGTTCAGATCGACGCCCACGATCTGGTCGGCGCCCGCCAGGCGCAGCCCCTGGATCACGTTCAGACCGATGCCGCCCAGCCCGAACACCACCGCGCGGCAGCCGATCTCGGCCTTGGCGGTGTTGATCACCGCGCCGATGCCGGTGGTGACGCCGCAGCCGATATAGCAGATCTTGTCGAAGGGCGCGTCGGGGCGCACCTTGGCCAGCGCGATCTCGGGCAGGACGGTGTGGTTGGAAAAGGTCGAGCAGCCCATGTAATGCAGGATCGGCGTGCCATCGAGCATCGAGAACCGGGTGGTGCCATCGGGCATCAGGCCCTTGCCTTGGGTGGTGCGAATGGCCTGGCACAGGTTGGTCTTGCCGCTCAGGCAGTATTCGCACTGGCGGCATTCGGGGGTGTAGAGCGGGATCACATGGTCGCCAGGTTTCAGGCTGGTGACGCCTTCGCCCACTTCCAGCACCACGCCCGCGCCCTCGTGGCCCAGGATGGCCGGGAACAGCCCCTCGGGGTCGGCACCCGAGAGGGTGAATTCGTCGGTGTGACAGATGCCGGTGGCCTTGATCTCGACCAGAACCTCACCGGCCTTGGGCCCTTCGAGGTTCACCTCCATCACTTCCAGAGGCTTGCCCGCCTCAACCGCTACCGCCGCACGCGTCCGCATATCCGTGGTCTCCTTAGGTCAGAAATTGTATCAGAAATTGTCGGGTGGGTGGCTGCGCGCCTCGGCCACGAGGCAATCAAGCCCCTCCGAGGTGAGCGCCATAAGAAAGGCCTGGATATCTGCCAGTTCGTCAGGGCTGAGGCCCAGCGGGCGGATGCGCGCATCCTGTCCGGGATGCCCGGCGCCGCCCGCGTTGTAGAACTCCAACACGTCCCCCAGCGTGGTCAGCGCGCCGTCATGCATATAGGGCGCAGTCACCGCTAGGTTGCGCAGGCCGGGGGTGCGGAACGTCCAGCGATCCGCAGGGTCCTCGGTCACCTCGTAGCGGCCCAGATCGGCCTCGCGCGGGGCGCTGACCGAACGGATGCGAGAGAAATCGACCTGATGCACCACGCCGGGCGCCACCTGGACCGGGTGGCTGGCGGGCGGGTTCTGGCGCCGCTCTTCACGCATCCGGCCATAGCCGGTGTCGTGGAAGGCCTGATCGGTGAACAGCGCATGGTCCGTTTCGATCACGTGGCACGAGGCGCAGCCGGCCGTGCCGCTAAAAAGCGCAAATCCCCGCTGCGCCGCCGCATCCAGTGCGGTCTCGTCACCACCGTAGTACCAGCGGTCAAAGGCGCTGTTGCCCAGCGTCAGGCTGCGCTGATAGGCGCCAAATGCCTGACCGATCCGGTCGAGCGAGGCGGGCGCGGCAAAGGCCGCGTCAAAGAGGCGACGGTAATCGGGCAGGCGGTTCAGCTCGGCCACCACATGGCCGATCGAGGGGTTGGCCATCTCGTTGCGCGCCACCAGGGGCGCGACAAACTGGGTTTCCAGCGCCGGATCGCGACCATCGTGAAAGAGCGGGGTCAGAAAGCCCACATTGATCACGCTGGGCGCGTTGCGCTTGACGCTGCGCCCCTCGACCCCGATGGCGGTGGCCAGTTCCCAGTTGGCAAAGCCCTGCTCGGGCACATGGCACATGGCACAGGACATGGTGCGGTTGATCGACAGGCGCCGGTCGAAGAACAGCTTGCGCCCCAGTTCGATCTTGGCCTCGGTCGGCGGATTGTCCGCCGGATGCGGTACCAAGGGCAGGCCCAGCTGCGCTGTCAGGCTGCGCTCGAGCGCGGCCTTGGTCCAGCTTTCGGGGTCCGCCGGGCAGGTCTCGGCGCTGATCGGCGCGGGCAGGGCAGTGCCATAGTCCCCGGCCAAAGCGGCGGGGGCAATCAGGGCCAGCACTGTCGCAAGGGCACGGATCATGCGCCCGCTTCTTCCATCAGCAGGGTTTCGATATCGGTCAACAGCAGGCGCGGGTCGAGAAAGCCCAGACCATAGACATTGCGGATGTCGCCCTGCCGGTCGACCAGAAAGAGGCGCAGCAGGTGGCTGATCGTCTCCTGATCCTCGGACCGGTCGACCACCTGGCCATAGCCATCCAGAATCGGGCGCAGTTCCTGCGGCCCCGAGGTGGTCAGCACCTGCCAGTTCAGCTTGTCACCCGCCTGCTCGTCCGAGGTGATGGGATAGGCAAAGGCCTCGATCGCCTCGACCGTGTCGCGGGCGGGATCAAAGCTGATGGTCAACAGCTGCACATCCTCGTTGAGGCCGGGCAGGTCGCCGCTGGCATCATGCACGTCGAAGAAAACCGACATCGCCAGCGGGCAGCCATTCACATCGCCGCAGGTGAGATAGACGAAGCTGACCAGGGAAATCTTGCCCCGTGTCAGGTCGTGCAGGCTGTGTTCGGTGCCCGCGATATCCAGCACCCGGCCATCGGGCGCGCGCTTGATCCGGTTCAGGCGGTAGCTGCCCGGGGCGGGCGGGTCGAACTGATAGGCATCGCTTGCCTCGAAGACCGAGGACATCGGGCTGGGCCGGGCGGGCGGCACGGGGCTCCAGACCTGCCAGCCGACCACCGTCGCCGCTGCCACAAGTGTCAGCCCGGAAAGGAGAAAGCGCTTGCGCATGGGCCATCCGTCCGTGTCGAGGGAAAAGCCGGGGCAGCGCGGAGCCGCCCCGGAAGTCAGGGAGGGATCAGGACGAATAGAGCGCCGAGCTGCCAAAGCGCATGATATGCGCGCGGCCCAGGCCCAGTTCGTAGAAATCGACGGCGAAATCCTCGACCAGTTCCTTGCCGTCCCAGTTATAGGCCTTCAGGTACTGGGCGTCGTCCTTGCCCTTCTTGTCCCAGTTGGCGAGCAGCGAGGACGAGAAATAGACGCGCTTGCCGTCCCAGCTCTGGCTGACCATGTTGACCTGGCGGTCGATGACCTTTTCGTAGATCTGGAACGGTTTGTGCGGGTCGGAGATGTCGAACAGCCGGGTCTTGCCATCCATGAAGCTGTTGATCCACAGCGTCTGGTCGTCGGCGGCGATCGAGATATCGACCGGCAGCGGGATATCGGCCGGGTTGCCGATATCGGCCACCGCCTTGGCCTGCCACTCGCCCGCGTCATCCTCGTAGATCAGCCAGAGTTGTGAGGTCAGCGCCGTGGTCGAGAAGGCATAGTTGGCGTTCGACCCCCAGGGAAAGCGGATTTCCAGCGGCGCGCCGGGGACGTTGAACACCTTTTTCGGTTGGCGGGTGTGCAGATCCCATTGCACGATGGTATTGCCGAACCGCTTCATCGCCTCGGCGTCCTGCAACATCTGGCCGAAATCCATCATGTAGTTGGACCAGCCGGTGAAGGACGAGGTCAGCATGACGTTCTTGCGGATCAGCGCGCGGATGTCATAGCCGTAACCATCGGCCACCGCATCGCCCACGGCCACCGCACCCTGCATGTCGTCGGCGGTGGGCATCCAATAGGTCGCCACATACTCGCCGTCGTCATTGTACTCGACCAGCGCGGTGCGCCCGCCATGGTCGTCATCGTTGCTGAGGCCGGTGATCATCATGCTGCCGGGCAGGGCAAAGAAGGTATGCGGCCCGACCACCCCGCCGCTGTCCTTGACGAATGTGTCGATGGTCTTGTGCAGTTTCGGGTTCGACGGATCGGAATGCACGTCGAAGATGAAGATGCGGTTGGTATCCAGCCCGCCGGTCCAGAAAAAGCGCCGGTCCGCCGAGAACCCGCCGTGATGCGCCTCGTTGCGGCCACCGACCGAGACCGAGTTGATCACCTGACCACGGGTTGCCGAGCCGGGGCGCAGGTCGATGGTGACCAGCTTGTCCTGTTCGTCGCCCATGCCCTCGACCCCCAGGGTCCAGACATAGACGAATTCCTCTTGCCCGGTGATCTTGGGCATATAGGGCGATTGACAGGTTTCGTCGGCAAAGGCCCGAAACGGCAATCCCATCGCCAGGGCACCGGCGGCCAAAGCTCCAAATTCTCTTCTTTTCATGACTTTCCTCCCGTTTGGATCGTTAA
Organism: Ruegeria pomeroyi DSS-3; assembly: GCF_000011965.2. Classification (NCBI taxonomy): domain Bacteria; kingdom Pseudomonadati; phylum Pseudomonadota; class Alphaproteobacteria; order Rhodobacterales; family Roseobacteraceae; genus Ruegeria; species Ruegeria pomeroyi. Next base: position 295,267 of record NC_006569.1, on the reverse strand, counting down.
TGCGTCTTGTTCAGCCCTTCTCTTGCGTCGGCCAGGGCCTCGGCATTGGTGGTTTCGGCATCGACCACCGAGCAATGCTGGATCGCCGCCGCCGCACGCACCGCTTCGGCGCTCAGCACCGGCAGGATGCGGTTCTGGACCATCGGCTTGATCCGGTTCGACGGGCCGACGACCCCCATGGAAAAGATCGCGCCCAGCCGGTCCACATTGATCGGCACCGCGACGCTGCTGACCCCTTCGTCGATCTCGCCGTCGCAGATCGCGTAGCCATAGCGGCGCACCTGGTTCAACTCGCGCTGGATCTGATCGGGATCGGTGATGGTGTTCTGGTTGAAGCGCATCGGCTGGATGTCCAGCAGTTCGTCGCGCAGTTCGGGGGTGATGAAGGCGGCGATCGCCTTGGCCGAGGAACAGGCATGCGCGGGCCGGGGCCCGAGCCCGGGATAGATATAGGAGAGCGACGGATCAGCCGGTGTCTCGATATGGATCAGATCGACCCGCCCGCCGCGATAACGGGCCAGGAACCCGGTTTCGCCCGAGGTTTTCACAACCTGCTGCATCATCGCAGAAACCGCGTTGATCACATGCATGTCCGACTTGCCGGTCAGCGCGATTTTGACAAAGCGCATACCCAGAACATAGCGGCTGCCGCAGTCGGTCACCTCGACAAAGCCGCAATCGACCAGAGACGAGATATTGCGATAGATGGTCGCCCGCGGCAGGCCGGTCAGTTGCGCCAGATCGGTGGCGTTCGGCGGATTGGCGGCACCAGCGATGGCTTCGAGAAGGCGGATCAGGCGTTCTTGCATGGCAGTCTCACATTTCGGACATATTCACCGTAATGTGAGAATCACTTTTGTGACAAGTTGTTTCTGACCGGGATTGGCAGTGATGCCAGATGTGATGGTCGGAATCACTGGATGACCGCAGCGGGCGCGGATGCCAGGTGCGGCTGAGCGGCTGCGATGAACACGGCCAGGAACAGGCCGCCCGCCATTTCCATTCGGAAAATTTGGGTAATTCCGGGCGATGCAGCGTGTTCGAAATTTTTTGTGGATTCTGTATCCAAAATCCAATATGAAAATCGAGAAACCCAAACGTGAGCCTGCTTCGCCCCAGGAAATACGCCTCTAGCCGCTGCGTTCGTCCCGCTTTTTCAGGGGCGGAAACGCGGCGCAGCAACAAACACGGCTCGAAAACGGGCCAGTCCAGATTCGAAGGAAACGACCATGTCCAATATCTTCACCGGAACGATGCCCGCGCTCATGACGCCGTGCAGAGCCGACCGCACACCCGATTTCGACGCATTGGTCAGGAAAGGAACCGAAATGATCGCGGCTGGGATGTCGGCCGTGGTCTATTGCGGTTCGATGGGGGACTGGCCGCTGCTTTCGGACGAACAGCGGATGGAAGGTGTCGAAAGGCTGGTAAAGGCGGGCATTCCCGTCATTGTCGGAACCGGCGCCATCAACACCAGATCCGCAACCGCCCATGCCGCGCATGCCCAGGCGGTTGGCGCCGCCGGCCTGATGGTCATTCCCCGGGTTCTGTCGCGTGGGTCATCGCTTGTCGCGCAGAAGAACCACTTCAAGTCGATCCTGAGCGCGGCGCCGGAATTGCCTGCTGTCATCTACAACAGCCCTGTTTACGGATTTGCCACCCGCGCCGATCTGTTCTTTGCGCTCCGGTCCGAGCATCCGAACCTGATCGGCTTCAAGGAGTTTGGCGGAAAAGACGACCTGAGATATGCGGCCGAGCACATTACCTCGCAGGATGATCAGGTCACATTGATGGTCGGCGTCGATACCGAGGTCTTCCATGGCTTTGTCAATTGCGGGGCCACCGGGTCGATCACGGGGATTGGATCGGCCCTGCCCAAAGAGGCACTGTTGCTGGCGTCGCTGTCACAGAAGGCGGCCGCTGGTCATCCCGAGGCCCGCAAGCGGGCGCTGGAACTGGAAGACGCCCTGGGCATTCTGTCCAGCTTCGACGAAGGCACGGATCTGGTGCTGTTCTACAAATATCTGCTGGTTCTGAACGGCGAGGAAGAATACCGCCTGCATTTCAACGAGACCGACGCATTGTCGGACGCGCAGCGCAATTATTGCGAGCAGCAGTATGCCTTGTTCCGGACCTGGTTTGCCGAATGGTCCAAGCAGGGCGGAGTGCTCGCCGAATGCATGTGATCGACAGCCATACGGGCGGAGAGCCGACCCGCGTGATCCTGAGTGGCGGTCCCCATCTTGGATCGGGCCCGCTATCTGAACGCGCCGCGCGACTGGCCAGAGAATCCAGGGCGTTCTACCGGTCCGTCATGCTCGAGCCGCGCGGGCAACCGGCCATGGTTGGCGCGCTGCTGGTTGAGCCCGTCGATCCCGATTGCATTACCGGAGTGATCTTCTTTGACGCCGAAGCGGTGCTTGGAATGTGCGGACATGGCACGATCGGCCTGACGGTGACGCTGGCCCATATGGGAAGGATCCGGGCCGGCACCCACAAGATCGAAACCCCTGTGGGCATTGTCGAGGTCTGTCTGTCCGATGCGAATACGGTCACCATCACCAATATCGAAAGCCGGCGCGTGCATCGCGCCAGGCAGGTTGACGTCGACGGGTTTGGCCCTGTCACCGGTGATGTGGCCTATGGCGGGAACTGGTTCTTCATCGTCGACCCCAGCCCGATCCCGATCGAACGCACGAATATCCGGGCCTTGTCGGATGCGGCGCTGGCCATCCGTACGGCCGTGATCGCCAATGGGATCGGCGGCGAAGAGGGGCAGCCGATCGATCATGTGATCTTTTACGAGATGTCGCCCAGATCCGCCGTCCACAGCCGCAGTTTCGTCTTTTGCCCCGATGGCACTTACGACCGGTCGCCCTGCGGCACCGGAAGTTCCGCGCGGTTGGCCTGTCTGGCGGCAGAGGGTCTGCTGAACGCCGGAGAGGAAATCATCCAGGAAAGCGTGATCGGCAGCACCTATCGGCTTTCGTACCAACCGGGGCCAAACGGCGGAGTCATCCCGAAAATCACCGGCCAGGCACATGTCATGGCGGAATCCACGCTGCATTTCCACACGGACGATCCCTACAGAAACGGGATCTGCCATGCGCCTCAATAAGTGGGACCGGAGCCAACCGGGCCTTACCAAAAGCGCACGCGCCAAAGGGGCCGTGCTTCACCGTTCAACAGCTCAGAGGAAAACATGAAGATATCCAGCTTTCTTACCGCAGGCGCGCTTGCCCTTGCTCTCTCAGGTCCGGCCCTGGCGGCTGAAGTCGAATGGAAAATGACCGCCGGCGTTGGCGAAGGTTCGTTCCTCTACCAGAACTTCATGGAACGGTTCGTCGGAAACGTCGCAACGCTTACGCAGGGCCGCGTCGAGATCACCTCGTTTGGTGCCGGCGTTCTGGCACCGGCCTTCAAGGCCTATGAAGTGGTGCAGGATGGCATCGTCGAGGCTGGCCATTCGACACCGTCCTATCTGGTCAATCAGGACGCCACCAACGCCATTTTCGCCAGCTTCCCGGGTGGTATGTCGGCAGAGGCGACGTTGCACTGGGTCTATGAAGGTGGCGGCGAGGAGATGTTGCAGACGTTCCGTCGCGAAGAGATGGGATTGCACAGCATCGTCGTCGGCATCGGCACCTCCGAGATCATGGCGCATTCCAACGTGAAGATCGAAACGGTCGAAGATCTCGCAGGGCTGAAATACCGCACCTCAGGGGCTTTTGCGGCTGTCCTTCAGAACGAATTTGGCGGGGTGCCGACGGTGGTGCCGGGCAACGAAATCTACACTTTGCTGCAACGCAAGGGCGTGGACGCAATCGAATGGTCAACGCCGGGGGCAAACATCACCGAGGGGTTCCACGAAGTTGCGCCCTATATGATCATGCCGGGGGTCCATCAGCCGTCCTTCCTGTGGGAAGTGTTCGTAAAGCAGGAAACCTGGGACGCGCTGCCCGCGGATTTGCAGACACTGATCACGGCGGCGGCAAAGCTCACGACCTATGAGGGCTATACACGGTTTGGCGACAGTGACGTCAAGGCGATGGCCGATTTCCGCAACACCAACGTCGAACTGGTCGTGATGGCGCGAGCGGAATCCGAGAAAATTCGCGAAGCGGGCCGAAACTGGGCGCAGACCCAGGCCAAGACCCAGAGCGAGGCCGGCAGCCGGCGCATGCAGGACATCCTCGACAGCTATCTGGCCTATCAATCGAATTGGGCGGCGAACTCTGGCTACCTCGTTCGCGACGGTGCCGAGTAACGCATGAAAACCCGGATGGCGGGCAGAACTGCCTGCCATCCTGTCAGGAGGCCCACATGATCCCCTTTCAAACCTTGTGCGAACGCTTTTCGAAAGCGCTGGGTTTTCTTGGCCGGATGGCCATTTTTTCCCTGATCGTCGCGATGCTTTACGAAGTGGTGGCGCGATACGCCTTCGGCGCACCGACCCTGTGGGCATTTGACATCTCTTACATGTTGAATGGCTCGATCTTTCTTCTTGGCGCGGCCTATTCCCTGCAAGAAGACGCACATGTGCGGATCGATTTCTTGTCGCAAAGGTTTCCGCTGCGCATTCAGCAGCTTCTGAACGGGGCGGTGTATCTGCTGGTCATGGCCCCGATCACATTTGCATTCACCTGGGTCGCGGCAACCAAGGCGCTCAAGGCGTTCTCGACCGGAGAGGTCGAAAGCGTCAGCCCCTGGGCCCCGTTGGTCTGGCCATTCTACGGGGTGATTGCGCTGGGGCTGATTGCCTTTGCATTGCAGTTCGTTGTCGAAGCTCTGAAATACCTGTCCGGCCAGAAACAACCCGGGACCGCCGAGTCCGAAATCACCGAATTGGAGATCTGACAGATGGCCCCCCTGCTGATGTTCGCCGCGCTCTTCGTTCTGGTTTTTGCCGGAGTTCCCGTCGCCTTTTCCCTGATCATCATCGCCGTGGTCTTTGGTTATACGGTGTTCGGAGATCTCATTTTTCTGCAGCTCTATGGCCCCTTGCTTAGCACCGCATCGAATTTCGTGCTGGCCGCGATCCCGCTTTTCATCTTCATGGGGGCGGTCCTGGAACGATCAGGCATCGCGCGGAGATTGTTCCACGCGCTGCAGCTTTGGCTGGGCGGGTTTCCCGGTGGCTTGTCGCTGTCGACCATTGCGATGTGCGCGATTTTTGCAGCGGCGTCCGGTGTTGTCGGTGCGGTCGAGATTGTCGTGGGGCTGATGGCGATCCCGCCGATGATGAAAGCGGGCTATCGCAATGACCTGATCGCGGGCACGATCTGTGCCGGCGGGTCGCTGGGCACCATCATTCCGCCGTCGGTCATCGTTGTGGTCTATGCCTCTATCGCGCAGCTTTCGATTGGCCAGCTTTTTGCGGCCTCGATCATGCCGGGCTTCCTTATGGTGGTCTTTTTTGTGGGCTACATCCTGATCCGCAGCTTGCGAAATCCAGCCGATGCGCCGCCCTTGCCGATCCACGATCGCGCCATACCCCTAAAGGAAAAGATGACGATTTCGCTGACGGCGATGCTGCCGCCGCTTGCGCTGATTGTCATGGTGCTTGGCTCCCTTTTGGCCGGGATCGCCTCTGCCACCGAAGCCGCCGCCGTGGGCGCGGCCGGTACCTTGCTGCTGACGCTGATGTTTCGCGAACTGACCCTGAAGCTGGTGATGGACTCGTTGGGGGTGACCCTGCGCATCACGGCGATGATCATGCTGATAGTTGCGGGCGGAACCATGTTCACAAGCATCTTCGCCGTGACCGGTGGTGGTGGGCTGGTTCGTGACGCGGTCGAGTCGATCGGCTATGGCAATTTCGGGATCATTGCGTTCTTTCTGACCGTGGTTTTCTTTTCCGGTTTCGTGTTGGATTGGGTGTCGATCGTCTTGATCTTCGTTCCGATCTTTGCCCCCATCGTCAAAAGTGCCGGCATCGATCCGATCTGGTTCGCCATGATGGTTCTGGTGGTGATCCAGACCTCGTATCTGACCCCCCCGATGGCGCCGTCGATCTTCTATCTGCGCTCGATCGCGCCGCGCAGTATGACCTATGGGCAGATGTATCGCGGCGTGCTGCCGTTTGTCGGCGCGCAGATGCTGGTGCTGGTGGTGATCGTGTTCTTTCCGGCCACGGTGACCTGGCTGCCCTCGATCCTGGTCGGACTTTGATGGAGGGGCGCGATATCATCGTTGTCGGCGCGGGTATCATCGGCATCAGCACGGCCCTGAGGCTGCAAAGCTGTGGTTTCAAGGTGCAGGTGCTGGATCGTGCCGGCGTCGCGGGCGAAGCGTCAGCAGCAAGTGCCGGTGCATTCGCATTTGCGGACGTGGTGCCTCTGGCAACGCCGGGGATCATGAAGAAGGCGCCGAAATGGTTGCTCGATCCGCTCGGGCCGCTGTCTGTGCCACCGGCATACGCGCTCAAGATCGCGCCATGGATGCTGCGGTTCTGGCGGGCAAGCTGGCGCGACCGCTTTGCCGCCGCGCTTGATGCGCAAGCGCGGCTCAACGGGTTTGCCAAGGAAGCCCTGGAACGTCAGATCGCCGAGGTCGATGGCGAGCCATTCATGCAGCGGGACGGGCAGTTGCAACTCTATGAAGGCGCGCGTGAATTTCACGCCAGTCTTGAGGGTTGGGAGCACCGCCGCCGTCGTGGTGTCATGTTCGTGCATCTGCACAGCCCCGAGGCCATCGCCGAAATCCAGCCCGGATTGGCGCCCCGGTTTACCCATGCAGGATACACGCCGGATTGGCTCAACACCGTCGACCCCCGTCGTTGGGCGGAACATCTGGCGCATCGTTTTCAACAGCGCGGCGGGGTGATTGGGTCAGCCGATGTTCGGTCGATTGAACGACACGGTGCAGGGGCCAAGCTGAAGACCGCAGCCGGGGATATTCTTGCATCCCGGGTTGTTGTGGCGGCGGGGGCGTGGTCCCATCATCTGGCGCGCACATTGGGTGACCGGTTCCCGCTGGAAACCGAGCGCGGCTACAATACAACGCTTCCCGCGGGCGCGTTCAATTTGCGCACCCATCTGACATTCAGCGGTCATGGTTTCGTCGTCTCCCGCATCAACGGTGGGGTGCGGGTGGGCGGGGCGGTCGAACTCGGCGGTCTTGATCTGCCGCCCAATTTCAAGCGCGCGGATATTCTTTTGCAGAAAGCCGCCCGGTTCCTTCCGGGTTTGACGACACAAGGCGGACAACGCTGGATGGGATTCAGGCCCTCGATGCCCGACAGCTTGCCGGTGATCGGGGCGTCTGCGCGCTTGCCGAATGTCGTCTATGCCTTTGGTCACGGGCATCTTGGCTTGACCCAGTCCGCAGCAACGGCGGAACTGGTTGCGGACCTGGTGTCAGACAGGGTTCCAGCGCTGCCGATGGCGCCATATGCGCCATCGCGGTTCTGATCAGCCGACGTTTGCGCGGTTTGACCACTTGGCCATGCAACGCTAAATATGGATAATGGATACGCGTATCCCGGAGCCACCCCGACCGCATCTGACGGACACTTCGGGCAATGGTTTCTTGGAAAAACAACAGGGAACGGATATCTGTATCCGAAATTCGGAACTGCAAGAGAGTTTCAGATGGGCGGCAAACGAGCGATCAAACGACAAAGCCTTCCCGATGTGATTGCTGACGATATTCGCGAACGTATCCTGAACGGCGATCTGACCGAGGGAATGACCATCCGTCAGGAAGCATTGGCCGAAGAATACACCGTGTCCCGAATGCCGGTGCGAGAAGCGCTCAAGCGGCTGGATGCCGAAGGATTGGTGCAGCTGACCAATAATCTTGGCGCGACCGTCACCAAGCATTCACTGGATGAGATAAGCGAGATTTTCGACCTGCGCATCTTGATCGAAGTGGATTTGTTCCGGCGTGCCATACCGGTCATGGCCAAGGCGGACATCGAACGCTGCGAGCGGATTCTCGAGGCGATGGAATCCTCGTATGACGCCGATGACGTCGCCAAGTGGGGGGCGTTGAACTACAAGTATCATGCGGCGCTCTATGCCCCCGCGCGCCGCAGTCTGACCAATGACGTGTTGCAACGGGTCAATCTGCAATCGGATCGCTATGTCCGGATGCATCTGAGTGTCATGAGGCAACGCGACCCAGCGCGGAAAGAGCATCGCGAGCTTTTGGAGCTGGCCCAGGCAGGGAAGGTGGATGAGGCCTGCGCGCTGCTGACCCGCCACATTTCGCAGACCAAGCAGAATCTCCTGACGCTGATGGCTGCCAAACGCGCCAGCGATACGGCCTGACTCCGGCTTCATGGCAATTGGGTGATTGTATCTCTCCAAATTTTGGATACATTATCCAATAAGATGTATCAGAATGCTTCACAGCTGAAAATGAGAGTTCGATGATGTTCAAACCACATGGAAGACACCTGATCGCGGGCAAATGGGTCGATGGTGACGATAGCTTTTCGTCAGAGCCTGCGCATGGGCCATCGCACCGCTTTGCGGTTGGACGCGTCGCCGATGTGGACGCGGCAGCAACCGCCGCCGAAAACGCCTTCTGGAGCTTTGCCAGCTCGACCCGGGCAGCGCGCGCCGACCTGTTGACTGCCATCGCTGACGAAATCGACGCATGCGGCGGTGCGATCACTGAAATCGGCACCCAGGAAAGCGGCCTGCCCGAAGCGCGCCTGATCGGTGAAAGAGGCCGGACCACGGGGCAGCTGCGGCTGTTTGCGACCCATATTTTGAAGGGCGATTATCTTGATCGCCGTCACGATGCGGCGCTGCCGGACCGCCAGCCTTTGCCCCGCCCCGATCTGCGGATGATCCAGCGACCGATCGGCCCCGTTGCCGTGTTCGGGGCGTCGAACTTCCCGCTTGCCTTCTCGACAGCGGGTGGCGACACCGCCGCTGCGCTGGCGGCCGGCTGTCCTGTTGTGGTCAAGGCACATGGCGCACACCCGGGCACCAGCGAGATTGTCGCCGAGGCGGTCAAGGCTGCCATCGAGAGATGCGGGTTTCACCCTGGTGTCTTTGGTCTGATCCAAGGCGGCAACCGTCAGGTTGGCGCGGCCCTGGTACAGCACCCCCTGATCAAGGCCGTCGGGTTTACCGGATCCCTAGGCGGCGGGCGGGCGCTGTTCGATCTGTGCGCGGCCCGTCCCGAACCTATCCCGTTCTTCGGCGAGTTGGGTTCGGTCAATCCGATGTTCATCTTCGCGGGGGCGCTTGCGAACCGAGGCAGCGCCATTGCGCAAGGATGGGCAGGTTCCTTGACGATGGGCGCGGGCCAGTTCTGCACCAATCCCGGCGTCGCGGTGATGTTGGCAGGACCCAACGCCGACGCCTTTGCCCAAAGCGCAGCCGAGGCCCTGGCACAGGTGGCTCCGCAGACGATGCTGACCGATGGTATTGCCGAGGCCTATCGCGCCGGTCAGAGGCGCATGGGCGCGGCAACCGGTGTGCGTGAGCTTTTGAGCACACCCTGCGATCAGCGCAGCGCAGCGCCGAGCCTTTATGCAACCACGGCAAAGGCTTGGCTGGCCAACGAAGAACTGGCCGAAGAGGTCTTTGGCCCGCTTGGAATGATTGTGACCGCGGACTCGGTCGAAGAAATGCTTGCGATCGCGCGCGATCTGCAGGGTCAGCTGACATGCACCGTTCATGTGGATGCAGAGGATGCCGCCGCCGCCACCCGTTTCATGCCGGTTCTTGAACGCAAGGCGGGCAGGATACTGGCCAACGGTTTCCCGACCGGTGTCGAGGTCAGCGATACGATGGTTCACGGCGGCCCCTATCCGGCCTCGACCAACTTTGGCGCAACCTCCGTCGGAACCCTGTCCATTCGCCGGTTTCTTCGGCCTGTTTGCTATCAGGACATGCCCGAGGGTCTGCTACCTGCGGATCTTTGATCCGACAGGACCGGGGGTGTTGCAGTAGCTGGCTGCTGCTGGTCGGCCTGCAGCTCGATCCCGTTCTGACTGGATAGCGGGCAGAGTTGGAATCAACCTACAGCGCAAAGGATGATGTCAGACGGAAAGCGATGGTGCATGAACGGGGATTTGCGCGGTGCTCTCGACCTCAGAAGCCGCGCCGAGCAGGGCGCGCGCAGGGGGAGGCAGGGGTCTATTCCAGTTGGGAGCGGACGGTCGAGCCGGGGATGAGCGTGAAACCAACGTCCTGAGACCTTCGGCGCGCCTCGCCGTTGATCTGGGACAGAACCATTTCGGCCGCGATCATACCGATCCGCAGGTGGGGAACTGCGGTTGAGGTGAGCCGATAGGGTAGAATTGACGCGATCGGCAGATCTCCCCAGCCCGCAATGCCGATATCGCCCGGGATGGAAAGCCCGCGCTTTTGACAATAGTTCAGGCCGCCAACGGCCATATTGTCGTTCTGGTAATAGATCACCTCAACATCACTGTTTGCGGCCAAAAGCTGTTCGGTGCCGTAGTAGCCGGTATAGAACCCCGGCGCATCTTTCAGGAGGAGTTGCTTTTTCAAGGACCCCCCTGAATCGCCAATCACCTTGGCATATCCCGCCAGGCGGGCACTGGCGGCATTTGCGGTGTCGTGCGAAGTGCCGACATAGCCGAATTGCCGATACCCGAGGCCCGTCAGGTAGCGCCCCATACTGTAGCCGCTGTCAAAGTGGTTCAGCCCGACCGACATATCCAGCGGACTGGAATTGAAGTCCCAGATTTCGACCAGCGGAATACCCGCGCCGCTCAGAAGCTGAATTGATTTCGGCGTATGAGAGCGCCCCGTCACGATCAGGCCCGCCGGTTGCCAGGAGAGCACGGTTTCAAGCCATTTCTCTTCCTGTTCGAGGGCGTGTTCGGTCATCCCCAGAACGGTTTGATGCCCGAAGGCCCCCAGTTTCCGGTCGATCCCTTCAAGGACCTGGGCAAAGATCTCGTTGCCCAGTTCGGGGATGGAAACGCCGACAAAGGTGGAGCGCTGATCCCCCGCAAAAACCGTGGCAAGGCGATTCGGAACGTAGCCAAGCCGGTCTATCTCAGCCATGACCCTGGCGCGGGTGCTTTCGGAAAATCCGCCCTCGTCCCGCAAGACACGACTTGCCGTCATCTTGGACACACCGGCCGCCTTGGCGATCTGCGCAAGGCTTACCTTGTTGTTTTTGTTTGGTTTATTCTGGGTACTGCTCATCTGGATTAAATTTGGGTTACGGGTAACTCTTTTGTGTTGACAGCTCCAAGCTTCGGAAGAATGCTAACAGAGCGTTACGGGTAACTCAACGAGGATGTTGGAGAGCATCGAGTTATCTTTTCACTGGGAGGACTGCGCGTGTCGGGAGCTTTGCAGAGCAATCTGTTCTTTGATGGCATTCAAAAGCACTTTGGCGGCACCTATGCGCTGCGCGACGTTTCGCTGAACATCGAGCGCGGAGAAATCGTTGCCCTGTTGGGAGAAAACGGGGCTGGGAAATCCACCCTGATCAAGATTCTCGGGGGCATTCACAAGCCAGACGAAGGCCGGGTCCTGATCGATGGCCAAGCCTATGAGCATCGCCCGGGTGGCTTTGGCGAGCGCCAGTCGGTGGCCTTTATCCATCAGGATCTTGGCATGATCGAATGGATGACCGTGGCCGAGAACATCGCCCTGGCCCTGGGGTATTCCAGGAAGGCGGGGCTGATCAGTTGGCGGTCGGTCGATGCCTTTGCGCAGCAGGCGCTGGACAAGGTGGGCTGCGACATCGATCCCACGACACGTGTGCAGGATCTGTCGAGAACGGAAAAATCTCTGGTGGCGATTGCACGCGCCCTGGCGGTGGACTGCGACTTTCTGGTTCTGGATGAACCGACCGCCTCGCTTCCGGCGGATGAGGTCGAAAGACTGTTCGAGGCGCTGCGGCCGCTCAAGCAGCAAGGCGTCGGGATGATCTATGTGTCGCACCGTCTGGACGAGATTTTTCAGATCGCCGATCGGGTCGCCGTGCTGCGGGATGGTGAGCTGGTCGGGATGCGGAGCATCAGCCACACCACCCCCGAAGAGCTGGTCTTCATGATCGTCGGCCGCAAGACGCGACAGGTGATCAAGCCACAGGCCGCGCCGGGCGATACCATTCTGGATGTGCAAGAGTTGCAGGTCGATGCCGCCGGGCCGGTTGATTTCAAACTCCGCCGCAATGAGATCATCGGTCTTGTGGGTCTGCGGGGTGCCGGGCACGAACATGTTTCGCGCGCCCTGTTTGGCTGCGAACCCTTTTCCGGGTCGGTTTCGCTGAATGGGCAGGTGCCTGATTTGACCTCGCCGCAGGGGGCCTTGAGTTCGGGCATCGGTCTGGTCGCCCGGGATCGCACGGCTGAATCCGTTGCCATGTCCCTGACCATTCGTGAAAACACCTTCCTGAACCCTGCGGCTGTGGGCCGTTCGCTCTTTTCTTTCCTGACCCCTCGGCAAGAGACCGCCCTGGCGGAACAGATCGGTTCCGACGTGGCCCTGTCTCCGAATGATCAAAGCATGGCGATCGAAAGCCTCTCTGGCGGCAATCAGCAGAAGGTTGTCATTGGCCGGTGGCTTGAGACCAAGCGACAGCTGTTGATCTGCGAAGACCCGACTGCCGGAGTGGACGTGGGCGCCAAGGCGGAGATCTACGCCTTGCTGAACACCGCCCTGGAAGAGGGTGTGGGCATCATCGTGGTTTCGACCGATTTCGAAGAGGTGGCAGCCATTTGCCATCGCGCCATCGTCTTCAGCCAAGGAAAAATCGCCGGAGAGCTTACCGGTACCGAACTGACAACCGAAAACCTGATCCAGGTTGCATCCGCGTCAAACGTGGCGACGAACTGAGGAACCAACCCATGCAATCGCTTGAATCCAATGCGCTCGAACCAACCAAAGCCGAGTTGAAGAATGCCAGCTCGCGCACGCGACTGCTGAGGCTGCTGCCTGTCTATGGTCTGGTTATTCTGACGGCGTTTCTGATCCTGCTCTTCTCGATTCTCTTGCCGAACACCTTTCCGACAATCCTGAATCTTCGGGCGATCATCTCGGACAAGGCGATTATCGCGCTGCTCTCGTTGGGGGCAATGATCCCCATGGCAGCCGGACGTATCGACCTGACGGTCGGTTACGGCATCGTGCTGTGGCATATCTTGGCGATCTCCCTGCAAACTCTTTACGGTCTGCCCTGGCCCATCGCCGTCGCGCTTGTGCTTGCACTTGGTCTGCTGACCGGTTTCCTGAATGGCCTGCTGGTGGAAGTGGCCAAGATCGACAGCTTCATCGCGACCCTGGGTACCGGAACCGTCCTTTATGCCCTGGCCCTGTGGCACACCGGCGGGCGCCAGATGGTCGGCGCGCTGCCTGACAGTTTCTATGCGATCAACGGCACTTTTGTCTTTGGTCTGCCGATCACCGGTTTTTACGTGCTGGGGATTACCGTCGCCATGTGGCTGGTGCTCGAATACACACCGGTTGGCCGTTATCTTTACGCGATCGGCGCGAACCAGCGTGCGGCCCAGCTTAATGGCATTCCCACCCGCAAGTTTGTCATCGGCGCCTTCATGTCCTCCGGTTTCATCACCGCCTTTGCCGGTGTGCTGCTGGCGTCCAAGCTGCGGATCGGTCAGGCCTCGGTCGGACTGGAGTTTTTGCTGCCCGCACTGGTCGGGGCTTTTCTGGGCTCGACAACAATCAAACCCGGGCGGGTGAACGTCTGGGGCACCATCATTGGTGTAACGATCCTGGCGGTGGGGATCTCTGGCATTCAACAATTCGGAGGATCCTTCTGGGTGGAACCGATGTTCAACGGCGTAACCTTGCTGATCGCGATCGGCATTGCCGGTTACGCCCAACGGCGCAAGGGCGCCAAAAAGTGAAGCCAAGCATAAGGAGGAGATTATGCTTAAACGGACTTTCATGGCGGTATCAACTGCCGCACTACTCTCCGGTCTGGGTGTACCGGTTTTCGCAGAAACACCCTTTGACGGCCCCACCACGGGCCCAGCGGCGGCAGAGGGAAAATCCATCGTCGTTGTTGCCGGTGACCTGAAGAATGGCGGCATTCTGGGGGTTACCAACGGGGTGAAAGAGGCTGTTGAGGCCATCGGATGGGAACTGCGCATCCTCGACGGTGCGGGTTCGATCCAGGGGCGCACGGCGGCCATCGGTCAGGCCATGGCGCTCAGGCCTGATGGCATCATCATCAACGGGTTTGATGCGGTTGAACAGCAGGCAGCCCTTGAAGGTGTCGTGAGCGCCAGCATCCCGATGGTGGCCTGGCATTCCGGCCCCAAGATTGGCTGTGATGCGCCCGGCGGCATTTTTGCGAATGTCTCGACCGATGCGATGACCGTTTCCGAGGTCGCCGCAAAATGGGCGATGGAGGAAGGCGGCAGCAATGTCGGCGCTGTGATCTTTACCGACAGCACCTATCAGATCGCCATCGACAAGGCCGACCGCATCAAGGAAACCATCGAAGCGATGGGCGGTACGGTTCTGGAATATGTCGATACGCCGATCGCGGATACGTCATCCCGCATGGGGCCGCTGACAACCAGCCTGCTTCAGAAATACGGTGACCAGTGGACACATGCGCTGGCGATCAACGATCTCTACTTCGACTTCATGGGGCCTGCCCTTGCGTCGGCCGGAATCAAGAGCGCGGATGGTCCGCAGGCGGGTTCCGCAGGTGACGGCTCCGAGGCGGCGTTCCAGCGTATTCGCTCGGGCAACTATCAGGCGATCACCGTGGCGGAACCGCTGAACCTGCAAGGCTGGCAGTTGGTTGATGAGCTGAACCGCGCCATCCAGGGCGAGGCATGCTCGGGCTATGTCACAACACCTGCACTGGTGACCAAAGACGGTCTGGAGAAGCTGGGCGAGTCAAACCAGTTCGACCCGGATAGTCCCTATCGTCAGGCCTATCAGGCGATCTGGGGCAACTAGGCCCTGATCCAAAGGCGGCTCTTTCCAGATGTCCCTGAAAAGAGCCGCCAAAACGCAAACGAATTAGCGCAAGCCCGTTCGCCGGCCCATGGCCCGGCCTGGCGGAGCTATGCGCGGGGGAGAAGATATGAGCGATCAGCCATTGGTGCGGATGCGCGGAATTACAAAGCGGTTCGGGGGCGTGACGGCCCTGCAAGATGTAGACCTAGAAGCCTATTCCGGAGAGGTCCTGGCCATTGTCGGAGACAACGGCGCCGGAAAATCCACCCTGATCAAGATCCTGACCGGGGTCTATCAGGCCACCGAAGGCGAGATCTTTCTCGATGGCAAAAGGCTGGAGATGTCCAGCCACTCTGACGCGATCAAGGTGGGTATCGACGCCGTGTATCAGACCCTCGCGCTGGCCGATCATCTGACCCCGGCGAACAACATGTTCCTGGGCAACGAACTGACCAAACGTGTGCTGGGCATTCCGATGCTGGACAATCGGCGCATGAAGTCCGAGGCGACCCGCATTCTGGACGAACGTCTTGGTGTCAGGCTGCGGTCGATGGATGTGCAGACTGACAGCCTTTCAGGCGGTCAGCGCCAGGCCGTCGCCATTGCCCGTGCGGTCTATCACGAGGATCTGCGGCTGCTGGTGATGGATGAGCCGACGGCGGCTTTGGGCCCGCAGGAAACCGCCCGAACCCTGAAACTGATCAAGAGCCTTCGGGATCAGGGTCTGGCCGTGATCCTGATCAGCCACTCGCTCGATGATGTCTTTGAGGTGGCCGATCGGGTGCATGTGCAACGCCGGGGCCGTGCTGTGGGTGTTGTGAACACCGCCCAAAGTTCGGTGCAGGAGGTCCTTGGCCTCATCGTCGGCGCGCAAGACGCCGCCGCCTGAGGAGAGAGAGAATGACGACCACAACAACCAACCTGCAAAGCAAGACTCTCATGGAGCGGCTTGAACCCTATCTGGCGATCATCGGCCCCATGGTCATGATCTTTGCCATTCTGCTGTTCATGGGTGTTGCCGAACCGGCGCGCTATTTCCGCCTGTCAAACCTGAACCTGATCCTGCTGGATGCGGCGCTTTACATGCCCATGGCAATGGCCATGACATTTGTGATCACGCAGCGCGGGATCGACCTGTCGATCGGTTCCATCGCGGCCCTCTCGGGCATTCTGATGGCCTTTCTGATCAAACAGTACGGCTTTCCGGCCTGGGTGGCCATGCCCCTGGCGATTGTCCTGGGCGCCACGATGGGCTTGATCAATGGCTTGATCATTACCCGTTTCAAGGTGCCCGACCTGATCGGCACCCTGGCGATGGACCTTGTCTATCGCGGGCTGGCGCTGGTCATCGCCAAGGGTCTGGTTCTGGCGCGTTTCCCCGATCTCATCACCGAAATGGGCCGTGGTCAGATCCCTGGATTCATCCCGGTGCCGGTGGTGATCGGGCTGTTGACGATGGCTCTGGGCTATTGGGCACTGACCAGAACCCACTTTGGCCGCTACACCATCTCGATCGGCTCGAACCCCGAGGCCAGCGAGATGACCGGCATCGCCGTCGATCGTCACAAGATCTATGCCTATGTCCTGATGGGCGCCAGTGCCGCGCTGGCCGGGGTGATGCTGACCGGCAAGCTGAACGCTATCCAGGCAACATCAGCGCCCTATTTCAACCTGCATGTGATCGCGGCGGTTGTGGTTGGCGGGACGTCTCTCTTTGGCGGGCGGGCCTCGATGCTGGGGTCGCTGGCGGGTGTTCTGCTGTTGTCGATGATGATCAACGCCCTGGTGACCCTGCGGATCGAGTTCTTCTGGCAATCCGTTGCGTCGGGCGCCGTGATCGTCAGCTCTGTCGCGCTTTATACCTGGATGCAGAAGAAGGACCGTGACGGCTCGCGGAGCCTGCTGGCGGGTCTGCGGACATCCGAAGCGCAAAAACTCATGAAATTCTCAGCCCTGCTTATCGGGTTGTTGATCCTGTTGCTGGCGGTTGGAGCCGGGCTGGCAACCGATCCAAAGCCAACCGGCTAGGGATCAAGGTGGTGCGCCCGAGGTAGGAGCTCGGGCGCACCTGCAAGGCTCCACGATTTTCGCGAAAGGGAGGACTTACCGTGAAAAGATTCAACAAACTGCTGATGGCGACAAGCGCATTCTGTGCCATTTCTTCAGCTGCCCTGGCCGATGGTGGCCAAACCAAACTGCCCCTGCTGGAATTGCCGGGCATCGAAGACCGAGATTATTGGGTTCCCGGCGAGGTGAATGTCGAAGGCAAGCTGGAAGCCATGCAGGCGGTTGTCGGCGCCAAGGCGGTGCCCTTTGCCGGGACACAGGCAGAGCCTATTCAGATCGCTATGATCTATCCCTCGGCGGATACGTCCGATTTCTGGGCGCGCAACTACATCGCCATGACCAAGCGCCTGGAAGAGCTGGGCATTCAGTTTGAGACGACCGAATTCGCAAGCCGTCAGATCGAACATTCGCTGCAATCGACTTATGCCAACCAGGTTGTGCAGGATGCCGATCTTTATGACTTTGTGATCTTCGGCCCCTCTGAACTGGCAATCCAGGCGGACAATATCGACAAGATGGCGGCGAGTGAGGGGTTTTCGACCTTTGTCTGGGCTTTCCATACGCCGCTGAAGGATCTGAAGAACCAACCGGACGGCTGGTTCGATTTCAGCTCGGCGGCCGGGGCCCTGACCATGTGCGACTATATGCTGGGTCGGCTGGGCAATGATGTGACCATGGCGATGAACCGCGGGATTCCGGGGATCACCGACGACCAGCGGTCAGGCGACTTCAAAGCCTGCGTCGAGGAAAAGGGCAACTGGACCACGATCTATGAACACTATGGCGAGTATCAGCGGGAAGGGGGCTTTGAGGGCACTTCACTGATCCTGCAAGCCTATCCCGAAGCCACGGTCATTCACAACGCCAACACCGCCATGGCCATGGGTTCGGTCGAAGCACAGATCTCCGTCGGCAAAGAGAAGGAAGTCTTCTCGACCGGATGGGGTGGCACCGGCCTGGAGCTTGACGCGATCCGCCGTGGAGAGCTTGACGCGACCCCGATGCGGATGGGCGACGATGTTGGCGCGGCCACGGCAGAGGCGATCAAGGCGCATCTGGAAGGACGCTCGGATGAGTTGCCGTTTGTTTTCCTGGGGCGGATCACTGTCGCTCATGACCAGATGTCGGCCGAAGAGATCGACGCACTGGAGGCGGAAGCATTCCGTTTCTCGGGGGTTGGCGCTCTGGAACGCTAAGAGGCTCGGGGCGGGACCATCCCGCCCCGGCGCTGATCTCAGGTGGAGTTTCCACGTTCAAGGGTGATCGGCTCGACCTGGATTTGGGGCACCTGTTCACCGGAGTAGAGGGCAATGACGCCCTGGGCCGCTTTGCGACCAATGTTTTGATAGGACATGCTGATGGTGGTCAGTCTGGTGCGCACCGAATGGACATAAGAGGTTGCGTTGAAGCCGCCAATCTTGAGCTGATCCGGCACAGAGATGCCTCTTTCGAAAGAGACCCGCATCCCGCCCAGGGCCATGGCGTCATTCAGAAAATGAATCCCCTGAATGGTCGGGTGATGATCCAGCAGCCGCCGGGTCAGGATCTCGCCGCCTTCTGCCTGACGGGGAAGGTCCTCGGCCACGCTGCGGATCAGTTGCACGCCATGGGCATTCAAGGTGCGCTCGAAAGAGTTGGCACGCACCGCCGCACAGATGTCCAGTTCCATCTCGGCGCCAACGTAACCGACCCGTTCCAGCCCAAGAGAAAGAAAATGCTCTGCCATCAGACGGCCCGCCTCTACGTGCGAGGGGCCGATACTGATGTCGAAGTCGGTGTTTTCCACATCCCAGATTTGAATGACGGGGCAATGCTGTTTCTTCAAAAGCTTGAGCGTCTCGGCTTTTCGGGTGATCCCGCCATGCAGGATCAGCGCGGCGGGGCGTATCGACAGAAAAGAAGAGACCTGTTCGAAATCCACATCGGAATCGAAATAGCTTTCCCCGATGAAGGTCCGCAGCCCGGCAGGGCGAAGTTCGGAGTTGATGGCGCTCAGGATGTCGGAATAGACCACGTCGCGGGCCGTCGGGATAAGCACCCCGACCATATTGCTGCTCGCCCCGGCCAGAAGGCTGGCAAGCTGATTGGTCACATAGCCCAACTCTTGGGCCGCAAGCCGGACCCTCTTGCGGGTTTCTTCTGGGATTCGCCCGGTGCCGCGCAGAACCTTGGAAACGGTCATTGCGCTCACGCCGGCCAGTTCACCAACATCTGTAAGGGTCACTTTGTGACCAATCTTCTTGTTCTTTTTCAAGCTCATATCCCCCGCCCATCTGCCTTTGTAAAAAGGATACTACAATATCGTGTTGACCTTAAGCCAGATTGGGTTATCGTTAACTCAAATTGCGATTACGCTGCAACAATACAGGCGCCTCGGGCGTCAGGGTATCCAAAACGCGGTCGGTGGGGAGGCCGATACACATGTTGAACTGGCTTTGGAAAAGTCTGGATTGGCTCATAGCCGGGCTAACGATTGGCATGATCGGTCTGGTCTTTGCGAACGTCGTCTTGCGCTATGGCTTCTCATCAAGCCTTCGCCCTTCGGTGGAGCTTTCCCGCCTGGGGCTGGTGTGGGTCGTCATGATGGGGGCAGTCGTTGCGCTGCGCCGAAATGAACACCTGGCCGTGACCGAATTCTCCGAGACCCTGTTCCCGCGTCTTGTGCCTGCGCTGCGCCGGATCGGTTGGGTAGTTATCCTGGTCTGTGTGTCGATGCTGTTTGTCGGCTCTTTCAATCAGATGAATGCCAACTGGGGGAACATCTCCCAACTGACCGGTTTGCCCTCGGCGCTCTTCTACCTCGCCGGCGCTCTTTCTGGGGCGTTGATGATCCTAATCTCGGTTGTTCGCATCTTTTCCCTGCAAGCCTTCCAACACGAACTGGGGGAGTGATCATGACCCTTGCTCTCTTCCTTGGCGTTCTGTTGGTTTCGATCTTTCTCGGACTGCCTGTCGCCTTCGCGCTCTTGCTGGCGTCGATTGCCCTGATGTTCCAGCTGGATACGTTCAGCACCGATATTCTTGCTCAATCCTTGATCAACGGGGTCGATAGTTTCCCCTTGCTGGCGATTCCCTTCTTTCTGGTCGCTGGCGAGGTGATGTCCGCCGGCGGGCTGTCGCAACGGATCGTGCGTCTGGCCACCAGCCTTGTCGGGCATCGCCGTGGCGGCCTGGGATATGTGGCGATCTTTACCTCGATCCTGCTTGCCGGTCTGTCAGGATCTGCGGTTGCCGATGCGGCTGCATTGGTCAGTATTCTTTATCCGATGATGAAGAAGGCCGGCTATCCAGAGGGCCATTCGATGGGATTGCTCGCATCGGGCGGTATCATCGCACCGGTCATTCCGCCCTCGCTGCCCCTGATCCTTATCGGTGTCGCTGGTGGTATTTCGATCAAAAGCCTGTTCCTGGGCGGGATCGTGCCCGGGCTCTTGATGGGGCTGACTTTGGTCCTGGTCTGGGGCGTTCTGATGCGCAAGGAAGACCTCGAGGTTGCGCCGCGCGCCACCGCGGGTGAACGGCTGCGCGCTGTCAGAGAGGGTTTCTGGGCCTTGCTGCTTCCGGTGATCATCATTGGCGGTATTCGCTTCGGCGTTTTCACCCCGACCGAAGCGGCGGTTGTGGCGGCAGTTTACGCCATTTTTGTTTCAACTTTGGTTTATCGTGAACTCAACTTGAAAGCCTTGTTCCATGTGCTGGTCAGTGCAGGGCGGGCGACGGCGATGGTGATGTTCCTTGTGGGGTGCGCCATGGTTGCGGCTTGGCTGATCACGATCGCACAGTTGCCCCAACAGCTTGCCGCGATGCTCGGCCCGCTGGTCGATCATCCCCGGCTGTTGATGGCCGTGATCATGCTGATCGTGCTGGCCGTGGGCATGGTGATGGATCTGGCCCCGACGGTTCTGATCCTGGTCCCCTTGCTGATGCCGGTGGTCAAGCTGGCGGGGATCGACCCGGTCTACTTCGGCCTCATGTTCGTCATCAACACCTCGATCGGTCTGATCACACCGCCCGTGGGGAATGTACTGAATGTCGTGTGTGGCGTGGGGCGGGTGCCGATGTCTGCTGCCGTCAGGGGCGTCGCGCCCTTCATTCTCGCCTATCTCGCGCTGCTCGCTCTCTTTGTCGTTTTTCCAAACATCATCATCACCCCGATGAAATTCATCATCGGATAACACCCGGAGGAGAACCAATGAACACCCTTAAACTGCTTGCAGGTGCCGCCGCAGCCCTGGCCATGAGCCTTTCTGCCGCTGCCGCCGAAACCACGCTGAAGCTGGCCCATGCGGCGCCAGAGACCGATCTTCAGCAAGCCATGTCGCTGTTCTTCAAAGAGCAGGTCGAAGCCCGCTCAAACGGCAGCGTGAAGGTCAATATCTTTCCGTCCGGCCAGTTGGGCAATGACGCGCAGATGATTGACGGAACGCGGGCAGGCATCATCGACATTTCGATGGTGGGTCTGAACAACTATTCCGGCCTGATGCCTGAATCCGCAGCTTTTACGCTGCCCTTCATGTTCCCGACGCGGGACGCGGCTTACCGGGTTCTTGACGGAGACGTCGGCCAGGGCGTGCTGGCCGATATGGCGCAGTTTGGCCTGAAGGGGCTTGGCTTTCCCGAAAACGGTTACCGTAACATGACCAACAACCGCGGCCCGATCAAGGCGCCCGCCGATGTTGCCGGGCTTCAGATGCGGGTGAACAACTCCAAGGCGCTGAATGACATGTTCGCCGAGCTCAGCGCCAACCCGCAGCAGATCCCGGTGGCCGAGCTTTACACCGCCCTCGAAACCGGCGTGGTGGATGCGCAGGACCATCCGATCGGCGTGACGCTGTCCTTCAAGTTCTACGAGGTGCAGAAATACCTCAGCATGACGCGGCATGCCTATTCCCCGCTGGCCCTGACGATGAACCACAAGGCCTTTGAGGGCCTGTCGGACGATGAACAGAAGATCGTTCTGGATGTCGCAAAAGAAGCGGTCGACCTTCAGCGCAAGCTGAGCATCGAGAAAGAGGATGGCATGATCGCCGATCTTGAAGCAGCCGGCATGACCGTCAACGACGATGTCGATGGCGCGGCCTTCCAGGCGGCAATCACCCCGGTTTGGGACAGCTTTGTCGCGCAGCATGGCGACGGCCTGATCAAGGCAATCCTTGCCGCATCCAAGTAATCGGCCGGATGGCGCAGAGCCCGCAGGCTGCGGGCTCTGCCTCGGCTCTGTCATGAAACGCATGCGGGTCTGTGCGGACCCCTCGCAATAGGCGGAAAAATGGAAAACACGATCAAGACCCGGGCTTTGACGCACAAGGGCACTATGAAAATGCTCGAGGCTGCCATTGCCGAGGCCGAAAAGATCGGCCAGCCGCAGTGCATCGTCATTGTCGATGCAAGCGGCGAACTGCTGGCCGAGGTGCGCATGTCCGGCGCCAAGTTCCTCAGCCGGAAATCGGCGCGGAGCAAGGCGCTGACGGCTTCCTCGATTGGCGCGCCGACCACAAACATTCCCGAAGCGGTCCGCCCCTTCATCGCAAGCGCGACGGGAGGCGATGTCACCGGGTTGCCTGGCGGGCTTCCGATTATCAGCGAGTCAACCTTGCTGGGCGGCATCGGCGTCGGCTCTGGCAGTGGCAATCAGGATATCGCCGTTGCCAAGGCGGCATTGGCTGCAATCGGGGCGGAAACGGACTTCGCCTAAGGGCAATCACACTGCGGTCATCAAGGGCGGAACACCTTGGCCAGGGATTGACTGCGCCTTGTCCGGCCCATAACGATGTGACCGGTCACATATCTGGAAATCAGGAGATTTCATGTCTCAAACCATGATGCTCATCGAGAAATCTAGCCACTGTGTCAGTTGGTATGACACCGAGACTGGCGCTTTGCAGGGGCGTCTGGCCTTGCCGGATTTCCCGCATGAGTTTGTCGTCGATCAGGACAACCACTATGCCTATGTGGGGCATTACGGTGTCCAGAACTCGGGCGTTGAGGGTACCGATGGCCGCTCGGTGATCGTCATCGATATCCGCAAGCAAGAGATCGTGCACCGCTATGATCTGGGAGAGCACGCACGCCCCCATGGCATCAGTCTGGATGCCCAGGGCCGTCTTTACGTTCTGTCGGAATGGTCCGGGCATCTCTTGGTCAAGGAAAACCCGCGTGCCTTCGATCAGGGCTGGGATCATGTGACACCGGTCGGTGGCGAGAAGCCGCATCTCTTTGCGCTCACGGGTGACGGGCGAACCGCCTATTCGATGAACCTCAATTCCGGGGATGTGACGGTTCTTGATCCCTATGATCCCACCCGGATCCCGGTTTCGATCAAGACCGGCGAGAAACCGGAAGGGCGCTGCCTGCGCGAGGAGGCCGGTGTACTTTATACCTCACAGCGGATTTCCAACACGGTTGCGGTGGTAGACACCAAGACACTGCAGGTTCAGCGCATCTTTCCAACCCCGCAGGACCCTTGCCGAGTCTACTATGACGCCAAGCGCAACCGCCTTGTGACCATGAACCATCACGGCGGCTCGTTCAGCGTCTTCGACGAAGCCACCGGCGAAATGCTTCACGAACAGAAGACCCCGGCGAACCCGCTGGCGCTCTGCATCGATGACGAAGCTGCCTATGCCTATATCGCCATTGATTGCGAACAGGTGCAGCGGTTCAACCTCGATACTTTCGAAGTTGTTCAAACCTTTGACACCGGGAAGGAACCAGATGTGATGGTTATCCTCCCGGAGGGATATTCCAAACATTGGGAGGTAAACGCATGAGCAAACCTCGTATTGCTATCGTACCGGGCGACCCGTCGGGCATCGGACCGGAGTTGATCGCAAAGCTGCTGAATGACGAAGGTGTTCTGGAGGCGGCCAACGTGCTCTTGGTGGGGGATCGCCATCTTTGGGAGCAGGGTGCGGCCCAGGCCGGGCAAGAGGTGCCGTTGAACAGCCTCGATCCGCGCGCCATTCCAATTCAGACCGGGTTGGCTCATCTGAACATGCAGACCATTGACCCGAGCGAGATCAGCATCGGCGAAGTGACGGTTGCCGGTGGCACGACCTCGTTGCGTTGCCTCGAAAAGGCACTCGACCTTGCGCAGGCGGGGCTGGTGGATGGGGTGCTTTTTGGCCCCTTCAACAAGGCGGCGATGACCGCTGCGGGACTGAACGCAGAAGATGAACACAAATACATGGCCCGCTATCTTGGCTTTGCGGGTTATCATTCCGAAATCAACGTCCTTGACGATTTGATGACCACCCGTGTCACCTCGCACATCGGGCTGAAGGATGTCGCCGCCAATATTTCCCAGGAAGGCATCCTGCGGGCGGTGAACCTTGCCAATGACACCCTGCGCAAAGCCGGCAAAGCCCGCCCAAGGATCGCTGTGGCGGCGCTTAATCCTCATGCCGGAGACAACGGGAAATTTGGCCGGGAAGAGATAGACATTCTCGAACCCGCTGTCAGACAGGCACAGGAAAAGCAACTGGATGTCACCGGGCCCTGGCCGTCTGACACGGTCTTTCTCAAGGCAAAACGGGGTGAGGTCGATGCGGTCGTGACCATGTATCACGACCAGGGTCAGATCGCGATCAAACTGATGGGATTTGAGCGCGGGGTCACCGTGGCCGGCGGCTTGCCGATCCCCGTCGCGACCCCTGCCCATGGCACCGCCTTCGATATCGCAGGACAGAACAAAGCAAATGTTGGCGCAACCCGTCAGGCCTTTGACCTGCTGGTGCGCATGGCAAAAACCCACCGCGCCGACCGCGAAGCGGCATCAGGAGACACTCAATGAGCAAGATCAAATCTGTACGCACCCGCGTCTGGAACTGGACCGGCCCGACCGTGCCGCCCACCGGAAACTTCTGCACCAATGCCTCGGACGTGCTTTGGGACAAGGGCGATGCCATGTCCTCGTTCCGTTTCCACCAGTGGCTGACCTGCGAGGTCGAAACCGATGACGGCACTATAGGCATCGGCAACGCGGCCCTAGCCCCCACGGTTGTGAAAAAGGCCATCGACGACTGGTTTGCACCCATGGTGATCGGCGAAGACCCGTTCGACTATGCCTATCTCTGGGAAAAGATGTACCGCCGCTCCCACGCCTGGGGCCGCAAGGGTATCGGGATGACCGCCATTTCTGCCGTCGATCTGGCGATCTGGGACCTGATGGGCAAGCTGACGGGCAAGCCTGTCTTCAAGCTGCTCGGCGGGCGCACCAAAGAGAAGATCCCGGTTTATTATTCCAAGCTCTACTCTGGCCCCATCGACACCATGCAGGCAGAGGCCGAAGAAGCCAGGAAGAACAACTATCCCGGCTACAAGATGCGCTTTGGCTGGGGTCCCAAGGATGGCATGGCCGGGATGCGCGAGAACCTCAAGCGGGTCGAGGCCGTGCGCGAGGTGATCGGCTATGACGTCGATCTGATGCTGGAATGCTATCAGGGCTGGAATCTTGACTATACCAAGCGGATGCTGCCGAAACTGGTCAAGTATGAGCCGCGCTGGCTGGAGGAACCGGTCATCGCCGACGATGTCGAGGGCTATCGTGAACTGAACGCCATGAACATCGTTCCGATCTCCGGGGGCGAGCACGAGTTCTCGGTGATCGGGTGCAAGGACCTGATCGAGAAGAAGGCCGTTTCGGTCCTGCAATACGATACCAACCGGGTCGGCGGCATCACTGCGGCGCAGAAGATCAACGCCATCGCCGAGGCCTTCCAGGTGCCTGTCATCCCCCATGCCGGGCAGATGCACAATTATCACCTGACCATGGCCAATGCGAATTGCATGATCAGTGAATACTTCCCGGTCTTTGACGTCGAGGTCGGAAACGAGCTGTTCTACTACATCTTCGAAGGCGATCCCGCTGCTGTGGACGGCTTCCTTGATCTGGATGACAACATCCCGGGTCTGGGCATCTCGATCACCGACAAGTATCTGAAACACTTTGAGATTCAGGAGTAATCATGTCGACCAGATATACTGGCATATGGCCCGTTGCGCCGACGCCGTTCCACGATGACGGCTCGCTTGATCTCGACGGCATGAAGCGCGTTCTCGACTGCCTGATCGACCAGGGGGCCGACGGGATCTGCATTCTCGCCAACTTTTCGGAACAGTTCCTGATTTCGGATGCGGAACGCGAAACCCTGACACGCCTCTGCCTGGAACATGTTGCGGGCCGGGTGCCGATGATCGTTACCATCAGCCACTTTGCCACGCAGATCGCCGTGGAACGGGCCAGGTTCGCCAAAGGTCTTGGCGCGGACATCGTGATGATGATGCCGCCCTATCACGGCGCCCTGTTGAAGGGCACCGCTCAGCAGACATTCGACCAGTTCAAGGCAGTGGGCGAGGTCGGCATTCCGATCATGGTGCAGGACGCCCCCCTGTCGGGCGTCGATCTGCCGGTACCCCTGCTGGTCAGGATGGCGCAGGAAATCGACATGGTGCGGCTTTTCAAGATCGAATGCCCGCGTGCGGCCAACAAGCTGCGCGCCCTGATCGAGCAAGGCGGGGCCGCCATCGAGGCACCTTTTGACGGTGAAGAAGCCATCACGCTTCTGGCCGATCTGGATGCGGGCGCGACGGGGTCGATGACCTCGGGCATGATCGTTGATCAGATCAAGCCGGTGCTCACCCACTATCATGCCGGTCGCCTGGATGAAGCGACGGCAGCCTATGGCCGGGTCGCCATGGCCATCAATCATGAAAACCGCCAATGCGGATGGCAGAGCTGCAAGGCGGCCATGGTCGAGGGCGGGGTCATTCGATCCGATTTCTGTCGCCACCCGATCGACCCCCTGCACCCGGCGATCCGGGCCCGGCTAATCGACCTTTTGAGACCTCTGGACCCGCTGGTCCTGAACTGGGGAAAATAGAATGATAAATGGAAAGAACCTGATTGACGGCGTTTGGGTCGGATCGGACAACGTGGCGCATTCCGCCGATCTGGCGGGGCAGAGCTTTGCCCTGGCGACCAAGGCCCAGGTGAACGCGGCCTGCCAGGCCGCGCGCCGCGATTTTCGCGCCTATAGCAAAACTGCCCGGGGCGAGCGGGCGGCCTTTCTCCGCGCGATTGCGGAAGAGATAGACAAGCTTGGGGACGAGATCACCCGCACCGGTATGGCGGAAACGGGCCTGCCCGAGATGCGCCTCATCGGTGAACGCGGCCGGACAACAGGCCAGTTGCGGATGTTTGCCGACCTGATCGAAGGGACCGACTATCTTGATATTCGCAAGGATGGCGCCTTGCCGGATCGCGCACCACTGCCACGCCCGGATTTGCGCCTGACGCACAAGGCCATCGGGCCGGTCGTGGTCTTCGGGGCCTCGAACTTTCCCCTGGCCTTCTCGACGGCGGGCGGTGACACGGCCTCGGCCCTGGCGGCGGGCTGCCCGGTCATTGTCAAGGGCCATAGCGCCCATGCAGGAACCGCCGATCTGGTTGCGCAGGCGATCGAGACGGCAATTCTTGCCTGCAACATGCCCAAGGCAACCTTTCAGATGCTGCAAGGCTCCGGCCGCGAAGTTGGCTCGGCGCTGGTTCAGCATCCCGAGATCACGGCCGTCGGGTTTACCGGCTCACTCGCCGGCGGTCGGGAGCTCTATGATCAGTGCCACGCACGTCCCCATCCGATCCCCTTCTATGGTGAATTGGGTTCGGTGAACCCGATGTTCTGCCTGCCGGCAGCCATGGACGCCCGCGCCGCAGAAATCGGTGCAGGCTGGGCCGCGTCCCTGACCATGGGGGCGGGACAGTTCTGTACCAACCCCGGCATCGCGGTCATGGTCAAGGGCGATCCGGCTGACGCTCTTGAGGCTGCCTGTGTCGATGCGCTGCGCAAGACGCCGGAACAAAAGATGCTGACTGACGGCATCCACAAAGCCTTTGAGAGTGGCGTCAAGGGAGTGTCCGGCCTGATAGAAGAAGTGGCTGGCTGTGGAACAGCAAAGGCGGCCCGGTCCGGCTTGCCTGCGCTGTTCAAGGTGACAGCAAGGGCATGGATGGCGAACCCGATCCTGCAACAGGAGATCTTTGGCTCTGCCGGGATCATAGTCCTGTGCGACGATGTTGCGGAAATGGTGGAACTGGCCGAAATCCTGGAAGGCCAGTTGACCGTAACGCTTCACCTGGATGACGCGGATGCTGATCTGGCCGCGGTGCTCATGCCAATTGTCGAAGAGAAGGCCGGGCGCATTCTGGCAAATGGTTTTGCAACGGGTGTCGAAGTCTGTTCGTCCATGATGCATGGTGGCCCATATCCGGCCAGCACAGATGTACGTGCGACCTCGGTCGGTACATTGGCAATTGCGCGTTGGCTGCGTCCGGTTAGCTACCAGAACATCCCGAGCGCGCTGCTGCCTTCGGAACTCAGAGAGTAACAAGCAAGATTGTGACCGGGTTTGGGCTGCTTTAGTCTCTGAGCGAAACAGAGAAGAACAGCGAGCGATGGACAGCAGGAAACCCGGTCACAGACCCGTCACGATGCGCGATGTCGCCAAGGCGGCGGGTGTATCCAGAATGACGGTCAGCCGTGCTTTGAAGAAGGACAGCCCGATTTCTTCCGAGACGCGGGAGCGCATCCTGAAGGTTGTCAAGGACATGAACTATGTCCCGGATCAAGTCGCGGGCTCATTGACAACAAAAAGGTCAGGGTTTGTCGGCCTCTTGTTGCCCTCGCTGAACAACCTGCACTTTGCGCAGACAGCGCAATCCCTGACCGATGTACTTGAACAGGGCGGACTGCAATTGCTCCTGGGCTATACCGCCTATTCACCCGAGCGAGAGGAGCAGCTTGTCGAAACCATGCTACGGCGCCGTCCCGAGGCGATGGTTCTATCTTATGACGGTCACACCGAACAGACCATCCGGTTGCTGCAACGCGCCTCGATCCCCATTGTTGAGATCTGGGAGAAACCGGCCCATCCGATCGGCCACACCGTCGGCTTCTCCAACGAACGTGCCGCCTATGACATGACGAACGCGCTGTTGGCACGGGGCTTTCGCAAGATCGTTTTCCTGGGCGAAAAGGATGATGACTGGACCCGAGGAGCCGCCAGGCGGGCCGGTTTCAAGCGCGCTATGCGCGAGGCCGGTCTGAACCCCGACCAAGAGATCCGTCTTGGCGCACCGCCCTTGTCGATCGAAGATGGTGTCGCCGCGGCAGAGCTTATCCTGCAGGAATACCCCGATACGGATTGCATATTCTGTGTCTCTGACATGCCTGCATTTGGCCTGTTGAGTCGGCTGAAAAGCATCGGGGTCGCCGTACCCGAACAGGTCTCTGTGGTCGGTTTCGGCAATTTCGAGGTCTCCCGTTTTGCCTCGCCCGAGATCAGCACCGTGCGGGTCGATCCCATTGCGATCGGTCGTGAAACCGGCTCGCTGATCCTTCGTCTCCTGGACCCGAAACAGAGATCTCCCCAGACGGCCCAACATATCACATTACCGCCCGTGCTAGAGTTTCGCCCGAGTCTGAAGAACCTCTGAAAAAAAATATCCCGAATGCCCGAAAGATATGGGTCCGAGCTCTATTGTGACCGGTCACAAAGTTGGTAAGATGCCCCCAACCAACGCTTGAACAAGCGAACCCTGTAATGCCAGAGGAGGACAGTTTTCCATGTTTGGAGTCTTGGAAGGCACCGGTTTTGAGACCATCGAACTTGAGTTCAACGCCTGTTTCATCGGTCATGCCCGGGTCGAGCGGCTCTGGACCGGCGCGCGATGGTCAGAAGGGCCTGCATGGTTCCCGGCTGGCCGCTATCTGATCTGGTCGGATATCCCGAACAATCGGATCATGCGCTGGGATGAAACCGATGGATCGGTGTCCGAGTTCCGGCGCCCGTCAAACAACAGCAACGGCAATACCGTGGATGGCCAGGGCAGGCTGGTTTCCTGCGAACATCTTGCCCGACGGGTCACGCGCACGGAACATGACGGCGAGATCACCGTCATTGCCGAGGCAGTGGCAGGCAAGCGGCTAAACTCGCCAAATGATGTCGTAGTGAAATCCGATGGCTCCATCTGGTTCACCGATCCCGCCTACGGGATCATGATGGACTACGAAGGCGACCGCGCCGAGAGCGAGATCGGGGCCTGCCATGTCTACCGCTGGGATCCGGAAACCTTGCGGGTCACCGCCGTGGCCACAGATTTCGTCAAGCCGAACGGGTTGGCCTTTTCCGCTGACGAAAAATCGCTCTTTGTCTCCGATACCGGGGGCACCCACCAGGAAGGCGGGCCGGCCCACATCCGCAAACTCACGCTTATGCCTGACGGCAAAGGGGTCTCGGGTGGCGAGGTGTTTGCCGAATGCAGCAATGGATTTTTCGATGGCTTCCGGCTCGACCGCGACGGCCGTATCTGGAGCTCTGCTGCCGATGGCGTGCACTGCCTGAACCCCGAAGGCAGGCTGATCGGCAAGATCCACATACCCGAGATCGTAGGTAACCTTTGCTTTGGCGGCGCCAAACTGAACCGCCTATTCATCGCGGCGACCAGCTCTCTCTACGCGGTCTATCTGAATGTGAACGGTCTGAAGTAGCGACTCGAGCCGCGATTGGCGAGGCGTCGCGACGCGCCCGCCTATGTGCAAAGCGTCAACGGATCACCCAAAACGTCCATCGCAAGATCAGTTTGCGCCTGACCGACCCGGGCCGGAAGCGCTTGGTGCAGAGCTGGCCTGCGCGAGGGGTGGTTTCCTTCCCACCCCTCGCGCAAGCCAGCCGATTGCATCTGTTGCACCGTGTGTGAACCCGCCGAGGGTCAGACTTGCCCCGGCAGCCATAGGACGATTTGCGGGAAGGCGACGAGGAGGGCGATGGTTACGGCGTCGGCGACGAAGAAGGGCATCACGCCGCGGAACACGTCCTGTACGCTGAGATCCGGGCGCACGCCGGCCACGACGAAGCAGTTGAGCCCGATCGGCGGGGTGATCAGGCAGAACTCGGCCATTTTCACCACCAGGATGCCGAACCAGATCGCGCACATCGGGCCCGACATGCCGAATGCGCTGTCGGCGGCGCTGACCGCCTCGCCGCCGTTCAGCGCCATCACCGCCGGATAGACCACCGGCAGGGTCAACAGCAGCATGCCGATCGCATCCATGAACATGCCCAGCACCGCATAGGCCAACAGGATGCAGACCAGGATCAGCATCGGCGACATCTGCAGGCTGGTGATCCAGTCCGAGAAGGCGCCGGGCAGGTCGGCAAAGCCCAGGAAGCGCACATAGATCAGCACCCCCCAGATGATGGTGAAGATCATCACCGTCAGCTTGGCCGTCTCCAGCAGCGCGCTCTTGAACTCGGCCCATTTCATGCCCCTGAACACCGCCATGCAGAACACCACGAAGGCCCCCAGCGCGCCGCCCTCGGTGGGCGTACCCCAGGCATCGCCGCCAAAGGGGTTGTAGACAAAGGAGATGATGATCACGACCACGAACACGATGGGCAGCGCGCCCGGCAGCGATGCGAACCGCTGCCGCCAGGTGAAGCCGGTCACCGGCGGGCCCACCGATTTGAACACCACCGCGATGCCCACGATCAGCGCCACATAGATCACCGCGCTGAAGGCGCCGGGCACAAAGCCCGCCAGCAACAGCTTGCCCACATCCTGTTCCACGATGATCGCATAGATCACCAGGATCGCCGAGGGCGGGATCAGCGAGGCCAGCGTGCCCGCCGCCGCCACCACGCCGGCCGCAAAGCGCTTGTTATAGCCGATCGCCAGCATCTCGGGGATGGCGATGCGGGCAAACACCGCCGAGGTCGCCACCGATGCCCCGGACACCGCGGCAAAGCCCGCGGTGGCAAACACCGTCGACACCGCCAGCCCGCCCGGCACCCAGGCCATCCAGCGCTTGGCCGCCTCGAACAGCGCCCGCGTCAGCCCGGCGTAATAGGCCAGGTATCCGATCAGGATGAAGGTCGGGATCAGGCTCAGCGCCTGGCTCGACACCTTGGAATGAGGCACCTGCCCGGCGGTCTTGACCGCCACCGTCAGCGCCTTGCCAAAGCGGTCGGGGTCATAGCCGAACTTGGCCCAGAAGATCCAGACCAGCCCCACCAACCCCGCCAGCGCGGCGGCAAAGGCCACCCGCATGCCGGTCAGGACCAGAACCAGAAGGCCGCCGGTGACCCAGAGGCCGATATCGATACTATCCATTGTCATGCCCCGCCAATTGTTCCGCCTCGGCCGCCGCCTGGGCGGCCACGTCCTGGATCAGCGGCACCGCCACCGGCGCCTCGAGCCCCAGCACAAAGGCCCGCCCATAGCCCCAGACCTGCAGGCCCAGACGCAGGCACAGCACCGAAAACGCCACCGGCGCCAACAGCTTGGACGGCCAGAGCGGGATGCCGATATCGATCGAGCTGTCGCGGCTCCACAGCGGCGCCCCCATATCAAAGGCCCGCAGGAAATGCGCCCAGCTGCCCCAGACCAGGAGCATCATCAAGCCCAGGATCAGCAGCACCGAGATCAGCTCGAACAGCCACAGCGCCCGCCCCTTGAGCTGCCCGATGACCAGGTCCATCCGGATATGGCCGCCCTCGCGCTGCACAAAGGCGATCCCCATGAAGGCGATCAGCGGCATCGCCTGCTCGATCCAGTCCACATAGCCCGGCAGCGGCGCGTTCATCGCGTTGCGGCCGCCCACCGAGACCACCGCCAGCAGCATCAGCGAAAACACCGCCAGCCCGCTGATCAGCGCCAGACCCCGTTCCAGCCGCAACAGCGCCCGGTCCAGCCGGCTCAGCGCGCTGCCGTCCTGCAATACTGATGCATGCCCTGCCATGGCAAAGCCTCCCTAGATTCCGGATCGCAAAGATGAAACGGGCCGGACGACAGCGCCCGGCCCCTGTCGCGGCCTCAGCTGCCGCGCGCCGCCTTCAGCGTCGCATGCACCAGGTCCAGCAGCTCCTGCCCCGGCAGGCCCTGCGCAGTCATGTCCTCGACCCATTTGGCGCTGATCGGGCCGGCCACCTTGGCGCGGAACTCTTCTAGCACCGCGTCCGAGATCATCACCTTCTCAACGCCCTTCTCGGCCAGCACATCGTCCCACTTCTTCAGCAGGGCGCCGTAATTGGTCAGGTAATGGGCAATCGCCTCGTCCACCGAACTGTCCAGCGCCGCGCGCTCGTCATCGCTCAGCGCCTCATAGGCGTCGATATTGACCACCACCGGGCAGTTCACCGTGCCCGGGTTCAGGTTGGCGGTCCACCAGTCGGCCTTGTTGATGGTGCCAAAGCTCAGATGCGCGTGCTGGGCAAAGGCCACCGTGTCCACAACACCCGATTCCATCGCGTTATAGGCCTCGGTCGCCGGCACCGAGGTCGGCACCCCGCCCACCGCCGAGAAGGCCGCGCCCAGACCGCCGGTGGCGCGCACCCGCATGCCCTCGAACTCGGCCAGCTCGTCGCGCGGCGCGCCGGTGCCCACCAGGTTGTACTGCGGCATCGGCGAGGTCATCAGCAGCCTGGCGTTCCACTGCGCCATCTCCTGCTGCGCCGCCGGATGGGCATAGACCGCGTTCGAGACCGCCACTTCCTCGGCCAGCGTGTTCACCCCCAGAAACGGAAGCTCCAGCACCGTGATCGCCCGGTTCTTGTCCGCATGATAGCCCGCACAGAACTGCGCCATCTCAAACGCCCCGATCGAGATCCCGTCCAGGTTCTCCTTCGGCTTGGACAGGCCGCCATAGCTCACATTGATGGTGAACGCGCCCCCCGTCTTCTCGCTCACCAGCTCCGCAAGCTTCTCGACATGCTCCGTAAACGCACGACGCTTACCCCAAACCGACACATTCCATTCAGTGGCTCCAGCCTCCCCCACAAACGATACCGTCAGCGCGGCAATGGCCACCCCCTTCAAAGTGTTTTGCATAAGGCTCCTCCCAGAGTTTGCGAATTTGATTGCACTCTCAGTATCGTGAGCCCTTTCAAAGCTGCCTATGAAGGAAATCGCGTGGGCGAAACCAACCGGCCTGCGGATTTCCGCAGGGCAGGGCGGTCAGAGCAACGCGCCCTTGTCGAGCCCGAGCTTGACGATCTTTTCGTTCAGTGTCCGCCGACCGATCCCCAAGGCTTCGGCGGCGGCATCCATGCGGCCTTCATGCGCCTGGATCGCCTTGCTGATCAACTCGCGCTCGAAGACGGCAACCGCCTCGCGCAGGGTGCCGGGAACGTCGTCAAGCTGCTGATCGGCGGCGATGGCCCTTGCCATGGACCCACCTCCGCGCCGCGCGGCCAGCACCCGGCGTTCGCACACGTTGCGCAATTCGCGCACATTGCCGGGCCAGTCATGGGCCAGAAGCGCCGCCATATCGTCTTGCGACATCTTCGGCACCGCCAATTCGTAGACATGGGCGTAATGTTCCAGGAAATGCCGGGCCAGCAGCATCAGGTCGTCGCGCCGATGCCGCAGGGACGGAAGACCAAGAACAACGGTGTTGATGCGAAACAGCAGATCTTGGCGCAACCGTCCCGCGCTCACGGCGTCCTGGACATCCTCGCTGGTGGCGGAAATGACCCGGAACTCGGCTTTGATTGCGCTCGATGCACCGACCGGCAGAATTTGCTTGTCCTCGAGAACGCGCAACAGCTTGGCCTGCACCGCAGCGGGGCAGGAGCAGATTTCGTCCAGAAACAAGGTTCCGCCCGAGGCCTTGGCCAACCGTCCTTCACTTTGTCCCGCGATCCCGAACATTTCGGTTTCGAACGTGTCCTGCGACAGCGCCGCGCAGTTGAGCGCCAGAAATGGCGCCTGACCATCGCCGCCTAGATCATGCAGCGCATGGGCCACCAACTCTTTGCCGGTGCCGGTTTCGCCGGTGATCAGCACCGTCGCGCGGGTGCCGGCGAGGTCCAGAATATCCTGCCGCAGCGAGACGATCTCTGCGGTTTGCCCCAGCAGGATGCGGTCGAGGCCGGATAGGCGGATCAGACGTTCCTTCAGCCGGGAATTGTCCTGCTGCATCCGGTTCTGTTCCGCCGCATGGGTCAGAATGCTCAGCAAACGGCGCGGCTCGTAAGGTTTCTCGACGAAACTATAGGCCCCGTCCCGCATCGCCTGAACCGCCATGGGAATGTCCCCATGGGCCGAGATCAGCACCAGCGGCGGCGCGCTGGCGTGGTCCAGGCTCGACAACAGTTCCAGCCCCGTCATGCCGGGCATGCGTATGTCGGACAGGATCACATCCGGCGGGTTGTCGTCCAACTTGGCGGCCACCAATGTGGCGCGTGCAATCGCCTCGACCTGCCAGCCAGCCGCCTCAAGCAGGTCGACCAGCGACAACCGCATGGATTTGTCATCGTCGATGACCAGAATGCTGTAGGGGCGTCTTTCTTCCACGCTTTCTATCCATCCTCTGACGCAGTGAGGGGGAAGGTGACCCGAAAGACAGCCCCGCCGGTGTCGCTGTCGCAGGCCGACATCTTGCCATCATGGTCTTTCACGATACTCGCCGAAATCGCAAGACCCAGCCCCATGCCGCGCCCGCTTTCGCGGGTGGTCACAAACGGCTCCTGCAAATCGGCCAAGGTGGCAGTGCCCAGACCATGCCCGTTGTCCTTGATCTCTACCCAGGCGTCATCGCTGTCTGTACCGGCGCGGATCCGGATCATCGGGTCGGTGCTGTCTTCGGTCGCATCAATCGCGTTGCGCAGAAGATTGGTCATGACCTGCTCGATGCGGAGCCGAATGCCGCGGATATGCACAGGGGTGTCCGGAAGATCGAGGCGAACACCGGTTCCGGACTGTTCCAGATTGGGCGCGACCAGGTCGAGCGATACCCGAATGGCGTCGCGCAGGTCGATTGCGGTGAACTCCTCGGTTGTCGAGCTTGCAAAGAACTTGAGCTGGCGGGTGATGCCCTCCATCCGCTCGACAAGACCGGCGATGTTTGCCGCCAATCTGGTCTGCGCGCCGCCAGCCATCTCGGTCGCGACAAGATGATTGCGCATGGCCGCGATGGGTTGGCCCAACTCATGGGTGACCGAGGCCGCCAGCCGGCCAAGCGCGGCCAGCCTGCTGGCGCGTTCCAACTCACTCTGGGTTCGCTTGAGGCGGCGTTCGGCGGTCATGCGTTCCTGTATTTCCTTCGCCAACTGTTCGTTGGCCAGGCGCAGTTCGGCCTCCTCGCGCGCCGAGCGCCGCAATTCGGCATCGACGCGGCGGGCGCGCTGAATCTGAAAGGCGATAAATCCGATCGCCGCAAGAATGACGACAAGCGCCGTCACCAGCCAGGAACGGGTAAGGGCCTGATCATCGCTGGCAAAGAAATGCAGCTCCCAGCCATGGGGCAAATCGCTGCCCACCAGGTGCAGACGCTCGGACCCGGCAATCCGGGCCCGCCGGTCCGGCAGGACCGCCCAGTCCAGCGGGTCGAGTTCCTGGCCCGAGAACTGTCGCGCGGCCTTGATCTCTTGCCGGCGCATGTCCGAAAGCGGCGACAGGGTCTTGTACCGCCATGCGGGATCGGACGCGAGCAGGACAACGCCGTCCTGATTGGCCAGAAAAACCTGTTCACCAGAGCCCAGCCAGCTTTCTTCCAGCTTGGTCAGACTGATCTTGATCGCGATCACGCCCGCAGGTGTTTCGGGATCGCCATGGACCGCGTCGGCGATAAAATAGCCCGGCAGACCCGTGGTTGCGCCTATGGCGTAGAACCGCCCCTGTTGCCCGGCCAGCGCGTCCTGAAAATACGGCCGAAAGGCATAGTTCTGCCCGACAAAGCTGCCCGGTTCACGATGATTGGACGCGGCGATGGTAAAGCCATCGGGCTTGATCAGATAAATGGCGTCCAGCCCCGCCTGCTTGGCGAATGCCTCCAACCGAATATTGAGATCCCTGCGCGCCCCGCCATTTGCCGTCTCGATCACCACGGGATCACGCGCCAGCACATAGGTCAGATGCGAGAACCGCTCCAGCTCGCCCGAAACCGAGGTCTGATAAAGCGAAAGCCGACCGCGCGCTTTCGTGCGTTCCTCGGATTGGAAATACCCATAGGAAACCTTGAAAACGCTGATCGCGACGACAGCCGTCGCAATCGTCGGGAATACAAAGGATCGCAACCGCATGGAATTCGATTGGCCAGAATCCAACGAGAAGGCAAGCGTTTTGTCTCCTACAGCCGCGTATCGTTGAGGGTGCAGACGCATCTGGCCTCTGTCCGGGTGCAGTTCTGTCGCGCCCGGTCATGCCCCCATCCTTCAAGGTCCAGGTTGTGAAAGCACGAGACAGCGCGCTCAGGACTCAAGCAGGACGGGGGCACATTTTGCCGTGACGAGATCAGGCATCCCGCGCGCGCGCAGAGATGGCCTTGGCACAGACGCAGAGCATCTCGAACAGGATCGACGCACCCAGCCAGGCGGTGTTTCCCTGCGCGTCAAACGGCGGCGAGACCTCAACGAGATCCGCACCGATCAGCGTCAGCCCTGACAATTCGCGCACCACCTGCAAGGCCTGAAAACTGTTCGGCCCGCCGACCTCGGGCGTTCCGGTTCCGGGGGCATAGGCCGGATCGACGAAATCGATGTCAAAGGTGCAATAGGTTGGCTTGTCCCCGACGATGTCGCGCGCCTCGGCCATGACATCGGCCACGCCCCGGTCAAAGAATTCCTCGATCCTGATGATCCGGACGCCCTGCGCCTCGCCCCATTCCACGTCCTCGGTATTGTAGGCGGTGCCGCGAATGCCGATCTGCACCATGCGCCTGGGGTCGACCAGGCCCTCTTCGATGGCACGCCGGAACGGGGTGCCATGAGTGTATTTGTTGCCGCCGAAGTAGCTGTCGAACAGATCGGTGTGACTGTCGAACTGGATCAGACCGACCGGCGCGTCACTGGCCAGCCCGCGCAGCACCGGCAAGGTCGTAAGGTGATCGCCGCCAGCGGTGACGGGAAGGATGCCGCTGGATTTCAGGCCGGCATAAAACCGGGAAATCCGGTCCATGCAGTCCATGATGTCGATCGGGTTGGGGGCCACGTCGCCCAGATCGGCGCAATTGACCAGTGCAAAGGGATTGACCCCGGTCGCCGGGTTGCCCGCCCTGATCATGGTGGAGAGGTCGCGCAGCTGGCGCGGGCCATGGCGCGGGCCGGGGCGGTTCGTGGTGCCCGCATCCCAGGGCACACCGACAAGGCCAATCTGGACCTGATCGTAAGCCGCATGGTCGGGCGTCACATGCGGCAGGCGCATGAATGTCGGCACCCCGGCAAAGCGCGGCAGATCCATCCCCGAGACCGGCTGAAAGAACTCCGTATCCTTCTGGCTCATGTGCCTGCTCCCCTGGCTTGATTGGCAATGTTTTCGGCCACCATCGAGATCATCTCGAACATGACAGCCCCGGCGGTCAGGGCGGTGATCTGATTCGGACTGTCCTTGGTCGGCATCATACAGACGATATCGCCGCCAATGATGTTGAGCCCACGCACCGCGTTCAGCAGGCCGATGGCCTCATCGATGTCGAAACCGCGTTCGCCGGCCTCGATGTTGGACACCCCCGGTGCGATGGTCGGGTCCAGGCAATCCAGATCGAAGGTGATATAGACAGGCCGCCCGGCCAGCACCTCGCCGATTTGCGCCACCACATCGGCAAGCCCGCGCTGGCGGAACTCTTTCATGGTCACCACATTGTAGCCGTAGTCATAAGAGGGTTGCAGCCAGTCCAGCGTCCGGGCATGGCCCCGCAGCCCGATCTGCATCGAATGGCCGGGGTCCACCTTGCCCTGATCCGCCAGATAGGCACCCCAATGGGCGGCGGATTTCCGGGCGCCCAGAAAGTGGTCCACCTTGGTGAACACATCCGTGTGCGCATCGAGGTGCAGAAGACAGACGGGTTGCCCCCTGGTGATGGCACCACATCCCAGCGCCTGAATGATGCCGCCGGTGATCGAATGGTCGCCCCCGACCGAGATCGGCCGCGCGCCTGCCGCGTCGATCTCGCGGAAGAACCGGGTGATCTGTTCGATGCAGTCTTCGTTGTCATTGGCCCTGGGAAAGGGCACATCGCCAAGATCGGCGATCTTGGCCGCCGACCACGGGTCGAGCCCGAAACCGCCATGCATGCGCCGCTGCATCGAGGAGACGTTACGCAAGGCGCGGGGACCCAGATGCTGGTCACGCTCGGTGGTGCCGTTGCCCGTGGAATGGGGCACCCCGACCAGGGCGATATCCTGACCGGCGGGCGGCAGGTTGGGGCAACGGAAAAGGGTTGGAATGCCCCACCAGTACAGGTTCTCCATCATGGAATTCAGATGTGGGTCAGACATGGTGTCGCCTTTCACGAAAGCTGCGGTATCGGTCATTGGGATAGCGGTCGGCCGTCAGGCGCCGCCGACCCGCTTGCGGTAGATGCCCTGCGCAATCCGGTCGATCACCATGGCACAAAGCAGGATGGCAAGCCCGCCCAGCAGGCCCTGGCCCTTGGCCGCGTATTGCAGGGATTCCAGGATCAGCGCCCCCAGCCCGTCGGCCCCGATCAGCGAGGCGATAACCACCATCGAAAGAGACATCAGGATGGTCTGGTTGATGCCCGTCATGATCGAGGGCAGCGCCAGCGGCAATTCGACGTTGAACAGCAATTGCCAGGGCGAACAGCCAAAGGCGATCGCGGCCTCCTTGGTGGTTTCGGGCACGCCGCGCATCCCCAAGGCGGTCAGGCGAACCACGGGCGGCATGGCAAAGATCAGTGTCGCCAGAACGCCCGGCGGCTTGCCGGTTCCGAAAAAGGCGATGATCGGGATCAGATAGACAAAGGCCGGCATGGTCTGCATGAAATCCAGCACCGGCTCGGCAATCGCATAGGCGCGTCGGGACTTGCCGAACCAGATGCCAAAGGGCACGCCGATGAGGATGCACAGGATCGCGCCCGTACCGATCAGCGCCACCGTGATCATCGACAATTCCCACAACCCCATGAAGGCCAGATAGGCCAGCGAGGCGGCCGTGAAGATCGCGACGCGCAGGCCCGCCAGCCGGCTGGCCGCGACGACGATCACCAGCATGACCACCGGCCAGGGCGTTTGCAGCAACAGGATCTCCAACCCGTCCAGAAACCAGCGAATGCCCGCCGTGATGCCGTCGAACGCATCCGAGAAATTGTCAGCGGCCCAATCGAAGCCCGCGTCTCCCCGTTTCGAAAGCGCCGAGAAATACTCTTTTTCGACGGGAAAATGCGTCACCGGGATGGTGTCCCCGAACAGCCCGCCCGTCAGCCGGGCCAGAACCTGATCGGGATTGGTCACCGTAAAGCGCAGCAGGGTCAACGGAACGATCGCCAGTACCATGACCACCCCAAAGACGATGCTCGAGGTCCTGATCCCGGCCTGCTGGCTTTGCGGTTTCGCGCGCCATTTCAGATAATGCGCCTCATAGGCGATATTGGCGTAAAACCCTTCCAGCAGCTTCACCAGCAGCAAAAGCGCCAGTCCGATCAACAGGATCGACGTCGCCTCGGCAGCGGCCAGATCGGCCTGTTCCTGTGCACGGGCGGCGACCTTCTTGAGGTTCTCCGCAATCTTCAGCTTGGCCTCGGCACCTGCCGCGTCGCCAGCGGCCTGCAACTCTGCCGCCTGCGCCTCGCGCTTGGCGATATTCGCAAGCGCCCGGTCCAGTTTGGCCAGCTGTTGCGATCCAAGCTCTCCCCACAGACCCCGCCCGAGTTGGACCAGCGCAAACAGCTCCAGCACCAGGAACATCCAGAAAAAGCCCCAGACACCACGGGCCGCACCCCAGATCGGGCCAAACAGGGCCGCCATCGTATTCCATGACCAGGCAAATCCCGTGGTGTCCTGAATGCGCTTGAAGGCCGCCGAGTAATAGGCGCCGTTCTGACCCGCAAAATCGCCGACCGCCGTGCTGGGGGCGACAGGGCCGCCCTGCATTCCCATATCGCTCATGCCTTGCCCCCCTGAATACCCTTCAACAGTGTCGGCTTGTCGATCACCCCAACATCCGTGCCGTCATCCGCCGTGATCACGATCGGCTGTTCCGTGGCGGTCGAGACATCGATCAGGTGGTCAAGGTCGGTGGCATGCGAAACCCGGATGCTTGCATCCAGATTTTCCCAGTGCTTCGCCCGATACTGCGATATCGGCACCATGATCGAATGGGCGAAGACGAGCTTCAGCTTGGAAATCCCGTCCACGAAATCCCGCACGTAATCGTCTGCCGGTCTGGTCACGATCTCCTCGGGCGTGCCGATCTGGACGATCCGGCCGTCCTTCATGATGGCAATGCGAGTGCCGATACGGATCGCCTCGTCCAGATCATGGGTGATGAAAACGGTTGTCTTGCCCAGTTCCGCCGACAGCGCCATGAACTGGTCCTGCAGCTGCCGCCGAATGAGCGGGTCGAGCGCCGAGAACGGCTCGTCCATCAGCAACACATCGGGGTCCGAGGCCAGCGCGCGGGCCAGCCCGACCCGTTGCTGCATGCCGCCCGAAAGCTCGCGCGGGAACCGGTCCTCGTATCCCTGAAGATCGACCATCTCAAGGCAGCGCTGCGAGACCTCCCAACGGCGCGATTTCGGCTCGCCGCGCACCTGCAGAGGAAAGGCGACATTGTCGCGCACCGTGCGATGCGGCAACAGCGCCATATGCTGGAACACCATCCCCAGATTGGTGGCGCGCATCTTGCGCAGCTGGTCGGGCGACAGCGCCAGAACATCCTGGCCCAGCACCGTGATGGATCCGGCGGACGGCTCGATCAACCGGTTGATGTGGCGGACCATCGTGGACTTGCCCGACCCCGACAGACCCATCACGCAAAAGATCTCTCCCTTTTTCACCGAGAAGGAACAATTCGCGATGCCTACGACGCAGCCGAACTCGCCAAGCACCTCGGCCTTGCTCAGCCCTCGGGCCTGGATAGCGGCGATGGCGTCCTCGGCCTGCTCGCCAAAGACTTTCCACACTCGCTCCAAACGGATGACCTCGTCTGTGCCCATGGTGTTCGTCCTGTGTGTTCGTCCTGTTCGAAAAAAGGGCAAGTGTGGGATTTGTCAGCCCAACACTTGCCTTGGCCCCGCGACGTTCAGACACGCACAGAGCGGGAGATTTCTAGTTCAGCCAGCTGTCGACCTGATCTGCGTTCTCTTCGACCCAGTTTCGGGCAAAGGCTTCGGCGTCCATCCCGTCGACGATCAGGGCGTAAACCATGGCCGAAACCTGGTCGGATGTCAGATCCACTTTCGCCAGCACGGCGGCGGCGGCGGGGTCCATTTCGGCCTGATAATGGATGTGCAGATAAGCCTTGTCCCAGGCGACTGCGGCAGAGGAGTTTTCCAGCCAGTTGGGATCGTCTGTGGGCTGCGCCACCTTCCATTGCGCCGGATCATGCGGCGGCTCTTCCAGCAGGACCAGATCGTACAGCTGGAACATGTGGTGCGGCGTGTAGCAGAAGAAGGCGATGTTTGTGTCCTGATCGGTCGCGGCATCGACCTCGGCCAATGCCAGAGTCTCGTCCATTTCCTTGAGCGTCATGGTCTGATCGTAGCCATAGGATTTGGCGCGGATTTTCTCGACATTGGTCGAGGCCCACCCTGCCGCGCCGATCCAGATTTCGCCCAGCCCATCGCCATCTGAATCGAACTTGGCCGCCATGTCCG
This sequence comes from Ruegeria pomeroyi DSS-3, assembly GCF_000011965.2. NCBI lineage: Bacteria > Pseudomonadati > Pseudomonadota > Alphaproteobacteria > Rhodobacterales > Roseobacteraceae > Ruegeria > Ruegeria pomeroyi. The sequence goes on along the minus strand of NC_006569.1, from coordinate 252,702 downwards.
GATCGCTCAATTCGGACAGGGCCTTGATGCCGGTACGCTCGGCCGTGCCCCTGGTCACGCACATCGCTTGATCGGCCGCGATCCCGTTGGGGTTCATCGCAACCGTGCCCTTTTCTTTGACGAAGGTGTTGTGAAGGTTCGACTGGTTCGGCAGCCAGACCTCGGGGTGCACCTGCATGGCGCCCGCATCCATGGCCTCGAAAATGATCGGGTTGCTGCCGTTCTGCAGCTCGACCTCCAGGCCAAGATTGTCCTCAAGCACGATCTTCAGGACATGTGCCGTCGCGCGGACCGACGGCCAGTTGGGCACGCCGATCACGACATCGGCGGCAAACGCGCTGGTTCCCAGCGAGAGCATTACGGTCGTGGTCATCCATCTGGTCAGGTTTTCCATAGCTTCCTCCGAGGTGTATGTCGCTTTGATACGAAGCGATCCTTGGCCGGGCCGGGTGCGTGGCGGTGTGACCCGGGCGGCTTTCATGGGATGACTATGGACGCGTTACAGGTGTATTAAATTACAATGTTCAGGATTGAACTTGCATCATTATGCAAGGATGATGGCGCATGGTTGCGAAACAGATTTCAAAGGCCGACATCCACCTGCTGCGGGTGTTCTGCATCGTGGTCGACTCTCAGGGTTTTTCGAACGCTCAGGTCGCCCTGAACGTCGCCACCTCGACGATCTCACGTCAGATTTCCGAGCTTGAAACCCGGTTGGGTATGCGGTTGTGCGATCGCGGGCGTTCGGGCTTTCGCGTCACCGAGAAGGGCGAGACGGTCTATCAGGCGGCGCAAAAGCTGTTTGGCGCCCTTGGCGAATTTCAGGAAACGGTGGATGGCTCGCGCGGCCGGCTGTTCGGACATCTCGCCCTTGGCATCATCGAGAACTGGGCCTCGAACACTTCCGCGCCCATCGTGCAGGCGTTGTCGAGGTTCACCGATCTGGCGCCGGATGTGACGATTGAATTGCATTCGCTTGCCCCGGATGACATCGAATTTGCCGTGCTGGATGGAAGGGTACCGATCGGGATCGGCGTCTTTCACTCGCCAAAGCCCGGCATTCTATACACCAAGGTCTGCGAAGAGCGGGTCTGCCTCTATTGCGGCTCTGGCCACCCGTTGTTCCACATGACCAACCTGGAAGACGAAGAACGGGTCCTGCGCCAGGCCCAATTCGCCAAGCGGGCCTATCTGAACGAAGACGTCGTGGCCCCAAAGACGCGCAACCTGCCCTCGAATGCGACCGCGCACCAGATGGAGGCCATCGCCTTGCTGATCCTGACCGACAAGTATGTCGGGTATCTGCCGTCCTATTTTGCCGAAGAATGGGTCGCCAAGGGCCGCATGAAGATCGTTGCCGGCGGCTCGTTCGACCGCCCGGTAAGCGTCCAGACCGCGACACGCCGCGGCATGAAGCTGAATTCGGTCGGCAGAACCTTTTTGGATATCCTGACTGCCGAGGCCGTGAAACAGGGCGGCTGACCAGCCGCGCTCCAGATTGCGCTCGGGGGCAGGGTGCGCCCTGAGGGCGCTTAGCTCTCTGCCTCGTCCAGCAGGCGCCGCAACCAGCGCCCGGCCAGCCAGCTGGCCGGAATGCCCAGCGGCAGCGACCAGAGGAGCGCCGCCACCGGCCCCAAGGGCGTGCCCCCCAGCACGCGCAGCATCAGCGCCGCCATGAACAGGTTGATCGCCACGGTGGCCGTCACTGCCGGCCACAGCAGCAACGCCAGCTTCCAGACCGGCCAGCGCCCTCCGGCGCCCGGCTCAGTGGCTGGTGCCTTCCGAGAAGGTGATCTTGTTCCAGACATTGTATTTCCCCGAGGGTTTCTTCATCGGCAGGCGGCGCAGCTCTTCCAGCGTTGCGGCGTCATAGACGATGACCGCGCCATCCTCTTCCCAGACAGAGACCAGCGCATGTTTGCCGTCACGGGTGAACTCCACATGCGCCACCGTCTTGCCCGGCGCCGGGCGCAGGGTGCGCACGATTTCCAGGCTCTGCTTGTCGATCACATGCATCGCGTCCTTGTTGGGGCCAAAGAACACATCGGCCCAGAAATAGGGGGTGTTCTCGTGGCTGCGCAGGAAAAACCCCGGCCCCTCTGTCTCGATCGTCGCGATGCGGGTCCAGCTTTCGGTGTCGATGACGCTCAGCTTGCCCTCTTTCAGATGTGGCGTCGCCATCACCCGGCGCCCGTCGCGTGCCCAGCTGATGCCCGAGCCCAGATGCGGCATGCCCTCCAGCGGCAGTTCGGCGATCTCGCGCCCGACGTTCAGGTTCACCACCACCCCGCGCACCCCGTCGCGCGCGGCGCCGATCAGGTTGCGGTAATCGTCGGAAAAGAAGAAATCGTCGAGCGGCTCGGATATTTCGATCCGGCGCCGGGCGAACAGACCCTCGGACGAGGCGATCGCCTCGACCATGCCCTTCTCTCGCGAATGAATGAAGCCCTCGTAAACCGGGTGGGCATCGGGGTCGGTGGCCACCTCCCAGATCTCTGGCGCGTCCTTGAGCGCCAGGATGAAGCTCTGCCGTTGCGGCGCCTGATAGACGGCCGAGACCCGGCTGGGCGTGCCATCCTTGGCGGTCACCTTCATGACCTTCGCCACCGACAGGTCCTCGGTGCTCAGCAGGGTCAGCGACATCGGCAGGTAATTGGCCACCGCCAGCCATTTGCCGTCATGGCTCATGGCGATGTTGCGGCTGTTGAGACCGGCGCGCACCCGGCCCACCTGTTGCAGCGACCAGAGGTCGTATTTCTGCACCCAGCCGTCGCGCGACATGATGAAGACATAGCGCCCGTCGGGGCTGAACTTGGGTCCGCCATGCACGGCGAACGGTGTTTCGAAGCGGTCGAGAACGTCGAACGTATCGCCATCCAGCACGCTGACATGATGATCGCCGGTTTCCACCACCAGGGTGATGTTCATCGGATCGGCGTCCCAGACCGGCGCGGCGGCGGCCACATAGTCGCCGTCCAGCACCCGGCTCGCCATGATCTCGCCCTCGCCCCAGGCGGGGATCTCGGCCAGTGGTTCTTTCACATACTCCGCCAGCGCGGCGATGGCCGCTTCGTCCAGCGTGTCTGAGAACCCCGGCATCTGGGTTGCGGTGCGGCCCTCGCGGATCACGGCTGCCACTTTCGGCCCGCGCATCCGGCCCAGCGTCTCGGGGATCAGCGCCGGTCCCAGCCCGCCCAGCCGCGCCGCGCCGTGGCAGCTGGCACAGTATTCGGCATAGTCCTCGGCCGGCCCCGCCACCACCGGTCCGGCCAGCATCAGGGCACAGACCCCGTATTTCACTTTGCTCCAAATACTCCCGCCGGAGGCTCCTCCGCTAGCGGCAGGCGCAGCGGATGCGGCCCCAAGATGACAGGAGTCAAAAGAACTGATGCGCCGGGTCATGTTTCTTTCCTCGGAACGGGGTGACGGTCAGGCGGTCCGAACCCGTCACGCCGATCTCGGCATCGGACAGGTAACAGGCCGGGTCCTCGGCCCAGGGATCGCCGGTCAATTGCAGGGCGCGGATGCGGGTATTGCCGCCGCAGACATCCTTGAGCGTGCAGGCGCCGCAGCGGCCCTTGAGCGGGCGGGGCCGGGTGCGCAGCAGCGCCAGCATCGGGTCATCCCCGGTCCAGAGCTGGGAAAACGGCGCCGTCTTCACATTGCCCACCGTGTAGTCGGACCAATAGGTATCGGGATGCACCCGGCCCAGGTTGTCGATATTGGCCACGCCCAGCCCGCTGGAATTGCCACCCCAGGCGGCCAGATGGGCGCGGATATGCGCCACTTTCGCGGCATCGAAATTGCGCCGCACCCAGTCCAGGAAATAACCCGCGTCGGCGTCGTTGTTGCCGGTTACGATATCCAGAGGCATGTCCTCGGCCGCGGCCACCCAGGCGCGGTCCAGCAGCAGGTCCATTGCGTGGCGTGTGCGCAGATGCGCCGCATCCTCGCCCCGGTTCTTGTCGCCGCGCCCGGCATAGACCAGGTGGCTGAGATAGAACTTGTCCACGCCCTCGTCGTCGCAGAGCTGAAGCAGGTTGGGCAGATGGTGCTGGGTGCCTTCGGTCAGGCAGAAGCGCAGGCCAACCTTGATGCCGCGCGCCTTGCAGGCGCGGACCCCGCGCAGGGCGTCGGCGAAGGCGCCCTCGACGCCCCGGAACCAGTCATTGGTGGCGCCGATCCCGTCGAGCGAGATACCGACATAGCTGAAGCCCACATCGGCGATGCGGTCGGCGGTTTCACCGTGGATCCTGGTGCCGTTGGTGCTGAGCGCCAGCATCGGCACCATTTGGCGCGCGCGCATGGCGATGTCGAAGAAATCGAACCGGTCCAGCGGCTCGCCTCCCGACAGGATGATCGCGGGCACCTTGAACCGGCCCAGATCCTCCAGTGTTTCCATGGCCTGTTCATGGCTCAGCTCGCCGGGAAAATCCACATCCGCCGAGACGGTATAGCAGTGGCGGCATTTCAGGTTGCAGCGCCGGGTCAGGTTCCAGATCACCACCGGTTTCACCGGGCCGGGACGGCGCTGGCGCACCGGGGTCGGTGCGATCAGCTGGTGCATGTATTCGGTGAGCCGGAACATGTCAGGTCCTTTCCTTCAGGCGCAGCCCGGTCTTTTTCAGGATGCGGGTGGAATAGAGGATGTCATGCCCCCGGCAGGCGGTGCCCAGCAGGGCGGCGATTTCGGCACGCTTGGCCTCGACCTCGTCCCGGTCGGCGCCATGCACCATGGCAAACAGGTTATAGGGCCAGTCGGGCAGGGCGCGGGGGCGTTCATAGCAATGGGTGACAAAGGGCAGCGCGCCCACGCGCGCGCCCAGATCGGCGATGCGGGCATCGTCAACGTTCCAGACGGTCATTCCATTGGAGGTCATGCCCAGCTTGTAGTGGTTGGGCGCGGCGGCGATGCGGCGGACCACACCGCGCGCCTTCAGGGCGGCGATACGCTCCATCAGTTCGGGTTCGGGCAGGGCCAGGTCGGCAGCGACCCGGGCAAAGGGGGCGGGCACCAGCGGCAGGCCCTCCTGCATGGCCGCGATGATCCGTCTGTCTGTCTCGTCGATCATGCCGCCACCCGGAAGCCGATGAAGAATTCCTGCAATTTCGGAAAGCGCAGGACCGCGATCCCGGTTTCCGTCTCGATCGCATCGGCGGTGGCCGCGATCCCCTGGGGGGTTTCGGTGGCCAGCACGAACCACATGTTCAGCCGGTGCGTGCGTTCATAATTATGCGCCACCTCCGGGTGGGCATTGACTTTGGTCAGGACACTTTCGAATTCCGCCTCGGGCACCGCCATCGCACACAGGCAAAAGGCCCCGCCCATGGCGGCCGCGTCGAAGAACGGGCCGAAACGGGTGATCAGCCGCGCCGCCTTCATCCGGGCCAACCGCTCCAGCAGGTCATCTTCGGTGAGACCCAGTTCGGCAGCTACGGCGGCATAGGGATGCGCCGTCAGCGGCAGATCCTCCTGCATGCGGTTGAGGATGCGGCGGTCGGTTGCGTCGGGGGTCATGCGGCCTCCTCCTTGCGGGGTTTGATCAGCGCGCCGGTCTGTTTGAAACAGCGGGTCGAGAACAGCACCTTGTGCGGCGTGTCGGCCAGTTCGGGCAGGGCCTTGGCGCTGTCCAGCACCGCCAGCGCCTCTCGGCGCGAGCGGGCATGGATCATGGTATAGAGCCGGTAGGGCCAGACACCGGGCACCGGACGGCGCTCGTAACAGAGGGTCACGCCGGGATGCGCGGCCAGCGTCGGCCCGGCGCTGTCGATCCGTTCGGAGGGCAGGTCCCAGACCACCATCGCGTTCGATGACCACCCCAGCGCGCGGTGGCGCACGATGACCCCAAGGCGCGAGATCACCCCGGCCTGCTGCAACAGCGCGATGCGCGCCATTGCGGCGCTGGGGGTCAGGCCCAGCCCCTCGGCCAAAGCCGCATAGGGTGCGGGCACCAGCGGCAGGCCCTGGGTCAGCGCTTGCAACAGGTCGGTATCGCCGGGACGCAGCACGCTGGCATCGACCGCCCGCCGGGTCGGCACGCGCGGCGCGCCCGCGCCCATGCGAAAGCCCAGATCGACGTTGAAGGGCCGCAGCAGCCGCAGGTCGAGCACCCGCAGCCCGCTGGCCGCGCCGATCCGTGCCAGCGTTGCATCCACATGCGCGCGGTCGGGGCCGGTGGCGACGAACCACAGGTTCCAGTCGTCCTCGCGCTGGTAATTGTGGTTCACCCCCGGCTCGGCGCCGATCATCCCGGCGATCTCCTCGATCCGGTCCTCGGGGGCGGCAACCGCAGCAAGGGTGCTGGCCGAGGCGCTGCCGGGCGCGATGGTGGCGCCCACCCGGGTGATCCGCCCGGCCGCCTGCATCCGGGCAAGGCGGGTGATGACCTCGTGCTCCGAGATGCCCAGCTGTTCGGCCAGGCCCAGGAACGGGCGGTCGGTGATCGGAAAGTTGCGCTGCCAGTCATCCAGCAGGGCGCGGTCGACGGGATCGGTGATCTGGCACATGGTGGTTACAACCCCGTCCGATGCGCGCGCACGGTAAAGAAGATGCCCGAGGGGCTATCGGCCTCGATCTCGCGCAGTTTCTCGAAGGTGCGGGTGTCGTAGACCATCACCTTGCCCGCGTCGCGGACGCTGATCCAGACCTCGTGCCCGCGTGGTGTGAATTCCATATGCAGCACGGCGGGGCCGGGTTTGAACTGATGGATCACCTCTTTGCTGACCGTGTCGATCACCTGAATGGTGTCGTTCAGCGGATGGGCGAAATTGACCCAGACCTGACGCCCGTCGGGTCGCGCCATGGCGAATACCGGCTGGCCATGGGTGGCGGTGCGCCCGGTCTCGGTCAATGTGTCGGCATCGACCCACAGGACCTGCGCATGCCCCACGGCGGGCAGCACGAATTCGCGGCCTGTCAGCGCCCAGCCTTCCAGATGCGGCATCTTGTAGACCGGCATTTCCTGCTGGCCCCGGCCATAGCCTGGCAGCACGCGGATCGGCTGGGGCGTCTCGTCCCACAGGTCAAGCGCACTCAGCCCGTCCTCGCCAAATAGGCCGGTGATATAGGTGCGGCCGTTGCCGGTGATCAGCGCGTCATAGGGGTTCTTGCCCATGCCGGGGATAGTGGTCAGCATCGGCTCGGGCGAGGTGAAGTCGGCGATCCAGGTCTCGCCCGTATCCCAGACGGTAAAGACGAACCGGCGGCCCGGCGCATCGACCAGTCCGATGGTCTTGCCGCCGGTGGGGATGTCGGCGACCATCTCCAGCGTGTCGGCGTCAAAGACGCGCACCCCGCCGGGGTCATAGTTGGACACGGCCACCAGCCGCCCATCGTCGGAAATCGCTCCGCCGATGGCATTGCCCGATTGCAGGACACGGTTCACGATCTGGCGGGTGGTGATATCGAGTTTGGTCAGACCGCCGTCGCGGCCGAACACATAGGCAAAGCGTTCATCGGGGGAATAGACCAGCGAGGCATGCGAGAGATCGCCCAAGCCCTCGATCCGCGCCAGCGCGGCGCGTTCGGACTGGTCGACCAGCAGGACCGAGCCGGTGGCCCGTTCGATCACCAGCCCCAGATCGCCGGTGGCGACGGTCTGGGCGCCGGCGGTACCTGCCATCAGCGCGGCGACAAGGGTCAGGACAAGCGGTTTCATCTGGCCTCCGGGTCTTGCAGGTAACGGGCGATCCATTCGGCCTCTTCCTCGGTCAGAAGCGGGCGCCAGGGGGGCATGGCGGTGTCGGGGATGCCGTCCAGAATGACGCCGGTCAGAACCTCGCGGTCGAAATGCCCGAGCGCCTCGGGCCGGATATCGGGGCCGAGACCGCCCTTGAGCGTCAACCCGTGGCACGAACCGCAATCCTGCTGCACCAGCCGCCTGAGCGCGTCCGGGTCGAGGGTTTCGGCAGCAAACGCGGTGGTGGCCAGAAACGCGGCGATGGTCAGCAGCGCCTTGCCGGTGCCCAGTGCGGTTCCGGCCTGCAAGCGGGGGAAGAAAGCGGTGTCAGCCATGGGCCACCGCCTGTTCCAGCAGATCGGTGACCGGCTGCTGTGCATAAAGCGAGACCACCTTGCCGATGATGAACAGGGTCGGCGCCTCAAGCGCCTCTGCCCGCGCATCCGCCGCGATCCGGTCGAGCCGCGACAGCAGGCGGCGTTCACCCGGTGTGGTGGCGCGGCTGATCGCCAGAACCGGAGTGGTGGCGGGCAGGTTCTCGGTCATCAGGCCGATGGCGATCTGGCCGATATTGGCCACGCCCATATAGACCACCAGCGTGGTGTCGGGGTCGGCGAGCCGTTTCCAGTCGAGGTCCAGCACCTGGCCCGCCTGCCGGTGGCCGGTGACATATTGCACGCCCGTTGCCAGACCACGATGGGTCAGCGGCACGCCGGTGGCGCTCGAAGCCCCCTGCGCGGCGGTGATGCCGGGGGCGTAATCGACCCGCACCCCGTGGGCCATGAGAAAGGCCGCCTCTTCCGAGCCGCGGCCAAAGATCATCGGGTCGCCGCCCTTGAGCCGGGCCACCACATGGCCCGCGCGGGCCTCGTCCAGCAGGATCCGGTTGATCCGGTCCTGCGGGACGGGATGGCATTTCGGCGATTTGCCCACCGGGATCATCCGGGCCCCTTCGGGCGCCATGGCGACGATGCGGGGATCGACCAGACGGTCATAGACCACCACCTGGGCCTCTTGCAGCAGGCGCAGCGCGCGCAGGGTAAGCAGGTCGGGATCTCCCGGTCCTGCTCCGATCAGGTGGACATGTCCGGCGGGTGTCATGGCGTGCTCCGTCAGGTTGGGGCTGGCGAGAGAGGGAAAGGGGTGGGCGGGCCCCGGGACGCAACCGGGCCCGCCCGCGAACCGGCGTCAGTAGACGTCGGCCCGGGTGTTATAGACGTTGAACTTGCCGGTCGGAGTGATCAGGCGCGGGTCCTTGATCACGGCCTTGAGTTCCAGCGTCTTGTCGTCAACCACGACGATGGCGCTTTCCAGATCCTTGGCGTTCCAGACCGAGAACCAGATCTCGTTGCCTTCCTGGTTGAACTCGCCTTGCACGACGCGGGGCTGGCCCTCGCCGATCTCGGCCCATTCGACGATCGGAAGCACGGTGTATTCCGGCTCTTCCTGGGCAAGATCACCCAGTTTGAACACCGCGACCGAGCCCGAGATTTCCGCATCCGGGTTCAGCGGTGCATCGACATAGAGATGCTCCGAGGTCGGGTGCGATTTCACGAAGAGCGAACCGCCGCCCTGCGCATAGAGGGTCTGTACGACCTTCCAGGCGTTGTCGGGGTGACCCTCGGGGTCGGTGCCGATCAGCGCGACGGTCTCGTCGCCCAGGTGCGAGGTTGCCCAGACCGGACCATAGGTCGGGTGCATCAGGTTGGCGCCCCGGCCCGGGTGCGGTGTCTGGCCGCCGGTCTCGACCAGCGCGGTCAGGGTACTGTCCTTGGTATCGACCACGGCCACCTTGCCACGGGCGTTGGCCGCGACCAGGAAATACCGCTTGGAACTGTCGAACCCGCCATCGTGCAGGAAGCGTTCGGCCTCGATCTCGGTCACCTTCAGGTTCTTGATGTCCGAATAGTCGATCATCAGGATCTTGCCAGTCTCCTTGACGTTGACGATGAACTCGGGGTTGAAGTGGCTGGCCACGATGGACGCCACGCGCGGTTCGGGGTGATAGCTTTGGTCGTCATAGACCATGCCGCGGGTCGACTTGATCTTGAGCGGCTCCAGCGTGTCGCCGTCCATGATCACGTATTGCGGCGGCCAGTAGGAACCGGCGATGGCGTACATGTCCTCGAACCCTTTGAACTTCGAGGTCTCGATCGAGCGCGCTTCGGAGCCGACCTTGATCTGGGCCACGGTGGCGGGGGTCTCCATCCACAGGTCGATCATGTTCACAAGCGCGTCGCGACCGATCACGAACAGATAGCGCCCCGAGGCCGAGATCCGGCTGATATGCACCGCGTAACCGGTGTCGATCACCGCGTGGATCTTGTAGCTGGCACCGTCGATAAGCGCCACCTGACCGGAATCGCGCAGCGTGACCGAGAACAGGTTGTCGATGTCGATATCGTTCATCTTCTCGGTCGGGCGATCCGCGGGCGCGACCAGCACTTTCCAGGTCTCGCGCATCTCGGCCATGCCGAATTCAGGCGGCGAGGCCGGATCGAGCAGGATGTAGCGCGCCATGATGTCGATTTCTTCTTCGCTCATCTCGCCCGAGGTGCCCCAGTTGGGCATGCCGGCAGGAGAGCCGTAGGTGATGAAATCGCGCAGGTATTCATAGCCCACGTCGCGGGTGATGTCGGTGGTCAGCGGCTTGCCGGTGGCACCCTTGCGCAGCACGCCGTGGCAGCCGGCGCAACGTTCGAAATAGATCTTGTTGCCGATGTTGTATTCTTCCTGGGTCATCACCGGGTCGCCTTCGCGACGGCCGGGGATTTCCAGGTTCAGGGCACCAAGGGTGGTCATGCTGGGCTGATAGGCGGCGCCGGCATCCGACCCGTGGCTGTCCTGAGCGGCAACCATGGGTGCGGCCAGGCCCAGGGCCATGGCGGCGCTGGTCAGAAGCAGGGTTCTGCGAATGGCGGGGGTTGGTTTCATAACGGTATCTCCGTCGAAGGCTGGTGAGGCATGGCCGACTCTGGCAGCCCGCGCCGGAGGTCGCCTTGACTTTCGTTAAGGTCGCGCATCGCGGCCGCCGCTAGCGTGGTCGAACTGAGCGAACGGATCCCGCGCGCATGTGGCGGGCGGGCAGGAGGCAAGAGATGACCGCGCTGGCGCGACTGTTTTCCGAAGGGTATCGGGTGTTCTTTCTGGCGGCGGGACTTTACGGCCTGTTCGCCGGGGCGATCTGGGTGCTTTATCTGGCGGGCGACGGGCCCGCGCTGGCGCAGGTGCCCAGCCAGTGGCACGCCCATGAGATGGTGTTCGGCTATGCCACCGCCGCGCTTGGCGGGTTCTTTCTGACCGCGGTGCCCAGCTGGACGGGCGCGCCCGGCGCGCGTCAGGGTTTCATCGCGCTGGCGGCGGGGATGTGGCTGGCCGGGCGGTTGGCGGTCTGGTACGCGGGCGTGTTGCCGCCGGTCTGGGTAGCGGTGCTGGATCTGGCCTTTCTGCCGGTGCTGTCGCTCAAGATCGTGACCCAGCTGCTGAAACGGCCCAAGCCGCAGAACCTGATGTTTCTTCTGTTCCTGGCCTATCTCTGGGCCGCCGACCTGTGGCTGCATCTGGACTGGATCGGCACGGGCTATGGCGACACCGAAACCGGGCTGCGCGCCGGTCTGGCGGTGCTGTGTGCGCTGATCTCGGTGCTGGGCGGGCGGATCACCCCGGCCTTTACCCGCAACGCGATGAAACGCGCAGGCGTGGCCGAAACGCTTTGGCCGGTCAGCCGGGCACCGCTTGAACGAGCGGCGGTGGTGCTGGCCCTGCTGCTGCCGGGAATGGTGCTTGGGGGCGCGCCTGCCGGGCTGAGTGGTGCGGTTGCGCTGGCCTTTGGCGCGGTGCAGGCGCTGCGGCTGATGCGCTGGGGCGGGCTCTGGTGCCTGTCGCAGCCGATTCTGTGGGCCCTGCATCTGGCGCTGGCGATGCTGGCGGCGGGCATGATCCTGTGGGGGTTGGCCGGGCTGGGACTTGGCAGTGAACTGGCGGCGCTGCATCTGCTGGGCATCGGCTGTGTGGGCGGCATGACGCTGGCGGTGATGAGCCGTGCGGCACTTGGTCATTCCGGACGCCCGTTGGTGGCGCCGGGGCCGATGGTGCTGGGCTATGGGCTGATGGCGGCGGCGGCGTTGACGCGATGGGCGGGCTCCGGCTTCGAAGCGCTTTACCTTCCGGCGATGCTGCTCGCCGCGGCGCTGTGGACGGCCGCCTTTGCCACCTATCTGGCCGCCATGTGGCCGGCGCTGATCGGTCCGCGCGCGGGCGCCGCCGGATAGGGCGGGCGGCTCACAGCCATTTCAACAGCCGGAACAGCAGCACGATGGCCAGACCCAGCAGGGCCGAGGCACCAGCCAGCAGCCAGAAGGCCAGCGGCGTGCCGGTGCCCGGCATTCCGGCTATATTGACCCCGAACAGGCCGGTCAGAAACCCCAGCGGCAGGAACACGGCGGCCACCACCGACAGAACGAAACTGTTGCGGCCGAGCAGGCGCACCTGTTCCGAGGCGATCTGATCCTGCACCGCGGCCAGCCGGTCGCGGGTGGCGTCCAGCTCTTCGATGGTGCGCCGGGTGCGGTCGACCGCCTCGCGCAGCAGCACCAGACCGGCGGAATCGAACAGCCCGGCCTCGTTGCGCAAGAGCGCATCCAGCGCCTCGCGCTGCGGATGCAGGTAGCGGCGCAGCTTGATCACCGTCAGGCGCAGGGCGCTGAGCCGGTCATGCATGTCGCCGGCGCCTTGCAGCGCCTCTTCCTCGATCCCGTCGGTGCGGTCGTCCAATTCCAGAGAGACGGTTTCGATCCGGTGCGACAGGCCATGCAGCAGCTCGGATAGGAACAGGGCAACGCTGCCCGGGCCGCGCCCGCTGTCGGATTGCTGGCGCAGCTCGTCGGTGGCCCGAATACGGCGGATGCGCGCGGTGACGACTAGCGCGGGCGTCACCCAGAGCCGCAGCGAGACCATGTCCTCGCGCGCCGAGCCGGGGTTCAGGTTGACGCCGCGCAGGTTGAGCAGGATGCCATCGGCCAACGGATCGCAGCGGGGGCGGGTCTCGGCCTGGGCCAGGGCGCTGGCGGCGACCGGCGGGATATGCGCGTGCAACCAATCGGCGCTGGCGGGGTCGGAAAGATCGAGATGCAACCATCGAAACCCGGCGCCCGAGGCGGGCGCGGCGGCGGGCCAGTCTTCGGCGACGGGGATGGCGCGACCGTCCTCGAAATCGAAGATGCAGATGGGTGTCAGGCTGTGAGCGCGCATGATGACCGGCCCCATTTTACCCCGAGAGTGACCTGCGCCTACCTCGCTGTCCAGCGCAAATCCGGGCGGCTCTTCCGCCCTTGCGGGCGTCCTCGCCGAGCATCGCGAAGAGGCCCGCAAGGGCCGATGAGCGGTATTCGGCGCCAGTCTTGACTTTGGTTAAGGCATCTTTCGCCCCGCCCGCCATTGTCGCCCCATCAGAAACGCGGCGCAAAGGAGAGCGCGATGCGCGAAGTCATGACCAAAAGCATGGCCCGCAACATATTCTATGGCGGGTCCCTCTTCTTCATCCTCATCTTCCTGGCCCTGTCGGCCCATTCCCACATGTATATCAGGTCGACCTCGACCAATGCCGAAACGCTGACCGCCAGTGTCGCAGACGGCAAACATGTCTGGGAGAAACACGCCTGCATCAACTGCCATTCGATCCTTGGCGAGGGCGCCTATTTCGCCCCCGAACTGGGCAATGTGATGACGCGTTGGGGGGTGCAGGACGATCCCGATGCCGCCTTTGAGATGCTCAAGGGCTGGATGGAGGCACAACCCACCGGCATCGAAGGCCGCCGCCAGATGCCGCGCTTCGACCTCAGCGATACGGAAATGCGGAACCTGTCCGATTTCCTGCTGTGGACGAACACGATCGACACCCAGGGCTGGCCCCCCAACGACGCCGGCTGAGAAGGGAGCACAGACATGAAATACGAATCCCAGAAAATCGCCCTCGTCTACTTTGCCGTAGCGATGGGCCTGTTTGCGATCCAGGTGCTGGGCGGTCTGCTCGCCGGCTGGATCTATGTGGCCCCCAACACGCTGAGCGAGCTGTTGCCGTTCAACATCGTGCGGATGCTACACACCAACTCGCTGATCGTCTGGCTGATCCTCGGTTTCTTCGGGGCGGCCTATTTCCTGATCCCCGAAGAGGCCGAGCGCGAGATCCACTCGACCAAGCTGGCCTATATCCAGCTGGCGATCCTGGTTCTGGGCACGCTGGGCGTGGTGGTGACCTATGTGTTCAACCTGTTCGAGGGCCACTGGCTTTTGGGCAAAGAGGGGCGCGAGTTCATCGAACAGCCCAAATGGGTCAAGGCGGGCATCGTCGTGGCCGCGCTGATCTTCCTCTACAACGTTTCGATGACGGTGCTGAAGGGCAAGAAGACCGCGATCACGAACATCCTGCTGCTGGGCCTTTGGGGTCTGGCACTGCTGTTCCTGTTCAGCTTCTACAACCCCTCGAACCTGGCGCTGGACAAGCAGTACTGGTGGTACATCGTGCACCTCTGGGTCGAAGGCGTGTGGGAGCTGATCATGGCCTCGATCCTGGCCTATCTGATGCTGAAACTGACCGGCGTAGACCGTGAAGTGGTCGAGAAATGGCTTTATGTCATCGTCGCCGCCGCGCTGTTCTCGGGCATCCTGGGCACCGGCCACCACTATTACTGGATCGGGACGCCGGGGTACTGGCAGTGGATCGGGTCGATCTTCTCCTCGCTCGAGGTCATTCCCTTCTTCGCGATGATGGCCTTTGCCTTTGTCATGGTCTGGAAGGGTCGCCGCGACCATCCCAACAAGGCCGCGCTGCTGTGGTCGCTGGGATGCGCCACGCTTGCCTTCTTTGGCGCCGGGGTCTGGGGCTTCCTGCACACGCTGCACGGGGTGAACTATTACACCCACGGCACCCAGATCACCGCCGCCCACGGGCACCTGGCGTTCTTTGGGGCCTATGTGTCGCTGAACCTGGCGATCTTCAGCTATGCGATGCCGATCCTGTTGAACCGCGATCCCTATAACCAGGTGCTCAACATGGCCTCCTTCTGGCTGATGAGCAGCGGCATGGTCTTCATGACCTTTGTGCTGACCTTCGCCGGTACCATCCAGACCCACCTGCAACGGGTGCTGGGCGAGTATTTCATGGACGTGCAGGACCAGGTGGCGATCTTCTACTGGATGCGCTTCGGCTCGGGCCTGGTGGTGGTGATCGGTGCGCTTCTGTTCATCTACGCCATGTGGGTGCCGCGGCGCGAGATCATCGAGCGCGGCACAGCCGAAACACCGGCCGAGTGATGCAGATGGACGGATCGAAACATATGGGAACGGGGGCGGCAGACGCCCCCTTCTACCTCGCACAGGGCGATGAATGCGATATCTTCACCGCCGCGTATGACAACAACCTGCCGGTTCTGCTGAAGGGGCCGACCGGCTGCGGAAAGACCCGGTTTGTGGCCCATATGGCGGCAAAACTGGGGCGGCCGCTCTATACCGTGGCCTGCCATGACGATCTGGCTGCCGCCGATCTGATCGGGCGCTACCTGCTCAAGGGCGGCGAGACGGTCTGGGTTGACGGGCCATTGACCCGCGCGGTGCGCGAGGGGGCGATCTGTTACCTCGACGAGGTGGTCGAGGCGCGCAAGGACGTGACCGTTGTGCTGCACCCGCTGACCGACGATCGCCGCATCCTGCCGATCGACCGTACCGGCGAAGAGCTGGAGGCCATGCCCGGCTTCATGCTGGTGGCCTCCTACAACCCGGGTTATCAGAACATCCTCAAGACCCTGAAACCCTCGACCCGGCAGCGCTTTATCTCGCTGGAATTCGACTTTCCCGCGCCAGAACTCGAGGCGCGCGTGGTGTCGCAGGAAAGCGGCCTGCCGCTGGAGCGGTGCAAGCCGCTGATCCGGCTGGCGGGCAAGCTGCGCGGGCTCAAGGGGCAGGATCTGGAGGAGGGGGTCTCCACCCGCCTCGTGGTCTATGCCGCGACCCTGATCGCGCAGGGCATGCCGACCGAACGCGCCATCCTGGCCGCCATGGTCGAACCTCTCACCGATGACGAGGATATCAAACGCGGGCTCCTCGATCTGACCACCGCCGTCTTTGGGTGAGGCCGGCGATGGTTCAGATCGACTTCGAGCCATGGGAACCCGAGGAGACAATCGGGAAACTGTGGCATAGCCTTGCCAGCCGTCTCGACGCACCATTGGTGCACGAAGGAGCCGCGGTCGACCTGTCAGAGGTCGCGGGGCGGCTGGCCGTTCTTTTTCGGGGCCTCGGCGGCAGCGCCGGGGTCGAGCTGCGCCCGGTCTCGCCCGAGATCTCGCGCCACCGGCTGAGCTGGCGCCGCCGCCTGGGCACCGAGGCCGAGGCGCTGCCACGCGCCAGTTTCGACGGCGAGGTACTGCGCCTGCCGGACCGGCTGGCAGTGTTCCCGATGCGTGCGGCCAACGGGGCGCTTTATGTCTGGCTGGCCGCCGCCGCCGCCCATGCCGGCACCCGTGTCGAAGAGGATGACCCGCTGCGCGCCGATCTGCGGGCGCTGTCAGCGGCACGGGCGATGGTGGCGGCAACGCTTGCCGACGCACCCGGCCTGCGCCCGCTTTACGCCGAACTCTGTAAGGGTCTGTTGCAGCAGCGCGACCTGCCGAACCTGCCCCCCGCCGAGGCCGCGGTCGAAGAGTTGATCCGCCTGATGCTGGGCGACCCGCAACCGCTCTCGGCGCGGGCCGCGCAGTTTCAGGCGATGGACGAGACCCTCACCGCCCCGCACGGCTATCAGCCGTTTCGCCCGGTGCCGCTCTGGCCCGAGCTGCGCGCGGTGGCCCTGTCCGAACATCACGAGGCCGAAAGCCGCGATACCGAGGGGCCGCCCGAGGACTCGGGCGAAAAGACCCACCGCGCCCGGCGCCGCAAATCCGACATGGCCGCGCGCCACGACAGTTTCATCCTGCACAAGTTCGAAGCGATCCTGAGCTGGGCCGAGTTCCTGAACCTCAACCGCCGGGTCGATGACGATGACCCCGACAATGCAAAGAAGGCCGCCGACGATCAGGACGAGATCGGGCTGGGCCAGATTTCCAAGGCGCCGCCGACGCGGCTGAAACTGCATCTGGATCTTGCACCCGAGGATGTGGATCGCGAGCGGCTGTCGGGCCGGGTGCTCTATCCCGAATGGGATGTGCGAACCGGCGCCTATCTGACCGATCATGTCAATGTGCTGACATCCGAGGCCGAGATCCGTGACGGCGCCGAGGCCTTTACCCACGACCCGGCCACCGCCCGCCGCATCCGCGCGGTCAAGCGCCAGTTCGAGGCGCTGCGTCCGGGCCGGATGATGACGCGCGGCCATCTGGACGGCGACCAGCTCGATATCGAGGCCGCCGTGCGCGGCCATCTGGACCGGCTCGCCAATGGCGAGGGCAGCGAGCGCATCTGGATGCAGTCGCGCCCGGTGGCGCGCGATCTGGCGGTGTCGATCCTGCTCGATGTTTCGCGCTCGACAGAAAGCGCGGTCTCGGGCCGCGCGGTGATCGATATCGAACGCGAGGCGCTGGCGGCGCTGGCCTGGGGGCTGGATGCCTGCGGCGACGATTTCGCCATCCACGCTTTCAGCTCGCTGAAGCGCGCGCGGGTCTATGTGCAGCGCTGCAAGGGCTTCGGCGAGATGATGAGCCCCCAGGTCGAGGCCCGTATCGCCTCGCTGCGACCCGGCTTCTACACCCGGCTTGGCGCGGCGATCCGCCATGCCTCGGCCGATCTGGCCGGCCAGGGGCGCAAGCGGCGGCTGCTGTTGGTGATCACCGACGGCAAGCCCAACGATCTGGACCATTACGAGGGTCGCCACGGCATCGAGGATACCGCCATGGCAGTGCGCGAGGCGCGCCGCGCCGGGCAATCGGTATTTGGTGTCACCATCGACAAATCCGGCAAAAGCTGGTTTCCCCGAATGTTCGGACAGGGTGGTTTTGCCGTGATCCCCGACCCCAACCGGCTGACATTGGCCCTGCCGCAGATCTATCGGCAACTGGTCGGGGCATGAACGAGCGCGCGCTGATCGACGAGTTGCCGGGCGAACTCATGATGTGGGTTCTGATCCTGTCCGAGCTTTTGGTGTTCGGCGCCGGGCTGGTGGCGTTGCTGGCGGTACGGCTGAGTGATCCGGCAGGCTTTGCCG
Organism: Ruegeria pomeroyi DSS-3; assembly: GCF_000011965.2. Taxonomy (NCBI): domain Bacteria; kingdom Pseudomonadati; phylum Pseudomonadota; class Alphaproteobacteria; order Rhodobacterales; family Roseobacteraceae; genus Ruegeria; species Ruegeria pomeroyi. Next base: position 234,831 of record NC_006569.1, on the reverse strand, counting down.
AGGCGCAGGACCATCTTTACCGCACGGGGGCCGCGCTCAACACCGTGGTGCTTGTGACCTCGGGCTTCCTCGCCGCTTGCGCGCTGCGCTGGCGCCGCTCGGGCCGGCGCGCGCGGGCCCGTTGGGCCCTGCTGCTTGCGGCGGGGCTGGGGGCGCTGTTCCTGGTGATCAAGGGGGCGGAATTTGCCGGCAAGGCGGCCCAGGGGATCAGCTATGACACCCATCCGTTTTTCATGTTCTACTATCTGCTGACCGGGTTTCACGCGGCGCATGTGCTGGCCGGGGTCGCGATCCTGCTGCTGGTGGCCTGGCGCGATGCGCCCCGCAATATCGAGGCGGGCGCGCAGTTCTGGCATATGGTCGATCTGGTCTGGGTCCTGCTCTACCCGGTCGTCTATCTGGCGGGGTAAGGGTATGCGCGCATTTCTCTGTGATCCGCTGAGCCGCGCCTGGCTGGCGCTGTTGGGGTTGAGCCTCGCGGGCGCGCTTTTGACACTGGCGCCGGTACCTCAGGCGCTGATCGGCTCGGGCGTGCTGATCCTGGCGCTGATCAAGGCGCGTCTGATCCTGTCGCGCTATCTGGAGCTGGGGCAAAGCCCGGCCTGGATGCGCGGCATCGGTACGGTCCTGACCGGCTTTGTGCTGCTGTTGCTGGCGCTGTCGCTGCTGTGATCGCCGGATAGTGACCGTCTTTGCCCGAAAAATACCGGTTTTGTGGGTTTGCCCATTGCCAGTTTGCGCGAACAGAGGCAGCTTGGGTCAATTCAAGACCCCAGCCAATTGAGTCTCACATCATTCCAAGAGCGGCGGGGCCATAACGACACAAGAACAGGAGCCCGCCACGTTGAACCGCCCCCTGAACCCCCGCGCGACCTGCCCCGAAAGCTGAGCCATGGCGATCTTTTCCTTTCTGATCAGCCTGGCGGGCGCGACGATGCTGCTGCTGTTTGCGGTGCGGATGGTGCGCACCGGGATCGAGCGTGCCTATGGCTCGTCCTTTCAGCGGGTGATGACCGGCAATAACGGCGTGATGCGGGCCGGGGCGGTGGGGTTGGTCATGGCGGTGGTGCTGCAAAGCTCGGCCGCGGTGGCGCTGCTGACCTCGGGCTTTGCCGGGGCAGGGTTGATGGGGTTCGGTCAGGGGCTGGCGATCGTGCTGGGCGGCGATCTGGGCTCCGCACTGGTGATCCAGATCCTGTCCTATCGGCTGGACTGGCTGGTACCGCTGCTGCTGGCAGTGGGCGGCTGGCTGTTCGTCAAGACCGAACAGCGCAAGGCGCGTCAGTTCGGGCGCATCCTGATGGGCATCGCCTTTATCCTGATCTCGCTGCGGTTCCTGCGCGAGGCGATGGACCCGATCCGCGACAGCGCCTTTCTGCCCGCCATCGCAGATTATCTGGCGCGCGACTATGTGACCGCCTTTATCGTGGGCGGCGCGCTGGCCTTTGTCATGCATTCCTCGGTCGCGGCGATCCTGATGTGCGTGACGCTGGTTCAGATCGGCGCGATCCCCTTTTCTGCTGGTCTGTCACTGGTGTTGGGCGCGAATTTCGGCAGCGCTTTCATTCCGGTCTGGCTGTCGCGGGGCATGACCATGCCCGCCCGGCGCATTCCATTCGCCAATCTGGCGCTGCGCGGCACCTGGGCGGTGCTGTGCCTGTTTGCTGTCAATCTGGCGCTGCGCAACGGCTTTGCCCCCGGCCCCCATGGCGGGCAGGAGCTGGTCTATGCGCATCTGGCCTTCAACGCCTCGCTGTTGGTGCTGGCGCTGCCGTTCTGCAACCTGCTGGCGGCACCCTTTGCCCGGCTGTTGCCGGACCCGGCGCAGCCGGTCGACGCGGACACATTGGCGCGCCCGGCCTCAAGCCTGGACCCCGCCCATATCGGCAGTCCGGCGCAGGCGGTGTCGAGCCTGAAACGCGAGCTTTTGCGCATGGCCGATCTGGTCGAGGCGATGTTCCGCCCGGTACTGGGTCTTTACCGCGATGGCGACAAGACCCGGATCAAGGCCGTTCAATCGCTGGATAAAGAGGTGAATGCCTGCCTGTCGGGCATCCGCCGCTATGTCGCCGCGCTGCCCGCCGATCAGATCGGGCGCGAGGCGGCGCGCAGCGCGCGTGACATGCTGGAATATGCGGTGCGGCTGGAAACCGCCGGCGATGTGGTGGCCGGGCGGCTTTGTGTGCTGGCGGGTGATCTGCGCAAGACCGGCAACCAGTTCTCGAAAGAGGGCTGGTCGGAATTGCAGCACATGCACGAAACCATTCTGGCCAACATGAAACTGGCCTCGAACGTGCTGATCTCGGACGATCTGGAAAGCGCGCGTCTGCTGAGCCTGGAAAAGACCGAGCTGAAACGCGCCGAGCGCAGCAGCCGCAAGCGGCATTTCCGGCGGTTGCAGAATGGCGAGGTGCAGAGTTTCGACACCAGCGACTGCCATCTGGAAACCCTGCGTGCCCTGCGGGAATTCAACAGCCATATCTCGGCTGTGGCCTATCCGATCCTTTACGCCAACGGCCAGCTGCTCGAGACCCGCCTGATCGAAACCCTGCCCGCCACGCAGGACGAGGACTGAGATGTCGGCGGGCATCGTCGCCATCATCCTGTCGGCGGCCCTGTTGCACGCGATCTGGAACGCAATCGTCAAAAGCGCGGCGGACCGCACCACGATGCTGGGCCTTGTCGCCTCGGGCCATGTGCTGGCGGGCGCGGTCATGGTCACGCTGCTGCCGCTGCCCGCGCCCGAAAGCCTGCCCTATATCCTGCTCTCGACGGTGATCCATTTCGGCTATTACTACATGCTGGGGCAGGCCTATCGTCACGGCGATCTGAGCGTGGTCTATCCCATCGCGCGCGGCATCGTGCCGGCGCTGGTGGCGCTTTGGGCGCTGCTGTTGCTGGGCGAAACCCTGCCGGCGCAGGCCTGGGTCGGAATCGCCACCATTGCCGCTGGTATCCAGCTGAGCAGCTGGTCTGCGCTGCGCCACGGGGTCGGGCGCGCGGCGCTGGGATTCGCGGTGGGCACGGGCCTGTGTATCTCGGCCTATTCCGTGGTCGACGGGATCGGGGTGCGGCTGTCGCAGAACACGCTGTCCTATTGGGCCTGGGGGGCGTTCCTGCATATCTTCATCGCGGGCTTTGTCGCGATCCGCAAACGGGGCACGCTGGCGGGGTTGAAGCCAAAGGTCTGGGCCACCGGCATCCTGGGCGGGCTGGTGTCGATGGCGGCCTATGGGCTGGTCCTTTATGCGAAGAACTTCGCCCCCCTCGGCGCGGTCTCGGCCCTGCGCGAAACCTCGGTCATCTTCGCAGCGCTGATCGGCTTTGTCTTTCTGGGCGAAGGCAACTGGAAACGCCGTCTGGGGGCGGCGGCGCTGATGGCGGCAGGGGTGGCGCTGATCGGCACGGCGGGCTGACATAACGGTCGATCAAAAATTTGATCATATCTGGAAGCCCCCCGGATTTGCTGCTATAGCAGGCGGCGAAACAGGGGATGAGATGATGGACCTGCTGACCGTAAACGACCGCCCCGGGCAATACCCGCCCTCGTATTATGCTGCGCATGCAAGCACGCTGGACCCGTTCCCCCGGGCCGCAGGCGCGCTGACTTGCGATGTCTGCGTTGTGGGCGGCGGATTCACCGGGTTGTCGGCGGCGCTGCATCTGGCGCAGCGCGGTTATGACGTCGTCCTGCTCGAGGCGCAGCGGGTCGGTTTCGGCGCCTCTGGCCGCAATGGCGGCCAGGTCGGTCAGGGCCAGCGGCTGGACCAGCAAGAGCTGGAAAAGATGCTGGGGCGGGACCATGCCCATGCCCTGTGGCAGGTGGCACGGCAATCAGTCGATCTGGTGCGCGACCTGGCGGCCTCGGATCTGGTGCATGCCGATTTCCATCCAGGCATCATTCATGCCGATCATCGCGAACGCTTCGTGTCGCACAGCCACGACTATGTGCGCCATATGCACGAGGAATACGGCTATACCGCGATCCGGGCGCTTGACCGGGACGAGATGCGGCATCTGGTGGCGTCGGATGCCTATCACGGCGGTTCTATTTACGACGATGCGGGCCATATCGACCCGCTGGAACTGGTCCTGGGCCTGGCACGGATGGCGGTGGCCGCCGGTGTGCGCATCTTCGAGCGTTCCAAGGTCAGCACGCTCACCGAGGGCGATCCGGCGCTTCTGCGTACCGATGACGCCGAGATCACAGCGCGCCATGTGGTGATGGGCTGCAACGGCTATCTGGGCCGGCTTGACGACCGGGTGGCGGCGCGGGTCATGCCGATCAACAACTATATCATCGCCACCGAACCGCTGGGGCCCGAGCGGCAAGAGGCGCTGATCCGCAACAACCATGCGGTGGCCGACAGCAAGTTCGTGATCAACTATTTCCGGTTCTCCGACGATCACCGGCTGCTGTTCGGCGGCACCGAGAGCTATGGCTATCGCTTTCCCTCCGACATCGCCGCCAAGGTGCGCAAGCCGATGCTGGAAATCTTTCCGCAGCTGGCCGATGTGCGCATCGACCATGCCTGGGGCGGGACGCTGGGCATCACCATGAACCGGATGCCGCATTTCGAACGACTGTCGGGCAATGTGTTGAGCCTGTCGGGGTTTTCCGGCCACGGCGTCGCCCTGGCGACGCTGGCGGGGCAGATTGCGGCGGAAACCATCGCCGGACAGGCCGAACGCTTTGATCTGATGGCACGCGTTCCGGGGCGCCCGTTTCCGGGCGGTCCGGCCCTGCGCACGCCGCTCTTGATCCTTGCCATGCTGTGGTTCAGCCTGCGCGACCGGCTCTGACATTTGCGCCAACCAAGGCGAGCCGGATCAGAAATTTCGACCTAAACGTGAGAAGCGATTGCAAAGTGTGGGGTCGCTCTTCTACGATGCCCCCAGATATTCTCAGTTTAGGACATAGCCGTGCTTTGGTATGATAGTCGTGCGCAACGTTTGCGTGAAAGATCCGCAGTTTGGGCCCAGAACCAGAAGACCGATCCGGATTTCGATGGCCTCCCCCCGAAATACGCCGAAGAGCTTCAGAAGAACATCCTGGGCACCGTGGTGTTGCCGGGCGATCCCGAATACGACACCGACCGGATGCTGTCGAACCCCCGGTTCTCGGCCTATCCGCAGGTCATCGTCTATTGCGAGGTCGAGACCGACGTAGCCGAGTGCCTGCGGGTGGCGCGGGCGCTGTCGATGGCGGTCGTGGTGCGCTCGGGCGGGCACAGCACGGCGGGCTTCTCGTCGCAGAACGGGTTCCTGATCGACGTCAGCCGAATGAACGATGTCTGCATCAGCCCCGAGGCGCTGCGCGCCTGGGTCGGGCCGGGCACCAATTTCGGCAAGTTCAACGCCAAGCTTCTGCCCTATGATCTGCACACGCCCGGCGGCGCCTGCCCCGATGTCTGTGTCGGCGGGTATATGCAGGGCGGCGGCTATGGCTTTACCGCGCGCATCTTCGGCATGAACTGCGACCAGGTCGAGGAAATCCGCGTGATGATGACCGACGGTCGCATCGTGCATGCCAATGCCGAGCTGAACCCCGACCTGTTCTGGGCGGTGCGCGGCGGCACCGGCAGCAACTTTGGCGTGCTGTTGGGGGTCAAGTACCGGCTGTATCGCGGCTCGACCTTCGCGGGCTTTTCCGTGCGCTGGTCGATGCAGACCGACGCGGGCGTGCAGGATACAGCGACCTCGCTGGCCTGGCTGCAAGAGAACTTCATGCGCACCGGTGCGCCCGACACGATGGGCTATCAGATGATCTGGGCCTTCGAGGGGCCCGAGGGGCAGGCCAAGGAACCGGTCCTGCTGATGCGGGGCATGTATCGCGGCACCCGTGAGGAATTGCAGGAGAAGCTGGCCCCGGTGCTGGCGCTGCCGGGCGCGACCTTGCAGGCGATTTACGATCCGCAGCAATATATCGACCTCAACCGCATCCTGCTGAGCGAACCCTACGAGGTACCGGAATTCCCCGCCGACATGACGCCGATGCCGCCGCCAGAGGCAAAGATCAGCCGTTATGTCGCCAAGCCGATCGACGCGGCGGGCTGGAAGGCGCTGCTGGACTATTTCCGCACCTCGCCCAGCCCCTATACGATCGCCGCGATGGAGATCTATGGCGGCGCGATCGCCCGGATGCCAAAGGGCGAAAACGCATTCTTTCACCGGGATGTGTATTGCGACCTGTTCTTCGACGTGTTCTGGCTGACGGAACAGGAGAAGGAAACCATGCTGGCGTTCATCGCGGGTTGGGAGGCAGCCTTTGCTCCGCATTGGACCGGGCAGAGCTATCAGAACTATCCCAGCCCCGATAATCCCGGCTTTGCCGATGAATACTGGGGCGATACCTATTGGCTGTTGCGTCTGATCAAGCACAAATACGACCCGATCAACCTGCTGCGGTTCCCGCAGAGCATCCAGCCGCTGGAATGGCATCCGCCGGGGCCGGGTTTCCCGCCGGGTTTCCGTGGGTTCGAAGATCCGATCCAGGCGATCGCCGGATAAGGGAGAAATGACCGACATGTCCCGAACCATCGGCTCTGTCACCTCATGGCTGGCCGATATCGGCCTGGAGGTATACGCCGAGCGGTTCGAACAGGCCGATATCGACCTGGAGGTGCTTGAGCATCTGTCGGATCAGGATCTGACGGATCTCGGGGTGACTTCTCTGGGGCACAGGCGCAAGATCCTGGCCCGCATCGCCGATATGCGCGATGCGGAATCCATTGTTGCGCCGCCCGCCCCGGTCGAGGAGGATCAGAGCGAGCGGTTGTATCTGACGGTGGTGTTCTGCGATCTGGTCGGCTCGACCCAGCTTGCCCATACGCTGGGCGAGGAGCGGTTCACCGATCTTCTGGGCGAGTTCTATCGCGCCGTGGATGGCGCGGTGGACCGCTATGGCGGGCATGTGGCGCAGTATCACGGCGACGGTGTGCTGATCTATTTCGGCTATCCGCAGGCGCTGGAGGATGCGGCGCTGCGCGGCGTGATGGCCGCCTGTGAATCCTGCCGGCAGGTCGGTGCGATCGCTGTTCCCGGCGCGCTGCCGATGCAGGTGCGGGTCGGGGTCGCTTCGGGGCCGGTGGTGATCGGTGACCGGCAGCTCAGCCAGAACGCGCGCGGCGGGCGGGCCTATGGCGCCGTGGTCAACCTGGCCGCGCGGCTTCAGGCCGAAGCGCAGCCGGGCGGGGTGGTGGTCTCGGACACCACGGCGGCCTTGGTCAAACATCATTTCGACCTGAATTTTCTCGGCCTCCGGCATCTCAAGGGGATCGACGAGCCCGCGCCCGTCTATGCGGTCGAGGCGCGCCGGACCCCCGATCTGGGCGTGGCGCTGCTGGCCCGTCCGAACCGGGTGCCCTTTGTCAACCGACGGTCCGAGCTGGCACGGCTGTCGGCCTGCTGGAACGCGGTGGCGATGGGCGCCTTCAACCTGATCACCGTGGCCGGAGAGCATGGCATCGGCAAATCGCGGCTGGTGGGAGAGTTCCTTGACCGGTTGCGCCGCGAGGATCGCCCGGTGCGCCATGTCAATTGCCCCCAGCAGGGACGCGACACACCCTATGGCGCGTTCCGGCTGCTATTGGATCACGATCCCAACCTGCCCGCCGCAACAGCCTTGCTGGCCGAGCTGGAGGCGGTGCCCAAGGCCACCCAGGCCGAGCGGCGCCAGCGCCGGGCGCGGGTGATCGGGTTGCTGGCCGATCATTTCGGCCAAACCGAATCCGGCCCCAAGGTGCTGTGGATCGACGACCTGCAATGGGCCGATCCCTCGACCATCGAAGTGCTGCTGACGTTGGCCTCGCGCCGACCGCCGGGCCTGATGCTGATTGTCAGCGCCCGCAATGCGCTGCCCGATCAACGTCTGATGAAGGTCGACGGGCTGGTGCCGATCTCCTTGGGTCTGATGTCGCCCGAACATACCAACAGCATCGTGCGCGAGGTGCTGGGTGACGTGCAGGGCGCCGAGGCGCTGGTGGCGCCCTTGGTGGCGCGGGCCGAGGGCATCCCCGTCTTTGCCGAGGAACTGGCGCTGGAGATGCGGGCACGGCTGGCCGGGCCCGAGGATGTCGATGCGGAAAACCTGCCCGATATGTCGGTGCCCTCCAGCCTGCAACAAAGCCTTCAGGCACGGATCCGGCGGCTGGTGCGGGCGCGGCCGCTGCTGCGGCTGGTGGCCAGCATCGGGCGCGAGGCACCGGTGCCGCTGCTGCGCGATCTCTGGTCTGGACCGGGTTCCATCGAAGAGGCGCTGGACGAGCTGATCGCGGCGGGCCTGGCCGAGCTGCACCTTGCCCGTGACAGCCAGCACGAGAACCGTCTGATCCTGCGGCACCAGATCCTTCAGGACTGTGCCTATGACATCATCCTGACGCGCGACCGCGAGCGCATCCATACCGCCATTGCCGAGGCGCTGGCGCGGCGCCGCGCGGCGGGGCAGGCCGTAGAGCCGACCTTGATGGCCGATCAGCTGGAACGGGCCGGGCGCCTGCGCCCCGCGGCCGAGCTTTGGGCCGAGGCCGGGCGCGCCGCCGCCGCGCAATCGGCCGATGCCGAGGCGGTGGCCCTGTTTCGCCGGGCGCTGGCACTGGTGCCCCGGATCGGCGCCACCGAAGGCGACTGGAGCGACCAGTTCGAGGCCGACACGCTGCTGGCGCTGTTCCCGGCGCTGATCGGGGCCAAGGGTTATCGCGCGGCGGGTGAGGATGTACTGAACCGGATCAACGCGCTGATCGAGCGTACCGGCGGCAGCCAGCGGGTGTTTTCGACCATGTTCTTTCGCTGGATCGACATCTGCGTGCAGGGCGATATCGACGCGGGCCACGAATTTGCCGCCGGTCTGGCCGATATCGCGCACGCTGACCCGACCGGGCTGCATGCGCTGGTGCTCGACCGGATGCTGGGGTCAAGCCATATGTTCCGGGGCGAGTTCGACGATGCCCGTGGGTATCTGGACCGGTTCCTGGCCACCTATGACCCGGCCCGCCATGCCGACCCGTTGCGGCCCTTTGGCGCCACCGACAATCATGCGACCGTGCTGTGCTGCGTGGCTGCGATCGAGGCCTTTACCGGCACGCCCGAGACCACGCGCGCCGCCACCGCGGCGGCGCTGGCGGCAGCGCGCGCGACCGAGCTGACCCATACGTTGTGCCATACGCTGACCTTTGGCGCGGCCTTTCCGGCGGCGATCCGGCGCGACTGGTCCCAGTTCCGGATCCATGCCAGCGAGCTGCGCCAGCTGGCGCAGGAGAAAGAGCTGGCCTTCTGGCTGGTCTATGCGCGGATGCTGACCGGCATCGGCGATATCGCCGCCGGCCGGGTAGACGAGGGGCAGGCCGAATATGCCTATGGCAGCAATGTTCTGGGCGCGCAGGGGTTCGAGTTCCTGCAACCCACCTTTCGGGTGATCCATGCCCTGGCCGAGGAAGCGGCGCAACGCGACGGGCCCAGCGGCGATCTGGCGTCATTGGAACGGGCGGTGCGCTCGGGCGAGCGCTGGATGCTGCCCGAATGTCTGCGGCTCAAAGAGCGCTGGGGCGCATCATAGCCCTTCGAACAGCTGCTCGATATCGGCGATCTCAAGCCGCCGACGCCCGGTTTCGATGACACCTGCGGCAGAGAGCCGTGCCATCACGCGGCTGACCGCCTCTCGCGTGGCGCCGATATAGTTGGCGATCGCATCATGGGTGGGGCTGGGATCCAGCACGCCGCCCGGTTTCAGCTGCCGCGCCGCCTGCGCCTGCTGGATCAGCAGCGCGCGCACCCGTTTGTCCACGTCATGCACCACCAGGCCGAACACCCGTTCGGTCAGCACCCGGTTGCGCTCGGCCAGGTCGATGGCCAGGTTATGGGCCAGCCGGGGTTCGCGCGCCATCCAGTCGAGCAGGCGCTGCGCCGGCATCCGCGCCAGAACCGTGGTTTCGGCAGCCGAGATGGTCAGCGAGCGGGGTCGCCCGTCGAGCGCCGACAACTCTCCGAAATAGCGCCCGGCGGTGATCTCGGTAAAGGCGACCTCCTTGCCGTTGGGCGACAGGAGCAGCCCGACCAGGCGGCCCCGGACCACCACATACATCTCGGTCGAGGTTTCGCCCTGTTCCATCACGGTCTGGCCGGTATGCACCGTCACCAGCTCCAGGTCGGCGGCGAACCGGGACAGTATCTCGGCCTCGAGCCCGGCCAGAAGCGACACCCCCGCAAGCACTGTTTCAAGGGGAGGGAGGGCGTTTCGGCTGGTGGGGCGCATGCGGCGCTTTCCCTTTCGAGCGAGCGGTGAAATCGGGATACTGAAAAGAGTCAGGCAGAGGAGTACTGCCTTGCTTGGCGAATGCCAAGACCCTGAGCCCCGTCCGCCCCATCATGCGTCGAACACAACGCAAGGTAAAGCCGGGCGTTCATATGCCCGCACCGCGAGAGGGTTTTTCTTCTTTTTCCGGCCCGCCGGTGCTAGGCTGAGGGGATAGTTGATATGCATTTTCTGTTTCGCATTTGGAGGAGACCGCCATGCTTGACCTGTTGAAAGCCGCGGCACGGGTGGCGACGCCCACCGGGCAGGAGGCGCTGCCCACCGACATCCTGTCCTTTACTCTGGAATACCCCGAACCGGTTACTGCCGAGGCCGCGCGCGGCGCCATCGCCGCGCTGCTGGAAGGGGACCGGTTCGATCTGTTCCCTGCCACCCAGGCCGATGACGACATGTTGATCCTGCAGTTTCCCGGCGTGCCGATCGAACAGTCGCCCGGATATCTCTTTGCCGAGGCGGCTGCGCTGAAAGAGGCGCTGGATCTGGTCTCGGTCACGCCTGATATCCTGCCGCCCTTTACCGATGCCGAAAGCGTGCCGCCGCCGGTCGAAAACGTGGGCGATGTGATCTGGGACCTGTGCCGTGCGCATACGCCGCCGCTGGCGGATCGCAACTGGGCGCTGCGGCTGATCAAGGCCGACCGGGCAATGTCGCGGTTCGGGGTCACCGGGGCCGGGCAGCGGATCGGCCAGCCCGATACGGGCGTGGCCGCCCATCACGAGCTGAAACACGGTGTCGACAAGGCGCGCGGATACAACTTTGTCGACAACACGCCCGACCCGACCGACCCCCTGTTGCCCTCGATGGGATCGCCGGGCCATGGCACCGGCACCGCCTCGGTGGTGATCAGCCGCCGCTCGGGCCGGGTCAATGGCAGCGCGCCGCGCGCCTCGCTGGTGCCTCTGCGCACCAATAACGCCGTGGTGATCGGATCCTGGGCGCCGGTGGCGCGCGCGTTGGACCACGCACGGGCACAGGGCTGCCGGATCGTGACCATGAGCCTGGGCAGCGGCTTTGCCCCCCGGCTGATCCGCCGCGCGGTGGCGCGCGCGGTTTCGGCCGACATGATCCTGCTGGCGGCGGCGGGCAATTGCGTGCGTTTCGTCACCTATCCCGCCTTTGACCGCAACGTGATCGCGGTGGCCGGGGTGGATCATGCCGGCCGGCGCTGGCGCGGGTCGTGCCGGGGCCCCGAGGTCGATATTGCCGCTCCGGCGGAGAATGTGCATGTGGCGCGCCGCCGCCCGGGCGAGACCGATCTGAGCGATGTGACCGATACCGGGCAGGGTACCTCGTTTGCGGTGGCGCTGACGGCGGGGGTGGCGGCGCTGTGGCTGGAACATCACGGCTGGACCGCGCTGCGACAAGAGGCGCGGCGCCGGGGCCTGCCGCTGCAGGAACTGTTCCGCGCCGCCCTGCGCCAGAGTGCAAATGCGCCTGCCGGGTGGGATCACTCCCAGATGGGCGCGGGCATCGTTGACGCCGAGGCGCTGCTGGCGCTTGATCCCGCCGATATCATGGTCGGCGCCGCCCCCGAAAGCGCCGGTCCCGCCGAACTGCTGTTCGGCGCCGATTTCGACGCGGGTGGCCTGCAGGCCGAGGCGGAATACCTTGCCTTCGACTGGCGGCTGCGCGAACGGCCCGAGGCCTCGGCCACGGTCGAGAACGCGATGCGCGAAATGCCGTCTCCGGCGCTGGCTGCGCTGCTGGGTGACCGGCAGCCGCTGGGCGAGCCGGGGCTGGTGTTGGCCCCCGCCGCACCGCCCGCGCCGCTGGACCGTGCCTTTCGCCGGCTGGCCGCCGGGCGCGGCGGCACCACCGAAAGCGCCGCCGATCTCAGCTATGAGGCCTCGGTCGACCGGCTCAGGGGCGAGGGGCTGGACACGGTGATGGAGACGGTGAACGAGCTGTTCCAGGCCCGTGCCGAGTCCGCCCCCGACCTGGTCGACACCGACATGCAGGCCGAAGCGGCGGACAAGATCCGCCAGGCGGTGCAATCGCATCTGGACCCGGATCGCGACGTGCGCCTCAGCCCGGGCGAGGTGGGCTTTGCGCTCGAGGCGCTGGTCAAGCTCAGCGGGCGGCCTGCGATCCGGGTTCAGGCGGACGGGTCCGAACTGTTCGATCCGCTGCTGGGCACCTGGCGGGCCGATCTGCTGACGGCGGTCAGCCGCTGGCAACCGCTGGTGCGCGCGGTGGGCCGCATCGACGCGCGCAATCCGCAAGGGGTCTGGGTGCATGTGGGCACCGGGTTCCTGCTGGCGGACGGGTTGGTGATGACCAACCGCCACGTGATCGACGCCTTTGCTGAGCCGATGCCCGAGGAGAACGGCCAGCGCCCGTTCAAGCTGCGCTTTCCGGTCTCGATCATCTTCGACCCGGACGCCGCCGACGAGACCACCCGCTATACCCTTACCGAGGTGGCGACGGCGGGCGGGGCACGGATCGGGCGCACGGTCAACATGGCGCGGCTCGACATGGCGCTGATGCGGATCGACCCGGACAATGGCCATGCTCCGCCGCCCGACCCGATCGACCGGGGTCTGATCTCGACCACCGATCTGGCGCTGACCAAGATTCTGGTGGCCGGCTATCCGGCCGAGCCGCGCAATGTGCGCGGCCCCGACCCGCGTCAGGACCAGGATACCTATCTGGCGTTCTGGGCGCGGCTGGGCGAGCTTTATGGCGACCGCTACGGGGTGAAATACATCAGCCCCGGCATGATCGAGGCGCGCCCGGGCGCGGTGACGGGCGATCCGCGCGGCTGGGCCTTCAGCCATGATGCGACCACCTTACCCGGCAACTCGGGTTCGGCCATCCTGTCGCTGCACAATCCGGGTCAGCTGTGCGGGCTGCATTTCGGCGGGCAGTCGCTGGAAACCAACCTGGCGCATGATATTCAGGCGGTGCTGGGGATGGGCGACGGGGCCTTTGCCACCGGGTTGCTGAACGGGCAGGGGGAATGACGGAACAGGACTGGACCGAGGAACGGCTGATCTCTTGCGTGCTGGGCGTGGTGCGGGGGCTTCATTTTGCGCGCCCGCAGCTGCGCGGCTGGTACGATGGCTGGCTGGCCGCCAGGCGTCTGCCGGGGGCACCGGTCAGCTTTGCCCATGCGATGGTGGTGACCGGGCGCGGCGGCGGGCTCAACCCGGCCCGCGACGGCGATGCGCTGTGCCTGGCGCTGGCCGCGCTCGGCGGGCCGCAGGCGGTGGCCGACTGTTTCGCCGCCGCCGTGTCGGCGGGCCTGTTCGATATCGGTGCCTCGGATCCCTTGCCGGTGCATCGCCGTCAACTGGCGCAAAAGATGATCAGCGCGCTGGGGTTGAAGCGCGCCCATGCCACGCTGCAACGGGCCAATACCGAAGCCCTGGTCGACGAGACCGCGTTCTGGACCGATCCCGGCAACATCCTGCCCGGCATCATCCTGGGGCGCAGGCGGCTCTGCCGGGTCGAGGCCCTGAACGAGATGGGCGACCGGGTCACCGGCAGCGGCTTTCTGATCGGGGCCTTCGACGGTGCTGACCAATTTCCACGTGATCAAGGATATGATCGACCTGCCGCTGGAGCCGGGCGATCTGCAGATCCGCTTCGACTATTCCGCGACAACCGGCATCGAAGAGGGCAAGGGCGCGGTGTTCGACGTGGCCGAGGACTGGTTGATCGCCCACAGCGAGACCGGGCCCAAACTGGAAGAGGATTACGCCTGGGACAAGCTGGCCAAGCGGCGCGCCTGGCTGCGCGCGGTCGATGGGTTCTGGGACTATGCTGCGATCCGGCTGACCGGCGCGCCGGGTCTGCAACGGGGTTGGTTCGATCTGGCGCGGGTAACGCAGGACGTGCCGAATGGGGTTTGGATCCTGCATCATCCGGGTTCGGAGGAACACACGATCACCGGCGGCAAGGTGGTCTATGGCCAACCGCGCCAGCAGCGGTTGTTTCATCAGGCGACTACGGCGCGTGGCTCCTCGGGCGGGCTGGCGCTGGACCAGAATGGTCAACCGGTGGCGCTGCACTATCTGGGGCTCGAGGCCCTGACCCCTCCGCCCGATGCCCGTCATCATCCCGCGCTCAACGTGGCGGTCCCGCTCACCGCCGTCGCCGCCGATCTGGCAGCCAAGGAGGTGCTGGGCAAGCTGGCCGAGATCCCCGGCCTCAGCCCGGTGGGGGGCTGTCTGGACGGGCGCCGACCGGTCTTTGGCCGCGCCGATTACATCGCCGCGCTCGAGCAGCTGTGGAAGGGCGACCGCCGCATTCTGCGCGTGCATGTGGAATCCCACGAGGAGGTGGCGGTCACCCGCCCGGGCAAAAGCTTTTCGGTCGAGATCCTGCGCGCGCTCTTTGCCGCGCCCGAACACCATCATATCGTGTTTCGCGCCGGCGACGTACAGGTCGATGCCTATCGCATGGCCTGCGATACGCTGGCCAGCTTTGCCCCCGATGCGGTGGCCAGCCTGCCCGAGGCACCCGACACCACCACCCCGGCCTATGTCAAACGGCTGGTGTCGAAGTTCATGCAGCAGGTCAGCGACCGGCTGGGCGACCGCATGGTCTGGATCCTGCTTGACGATCTGGACCGGCACGACCTGTCCGATGCCTCGGGGCGCGAATTCCTGTCGACGCTGTATGAACAGATCGGGCGGCAGGACAATCTGCGGCTGGTGTTGATCGGCTTGCGCGAGGATATCCAGATCAACGGGCTCGACCCCCAACTGGTGCTGCACTCGGCCATTCGCCTGAGCGACCTGTCCGATCCGGGGCAGATCTTTCGCGAATGGCTGAACATGCGCGGGGCGCGGGACAAGCCCTTTGACGAGACCAGCCTGCGTTTCCTCAGCAGCATCATCGCCTCGCTTGCCGGGTCCGAGGCGCCGCTGGAGCGGATGTCTGACTTTGTCGAAACCCATGTGGCTGGCGCGGCGGATGCGCTGTTCGGGCGGGTCGGCGCCCGCGATCCGCAGGGTCTGGAGGGCGAGTGATGCGGCAGGCCCTGATCGACCTCGCACAAGAGCTGAGTGCGGTGTGCGGCTGTTACGAACCCGACGCCTTGTGTGATGCGCTTGGGGTCGAGGACCGGCCCGACCTGCGCCATGATGTTCTGGGCGCGCTGTCGCGCGGCGTGACCGAGGTTCTGTGCCCGGTGCCGGAAGCGTCCCCCCGCTATGGCTGGATGTTGGCGCCCGATCCGCGCGCCGCCGCGCTGCGCCGGTTTCTGACTCGGGCGCAGCTGGATCAGGCGCTGGAGCTGGCGCCCACGCCCTGGCAGGACGATCTGTTCGGGCAGGTGCTGCATCAGCTGCTGGCCGGTGCGCAGGTCGAGGTGGCCCGGCCCAAGGGCAGCGACAACGAGACCCGCCTGCTGACCCATCTGCGCCACAACGCGGCCATTCTGGACGCGGTACAGTTCGCCCGCGCGGTGCCGGCGCTGGATGCTCGCGCACTCGAAACGCTCGAAAGCGAGGCCAAGCGGCAAATCCAGGAGGTGCAGAAATGGCGCGATCTGGTCATCGTGCTGCCGCGCCGCCATTTCGGCTATGACAATATCCGCCGGCGCCTGTCGCACTTTCTGCGCGGCAAAACCAAGGACACGCGCCCGCTGTTGCTGACCGGCACAGGGGGCATCGGCAAATCGGCGGTGCTGGCCCGGCTGTTGCAGGATTGGCAGACGCGGCGCGATGCCCCGATCACCGTGATCCTCGATTTCGACCGGCCACAGCTGAAAACCGGCGCGCCGTTCCAGATCGCCCGTGAGATCCTCAACCAGATTGCCGTCGGCGTGACCCGCACGCTGGACCCGCCCGAAGCCGCCGCCAATGTTTCGAAACAATTGCGCATGCGGCGCGCGATGTTGTCCTCGACCGACCTGATGGGCGAGGTGCGCGATCACGGTGCCCAGGCCGATTTCCTGGAAAGCCAGCTGCCCGGCTGGTTCAGGGGTGATTGGACGCATGGCCTGCGGTCGCAACCCATCGCCCTGGCCTTTGACAGTTTCGAGGCGGTCGACCGGCAGGGCGGCGAGGTGGTGCGGTTGATCCTGGCGGTCGAGGAACAGTTCCGCCGCGAACTGCCGGGCCTGCGCTGTGTGCTGTCGGGCCGCGCCGAACCGCTGGAAGGCGAGGAGCTGGACGACCGATTTGGCCCGTCCTCGCGCCGGATCACGCTGGATGGCCTCTCGGTCGAGGCGGGCGCGCAGCTGATCGAGGAAGAGGATCGGCGCCTGTCCGAAGAGGACCAACAGCGCAAGGGTATCGACCGCCCACCGGTGCTGACCGACGAGACCCTGCGCCGCACTGTCAGCCGCCTGCTCAAGGGGCACCCGCTGGCGCTGTTGATATTTGTTAAATACGCGCGCACTCATGACGGTGATATCGCCGACCTGATCGCCGATCTGGAAGAGGACGGGGCCGGGGCCTTTCGCTCGGAATTTGCCCATCGCTTCCTTTATGAACGCATCCTCGACCGGATCGACGACCCTGAATTGCGCAGCCTGGCGCATCCCGGTCTGGTGCTGCGTCAGATCAATACCGACCTGATCCGCTTTGTGCTGGCGGTGCCCTGTCTGGGTCTGCCCGAGGGCACCGTGTTGCCCGAGGGCAGGGCCGAGGCGCTGCGCAAAAAGCTTGAGAATGAATACTGGCTGGTCGATCCGGGCGAGCCGCCCTTTGACCTGCGTCACCGGGCCGATGTGCGGCGGATGATGGTTGCTGGCCTGTTTGCCGGCCCGCGCGAGGCCGATACCGCCGCCGACCACAAGCGCAAGGCGCGGCTGCGCGAGGATGCGCTGGCCGTCTGTTCCGCCGCGCGCGACTATTTCCGACTGGGCCCGCCCGACGGGTCCGATGAGGGCGCCCGCCAGCGGTGGCAGGCGATGGACCCCGAGATGCGCAATCTTCACGCGCTCTATTACGAAGCGTTTCTGTCGCCACGGGATGTGCCGGAATTCGATGCTCAAACCGCGCGCGCGCTGGATCTGTCGTTGGGCGAGGATCTGGAAACGTTGCCCGCCGCCTGGCGGGCGCGGGTCAATGTTCTGCTGGGCCGGGTGTTGAGCAAGGAAGAGGCGTTCGACCTGGGCGACGATCTGCGCGAGCTGGCCGAAAAGCAGGAATTCACCTCGGCCGCGCAACATGGGCTGAGCACGGCGGACGAGGATTTCACCACCGTCAGCGAAGCCAGCGAAAGCCGCGCCGGTGATCCGCTGGGCGTACGCGCCCATGAGGATGTCTATCGTCCCGACGGGTCCGACTGGCGGTCCGCCTCGCGCCTGTCGCGCGACATCCAGCGCGCCTTTGCCGCTGCCCGCTTTGCCGAGGTGGCCGATCTGGCGCCGCGCTATTTCGAGGCTCTGGAGTTTCGCAGCAACAAGGAGATAGCTGAAGATCATGCCGACGCGATGCAGCGCGGCTACTGGCGACACCCGATGTGGCAATGCCTGCTGGTGGCGGGCAGCGGGGTCGAGACATCCGCGATGGCCCAGGCCGCCAGCGTCTTTCTAGACTCCGCAGATCATCAGCGCGCCTTGCCGGGCGTGATCGCGTTCATTGCCCAGCAAACCGATCCGATGCAACGCCACAAGGAACTGGATGTTCTGCAAGGCGCTGATTTCAAATCCTACGTGGATGCCTATCGCATGTCCGGGAGCATTCTTGACGGATGGCTGGGACGCAAGACCGCCTTGATGGCGTCGGGGCGGGGTGTCCCCTTGTCAGGCAAACCCATTTCTCGCTCTCCGCGTGCCCTGTCGCTGGCGGCGGGGCGGGCTGGTCGGGCGGAGGAGGAATTTGGTGCACTGTTCGAAGCCGCCCCCGATCTGGCCGGGCGGCTGGAGAAATTCTGGGCGCATGGCGCGCCGGGGATTTCGGATATCACCGATCTCTATCGTCAGTTCGGCGAGGAAGAGGACCTGACCCGGTTGCTGGCCAGCGAAGCGCTGCCGCAAACGGACCTGGCGTTTCGCATGTTCCGGGGGTTGAACCCCGACCTCTACCCACCCTTGCGGCGCATCCTCGAGGAGCAGGAGGGCGAGGTGGTGCTTCGCCTGGCCGAGGCGCTGGCCCAGCGGGCCCGCCATTGGCCCGAAGAGCTGCGGATGTCGGCGCTGAGCGGGTACAGCCGCAACCAGTCGGCGACACTGGTCGAGGTGGCCGATCAATGCGGCGAACTGGGCACGCTTTGCGCTTGTCTCGCGGAGTTCGACAGCCGCGCGGGGACCGTGCGCGAGATGTTCGACAGCCTCAGCGCCTGGTTCTTTCCCTTTGCCCGCGATCTGGAAATCTAGCCGTTCAACCGGTCGAGCCGGGCCTGAACCGACAACCCATGCGCTTCGAGGCTTTCCGAGCGCGCCAGCTGTGCCGCCGCCGGGCCGATGGCGCGCAGCGCCTCGGGTGTCATTCGCGACATTGTGGTGCGCTTGAGGAAGTCCATCACGCTCAAACCGGATGAGAACCGGGCCGAGCGCGCGGTGGGCAGCACGTGGTTGGGGCCGCCGACATAATCGCCGATTGCCTCGGGCGTATACTGACCCAGGAAGATGGCCCCGGCATGTATGGTCCTGGCCGCCAACGCCTCGGGGTCTGAGACGCACAGCTCCAGGTGCTCGGGCGCGATACGGTTGGACAGCGCCGCCGCTTCGTCCAGGTCGGATACGGTGATGACGGCGCCGAAATCGCGCCAGCTGACCCCGGCGATGGCGCGGCGTTCCAGCGTTTCCAGCCGCTTGTCCACCGCTTCGGCCACGGCCCGGCCAAAGGCGGCATCGTCGGTGATCAGGATCGACTGGGCGCTTTCGTCATGTTCGGCCTGGCTGAGCAGGTCGAGCGCGATCCAGTCGGGATCGTTGTCGCGGTCTGCAATCACCAGGATCTCGGAAGGACCGGCGATCATGTCGATGCCCACCTTGCCGAACACCCGTCGCTTGGCTGCCGCAACAAAGGCGTTGCCGGGGCCGGTGATCTTATCGACCGGGGCGATGGTGTCAGTGCCATAGGCGAGCGCGGCAATCGCCTGGGCGCCGCCGATGCGATAGACCTCGTCAACGCCCGAGATCTGCGCGGCCAGCAGCACCAGCGGGTTGACCTGCCCATCGGGGGTGGGCACGGCGATGGCCAGACGACCCACGCCCGCCACCTTGGCCGGAATGGCGTTCATCAGCACCGAGGAGGGGTAGGAGGCCAGACCGCCCGGCACGTAAAGCCCCGCCGCCGAGACCGCCGACCAGCGCCAGCCCAGCCGCGCGCCGGTGTCATCGGTCCAGTCCGCATCCTGCGGCATCTGCCGCTCGTGATAGGCCCGGATGCGCGCGGCGGCCAGTTCCAGCGCGGCGCGTTCGGGGGCGGGCACCTCATCGACCGCTTGCGCGATCTCTTCGGTGGAGAACCGCAGCGACTGTGGCGTCAGCGCGACCCGGTCGAACCGCTCGGTCAACTCGATCACCGCCGCATCGCCGCGGGCGCGCACATCGGCGATGATCCCGGCCACCACCGCATCGACATCTGGGCTGTCCTCGCGCTTGGCACCCAGGAGGGCGGTAAAGGCGGTCTCGAAATCGGGTTGGCGGCTGTCGAGGAACTGGGGCATCGGGCTCTCCTTTGGCGGTGACATAACCGGACTGCCCGCCCGCCTCAAGCGTTAGGCGTTTCGTCACCGGGTGACAGGTGCCAAGCGTGTTCGCAGTATCGGTAACCTCGGCGAACGGGCAATTTATGAGTTATACATGACTCTCATTATCGGTTTCGTGGACGTGCCGCGGAGCGCGCTACACTGAAGTGTGACTCCTGTTAGAAATCAATGGGTTATCTTCAACCTGCTTCAGCACAAACGCAATTTTCGCTTTTGCGTCTCTTCATCGAATTCTCCTTCTCCCGCATGCGGGATCATAAATGGAAAATTCCAGCTTGAATTGGTCCGGTTTTCGGGACGCAGGTCGCCGCAGGTTTGCCCTTGCCCCCGTTCCGGACCCGTGCCGGGGCAGGGGGTCTTTGTGTTGATGACTGAGGCCCGAGGATCAAGCGATTCCGGGCGGCTGAAAAGCGCGCTGCTATCTTCGTAAGCTACTGTAATAAAGTTATTTATCGCCGGACCTATCGGAAATGATACCGGCGGCTCTACACCCCCGGCCCGCTTTTCCCAAAGATCCAGGCTGACGAAGTCCGTTGCCCGCACCATGCGCAGGGAGAGGAAAATGATGGCAGCCAAGTTGAATTTCCTGAACAAGATCCGGCCGGCGCTTTGTGTGTTGTTCAGCGCGTTACTGATAACCCCGGCCCGGGCGGAAATACCCGACGCGCTTTACACCGCGCTGGGTCTGGACAAGGATGTTGCGCCGAATGTGTTGTATGACGCGTTGGTGAAACGCTACCGCGATCCCGAGCAGGGCGCCGGTGAGGGCGCTTTTGCCGACCTGTGGGAGCCGATCCCGTTTTCGGCCTATATGGCGCCGCAGAATTTCTACCAAGGCCCGGATCTGGACATCGAGGTGTCGCGCACCGAATGCGTGGAATGCCATGAAAGCGTGACCCCGGGCTGGGTGCATTCCTGGGAAAACTCGGTGCATGGCAATCTGGACGAGATCCGGGGCCTGGATGCCTCTGACAGCCGTCATTACAAGCAGGAACTGATCGGGCAGGTCGAAACCAACCTGCACTCGATGGGTCTGCTGGAAGAAGGTCAGCGTCTGAATGATGTCGGTTGCATTGACTGCCACATGGGCGTGGGGGTCGAAAGCGGCAATCACAAGACCGATCTTTACATGCCGGATGCAGCGAGTTGCGGGCAATGCCACGTTCAGGAGTTTGCCGAGCGAGAATCCGAGCGTGACACGCTGGACTGGCCACAGGATCAGTGGCCGGACGGGCGCCCGAGCCATGCGCTGTCATATATCGCCAATGTCGAAACGGCGATCTGGGCCGGGATGGAGCAGCGCGAAGTGGCCGCAGGCTGCACCATGTGCCACACCACGCAGAACACCTGTAACTCCTGTCATACACGTCATGAGTTCTCGGCTGCCGAGGCGCGCAAGCCCGAGGCCTGTTCGACCTGCCACAACGGCGTGGACCACAACGAGTTCGAAAACTTCATGCTGTCCAAGCATGGCGTGATCTACAACGCGTCGGGCGACGAATGGGACTGGGAACTGCCGCTGGCGCAGGCCTTCGAACAGGGCGGGCAGACCGCGCCCACCTGCCAGACCTGCCACATGGAATATGAAGGCGAGTATGGCCACAACCTGGTTCAGAAGGTGCGCTGGGGCTTCAACCCGATGCCCGAGATCGCCGACAATCTTGACCATCCGTGGTTCGAGGAGCGTAAGGAAAGCTGGGTTGCCACCTGTACGCAGTGCCACTCGGAAAGCTTTGCTCGCTCGTATCTTGACGTGATGGATCAGGGCACGATCGACGGCATCGAGCTGGTGAAAGAAGCCAAGGTCATCATGCAAGGTCTCTACGATGACGGGATGCTGACCGGTCAGACCACCAACCGTCCGGCGCCCCCGGCACCCGATGAGGATGCGCCCGGTGGCTTCTTCGGCTTCTTCGCCAGTCAGGGCAACAATCCGACCGCGATTGATGTCGAATATGCCGAGATGTGGGAACAGCATATCATGAAGCACTTCAAGGGGCTGGCGCATGTCAACCCGGGCGGCTTCACCTACTCGAATGGCTGGGCCAAGCTGATCCGCAGCCTTGCCCGGATCAAGGACGCAGACACCACCCTGCGTGAGAAGGCCGACATGCTGGCCCGCATCAAGAAACTGGAGGAGGGCAATTGAGCCCTCTTCCCCTCCAAGGTGCCGGTGACTGACATGTACAGACTTCTCCCCTCCCGAACGATCGCTGTCCTTCTGTCGGTCATTGTACCGATGGCGGTTGCTGGTATTTTCTTTTTTTCCCGAGGCGGCAGTGTCGCCGATAACACGCCGGATCCCTACGCCTATAAGGTAGCAGAGGAGGAGCTGTCGGAAGAAACACGGCAACTGGCAGGTATGATCGAAGGCGCGCAGGCAAAGATCTATGACCTGACGGTGCCGGAAACCGATCTGGCGCTGGCACGGGCCGAGGTGATCGAATTGCCGGGCGGGCGTGATCTGATCGTTGGCTGGCAAAGCCGGGTGACCGAGCCTGTCCTGCGGTCGGATATCAAGCCATCCGAGGAAATTGCGCTGATCACGGCGCTGAAGTCGCATCTGCCCGAGGATGCAGTTGTTCTTGCGATGCCGGATCTGTCGGATCGTCTGAGCCAGTTTGCGCCCAGTCACTATCCGCTGGCGGCGATGGCGGGCCAGCAGGCATATCGCGCCCCGGCGGGCACCGAGGATACCGTTCTGAGGATGGAAAAGCGGTGGCTGGGCGAACGCTCCGAAACCGAGCAGCCGGAATTGTTTCGTGACTTCATCGACGCAATGGTGGCCGAAGATGCCTATGGTCTTGCCCGGTTGCAGGTTATGGCCGGGGGCAGTGAAGCTTACATCGCTTTGCATGTCCGCGACAGTTTCGATGTGGGCATCACCGCACCGGACAAGATCCTGGTGGGGCTCAAGGATTTCCCTGGCGGCACCCATGCCCATGACGTGACCCGGCAGGTCAAGACCTGGATCGCCGATCAGGATTATGCCGCCTACACGGTCAGCCAGATCGGTGATGACACGATCCGGAGCTACTTCCTGGCCGATGCCAAGGACAAGGCCACGCTGCTGGGGCAGCTGTTGCCGTTCAACACCGCCCGTGTCGGCCTGGTGCCCGGAGCGAAGCTGGTTTTTCAAACCGGCGGCTACTGGGTCTACCGGATCGACCCTGTCGCGGCAACAAACTGAGATTTTCCAAAAGCTTAATTGTGGACTCATGAAATTCGTTAACACCGGATCCATGCGCTCATAGAGTTCCTCTTAGTCTATGGTACCGGGGGGATGCGTCCGTGCAGGTTGTACTCAGAATCGACGAAAAAGATACGCGCACGCTGCAGCAGCAGGTTTTTCACCAGATACGTGCGCTGATCCTTGAGGGGCGTCTGCGCAGCGGTGATCCGGTTCCGGCCTCGCGGGAGCTGAGCCAGCAGCTGGGCGTATCGCGCAATACCGTGCTGATCGCTTACGAACACCTTCTGTCCGAGGGTTATCTGGAAAGCCGCGCAAATGTGGGCACATTCGTCAGTTCCGCCTTGCCGGAAATGTCGATGAGCACTCTGACCAGCCCCGCAAACGATCAGCCCTCGGAGCCGTCCGGCCAAAGCCCCGCGCCCGCCTGCATGCCACTGCTGGAACATTCGGTGATATCTCCCAACCGCAAGAAAGACACGGTGGATTTCTGGGTCGGGCGTTCGGACGGCTCCGCCTTTCCGGCGCGGGAATGGCGGCGCATACTGGACACGAAGCTGCGGCATGCCAAAGGCCAGCTGTCGGAATATCATGACCCGCGCGGTTTGCGCGAATTTCGTCAGGCGCTTGCCGATCACATCGGGCCGACGCGCGGCGTTCTGGCCAAGCCCGAGGATGTGGTCTGTGTCGGCGGGTCTCAGGACGGGCTGGCCCTGATCGCGCGGGCGTTTTCCCGCACGTTCAGGACCTTTATCCACGAAGACCCCTGTTACCTGGGCGCGCGTGCGGTGTTTTCCAATTTCAGCTATGACACGGTTGCGGTCCCGGTTGACCGGGATGGTCTGAGAGTTGATCTGCTGCCGGAGACCGGGCGTTCGCTTCTTTATGTGACGCCGTCGCACCAGTATCCGACGGGCGTTACCCTTTCGCTGGAACGTCGCCTGCAGTTACTGCAATGGGCGGAACGCACCGACAGCATTGTCATTGAGGATGATTACGACGGGGATTTCCGATACGAGGGCACGCCCCTGACAGCGTTGCGCGGGCTCGACCGTGCGGGGCGGGTCATCTATCTGGGGACCTTTTCCAAAAGCTTCGGGCCGGCGATCCGCATCGGTTATCTGGTATCGACCGCAGAGCTGTCGGATGCTTTCGCGATGTGGAAAGGCATCCTGAGCAACGGCCAGCCCTGGCTGGAGCAGGCGGCCATGGCGGATTTCATCACCGGCGGCAGCTTTCGCCGCCACCTGCGCCGTATCCGGTCGACCTATATGGCGCGGCGCGATCTGCTGGCCCGGGAGCTGACAACGCGCATCCCCGGAACTTCAATTCACGGAATGCGGGGCGGCATGCACATCTCGGCGCGGCTTCCGAAAGGGATCTGTGCCGAAACGCTGCAGAAAGCGGCGGCGGAACACCGGATCGCCATCTACCGCGCCCGGGATTGCGGGGCCTGGCTGTCGCCGTCGAACACGGATTTCGACGACCTTCTGGTGCTGGGCTATGCGGCGGTGTCCGACCGGAACATCAGGAAAGCGGTCGACGTTCTGGCGCACGCCGCGGAACAACAATCAGGATAGTGGCCCATGATCGAAACGTCGATAGAGCTTGGTCAGTTCGCGGTCAGCCTTGCCCTGATCCTGAGCGTATTTGGCTGCTTTCAGGCTGTGCTGGCGGCCCGGTCGGGGGCAGCGTCACGGCTGGTATCGGCCCGAAACGCAATCTTCGCAAACTTCGTGCTTGCGACGATTGGCTGCGCCGTTCTGATCCAGGCGTTCGTGACCTCGGATTTCTCGGTCGCCTATGTGGCGCAGAACAGCAACCGGGATCTGCCGATGCTCTACAAGGTGACGGCAATGTGGGGCGCGCATGAGGGCAGCCTGCTTCTGTGGCTGTGGTATCTGACGCTGTTTTCGGCCGCCGCAGTCTGGCTGCACTGGCGGGACTACCCGAAATCCATGCCCTGGGTGATCGCCACGCTGGCGGCGATTCAGCTGGGGTTCCTGGCCTTTGTCGTTTTCCTGTCAAACCCGTTCCTGACGCTCACGCCGATGCCCGGAAACGGGCGTGATCTGAACCCTCTTCTGCAGGATCCGGGCCTCGCCTTTCATCCGCCGGTTCTCTATCTCGGCTATGTCGGCTTTGCCGTGCCCTTTGCCTTTGCCATCGCTTCGCTGATCCGGGGTCAGACCGGGGTGGAATGGGTCACCGTGGTGCGCCGCTGGGTGCTGTTTGCGTGGACGGCGCTGACCTCGGGCATCATTTGCGGCGGTTACTGGGCCTATTACGAGCTGGGCTGGGGCGGGTACTGGGCCTGGGACCCGGTCGAGAACGCCTCGTTGATGCCCTGGCTCACCGGCACCGCGTTGCTGCATTCGATGATGGTGCAGGACAAGCGCGGGATGTTCCGGGCCTGGAACGTGTTTCTGGTGGTCACCACCTTCCTGCTGACCCTGCTGGGAACATTCCTGGTGCGTTCGGGCGTGCTGACATCGGTCCATGCCTTTGCCGTCGATCCCGGGCGCGGAGCCTATATGCTGGGCTTCATGACTGTCGCGATGGTGGTCGGTTACGGGCTGATCATTCTGCGGGCGGACCGGCTGCAGGATGACGGCGGCATCTCGTCACTTCTGTCGCGCGAGGCTGCGATCCTTGGCAACACGGTGCTGCTGCTGGTGGTGACGGCCACGGTCATGGCCGGTACGCTTTTCCCGCTGGTGGTCGAGGTCTTCTCGGACGCCAAGATCAGCATCGGCGCGCCCTACTATAACAAGGTCATCGTCCCCATCATGGTGGCGCTGGTCTTTCTGCTGGGGCTGGGGCCATCGGTGCCCTGGCGGCAGATGAGTGCGAAACGCTTCGTGGGCCGGTTTCGCCTGCCGCTGGCTTTTGCCGGGCTGACGGCTGTTGCCGCGGTGCTGGTCAGCGAGGCCGGGATCATCACTCTTGCCGCGATCTTTGCGGTAGGTTTCGCGGGCTTTGCATCACTGGCGGATATTGCCAGTGCGATTGCCGCTCGGCGCCGGGTGATGGAGCAGGGGGTGCTGCGCGCCACGGGCGACGTGCTGACACATTCCCGACAGCGTATCGGCGCGCTGATCATTCATTTCGGGGTCGTCATGATCGGGGCTGGCATGATTGCATCGGGCCTGTTCCAGACCACCCAGACCGTGGCCATGCGCATCGGCGACAGGGCAGAGGCGGGCGGCTACACGCTGACGCTGCGCGAGCTTCAGGATACCGGCAGCGCCAATTACAACGCGCGGGTCGCACGGTTCAGTATCAGCCGCGACGGGGAGTTGCTGTTCGAGATGGCGCCCGAAAAGCGATTCTATCCGGTCCGCGAAATGGCAACGACCGAGATTGCCATCCGGTCATCGCTGGCCGGGGATCTCTACATGGTCATGGGCGATGAGGATGGGCAGGGAACGGTTGTCGTCCGCATCTTCTGGAACCCGCTGGTCAACTGGATCTGGCTGGGATGGCTGGTTCTGCTGCTGGGCGCGTTGCTGTCCTTGTCAAAACCGTCGCGCCGGGCGGCGCGGAGCCGCACGCCCGAACCGATCGAAGGAGTGCCCGCAGAATGACGATCGAAGTCGATATGCCGCGCAAAAAAGGCGGTTTGGAGTGGAAGTTGCCGCTGTTGGCCGCGCTGGTGGGCCTGCCTTTGCTGCTGGGCATAGGCCTGACGCGGGACCCGAACCGTATCCCCTCGGCGCTGGTTGGAAAATCCATGCCCGCCTTTGAAATCCCCTATCTTCAGCGGGCCGGCATGCTGAATTCAGCGGAACATGCGGGCAAGCCGATGCTGCTTAATTTTTGGGCCAGCTGGTGCACCACCTGCCGGGTCGAACATCCGAAACTGGTCGAACTGGGCGTGCGGTCGCAACTGAGTGATGAGTTTTCGATCCTGGGCATCAACTATCGCGACGACCCGGCCCGCGCCGCCGGGTTCCTGAACCGCGAGGGTCATTTCGGCTATCCGTCCGGATATGACGAACGCGGGCGGTTGGGGATCGATTTCGGCGTCTACGGCATGCCCGAGACGTTTTTCATTGATGCGGACGGCGTCGTGCAGGCCCGTCATGCCGGGCCGGTCACGGACAAGGTGCTGGCGAAGTATCTGCCCCTGATCGGAGTTGATCCATGAAACGCCTGATGCTGATCCTGGCGCTGATCGTGATGTCGTTCCCCGCCGGGGCCGCGTCGGTAAGCGAAGACCCGACCGAGCCGCGTGTGCGTGACCTGGCGGTCTTGCTGCGCTGCCCGGTCTGTCAGAGCGAGAACATTCTGGACAGTCATTCCTCGACCGCGCGCGAGATGCTGGTGATCCTGCGGGAACGGATCGCCGAGGGCATGAGCGACGCCGAAATCTTTGAATTCTTCCGGACGAGATACGGGGATTACGTGCTGTTGTCGCCGCCGATGACGGGTCCTGGGCGCATTGTCTGGCTGGTTCCGGCGGGTCTGGTCCTGTTGGGGCTTGGAGTGTTCATGCTGATCCTGGCCCGGCACAAGCGGCGAGCCGCACGCGAGCTGAAGGACAGCGTGCTGATGTCTCCGCTGGACGCATCGGGGCTGAAGGGGATGGAGCTTTGATGGCTGATATCTTCACACTGATCCTTGTGACGACCGTCTTTGCCGGCATTCTGTTGCCGCTGCTGCGCCCGGGGAGTGACCGCGATCTTGGCGCCGGTCTTGAGGACACCGATCCCTCCAAGCAATGGGAGGCTGAGCGCGCCCGGTTGATCGAGCAGATGCAGGACAATGACATCGCGCTGGCCGAAGGGCGGATAGGGGTGGTGCTGTATGGCGATACGTCCAGCCGGCTGACCGCCGAGGCCAACCGGTTCGTTGATCGGCTGCGGAAAATGCGGCCTCTGGTGCAGCGCCCGGGCAGCCCGCAATCTCGTTCAACCGGCGACGGCATTTCGTTTCTGTCTGCGGCGGCGGTGGTCGTGGCGGCCCTGGGCGTTCACTTTGCGGCGAATGTCAATGATCTGGACATGACCGTTTCCCCCCATGCGACAGGCGCCATTCCGCTGGCCGCTGCCAGCGATGAGGTTCGCGACCCCGTCATGGCGTCACTGGGCCCGGACGGCGCGCCCAATATCGCCGAAATGGTGGGGCGGCTGGAAGAGCGTGTCTATGACGGCAATCCCACCGAAGACGACATTCAGATGCTGCTGCGCAGTTACCGCGTGCTGGAACGCGGCGAAGATGCCATCGAGGTCTTGCAGATCGCCGCGGAAAGGTTCCCGGGCAATGTGCAGTTCAAGATGATGTTGCTGCGCGGGCGTTTGCAGGACCCGGAATTCGACCCCAGCGAAGATCTGGTCCGGACCGTTGAAACGGTGCTGCAACAGGAACCCGACCTGCTGGAGGCGCATTGGTATCGCGGCCTGATCCAAGCGCGGCAGGGGCGGCACGAAGCGGCCCGCGAAACCCTGATGACCTTGCGGCCGAAACTGTCGGCCAACCCGCGGGCGGCGGGTGCGGTCGATGCGCTTCTGGCGCAGCTTGAAACCACAACTCAGTCAGACAACTAGAGCCACGGACATGGAAGATTTTCACATGATGCTGAACGCACCTGACTACTCGTCTCATTTCGAGGATGCCTTGCAGGATTTGCGCGATACGGGAAACTACCGCGTCTTTCAGGAACATAACCGCCTGGTCGGCCGGTTCCCGCTGTCTCAGGTCATGGGCGAGGATGGCCCGCGCACCATCACGGTCTGGTGTTCGAACGACTATCTGGGCATGGGGCAGCACCCGGTTGTGCGCGGTGCCATGAAATCGGCGATCGACACCTACGGCGCGGGGTCTGGCGGCACGCGCAACATCTCGGGCAATCACGGGCCGATCGTGGCGCTGGAACAGGAACTGGCGACATTGCATGGCAAGGAGGCCGGGCTGGTCTTCGGCTGTGGCTATCTGGCCAATCTTGCAACGCTGGCGACCTTGGGGCGTCTCTTGCCCGATTGCGTGATGATCTCGGACGAGTTGAACCATGCGTCGATGATCCAGGGGGTGCTGGCCAGCAAGGCCGAGAAACGCATTTTCCGGCATAATGACGTGGCGCATCTTGAGGAAATCCTGAGCGAGCTGGCGGCGGATCGCTGCAAGGTGGTGGCCTTTGAAAGCGTGTATTCGATGGATGGCGATATTGCGCCCATCGCCGAGATCATCCGGGTGTCAAAGAAATACGGCGCGCTGACCTATATCGACGAGGTTCATGCGGTCGGCATGTATGGCGCGACCGGCGCGGGCGTGGCCGAACGCGAAGGGCTTGCCGGCCAGATCGACATCATCCAGGGCACGCTGGCCAAGGCCTATGGGGTGATCGGTGGTTATGTCACGGCCAATGCCGAGATTATCGACGCGATCCGGTCCCATGCGAACGGGTTCATCTTTACCAGCGCGCCACCGCCCACGGTGGTGGCGGGTGCGCTGGCATCTGTCCGCCATCTGCGGGACAGCACGTCAGAGCGTGAAAGCCTGCACCGAAAGGCGGTGTTGCTGCGGGCTCTGCTGAAAGACGCGCGCATACCGTTCATGGACGCACCCAGCCATATCGTTCCGGTGATGGTGGGGGATCCGTTCAAATGCAAGCAGCTCAGCGACCTGCTGCTGGAACGGCACGCGATCTATGTACAGCCCATCAACCATCCGACCGTGCCAAAAGGCACAGAACGCCTGCGCATCACCGCGTCGCCCCTGCATAGCGATGGCATGATACACGGCCTTGTTTCTGCGCTGGTGGATTGTTGGCGCGATCTTCAGATCGGATGGGCCACGCCGCTGGGATCGGGGCGATAATTGTGGCCTCGCTGAAAAAGAGCCGCCGCGTCCGGCTGATCCTTTTCAGTGGTGTTGCTCTTGTGTCTGCGACCGCCCTGATCGGCTATGCGATGCGCGATGGCATTCAGTTTTTCCGAACCCCGACCGAGGTGGCCACGGACCCGCCCGCGGCCAACGAGGTGCTGCGCATCGGCGGCATGGTCGAACATGGCAGCCTGGTGCGCGACGGTGCGAATTTCTCGTTCCGGGTCACCGATGGAGAGACCTCGTTTCCGATCAGCTATGTCGGTATCGTGCCGGATCTGTTTCGGGAAGGAGAGGGGACCATCGCCACCGGCAGCGTCATCGGGGGTGTGTTCAGGGCCACCGAAATCCTGGCGAAGCATGACGAGGTTTACATGCCCTCGGAACTGGCGGAGATGGAAGCGCTGAGAGACTAGACCGACCGCGCTTCGGCCGGCCTTGGCAGCCGGGTTGAGTGTTTAAATAGGACTTGAAAATACCTATTTAAACCGCCATAGAGATCGCGAATTTGTTCAAGGAGCGATTCGGATGTCCGGTTCCAGTTTGCGCCCGCATCAACTGTTTGACATCACACGCACGGAAATCGACCAGGTGGTGCGACGGTTCTATGCCGAGGTGCGCGCACATGATGTGCTGGGCCCGGTGTTCAATTCCGCTGTGACCGACTGGCCGGAGCACGAGGACAAGATCTCGGGGTTCTGGGCCGGGGCGATCCTGAGAGAACCCGGCTATTTCGGAAACCCGATGCAGGTCCACATTGCCAACCCGAACATCCGTTCCGAGCATTTCCCCGTCTGGCTGGACCTGTTCCAGAAAGTCCTGGAGCAGGAGCTGACGGGAGACGTTGCGTCGGCATTTTCACTACTGGCGCAACGGATCGGCAAAGGGTTGTCCATGGGGATCGAGAATTTCCGCCAGCCCGACGGTGCAGCACCGAATTTGACCTGACATGCCCAACCACCCGGGACAGCTGAAAGAGTAACCACCGATGGCGAATATTGATTACTCCAGAGCGCGTATCATCAGCGATCCGGCCCCGGCCACCATCGTCAGGTGGCTTGTCGCAGGCTGGAGAGACTTTTGCCTGAACCGGACCTATTCGCTGCTATACGGCGGTGGACTTGTCCTGTTTGGGTGGGCCTTGATCCTGCTGCTGTTCCGGAACGGGTTGGCCTGGGCATTGCTGCCGATGCTGGCGGGCGGCGTGCTGGTGGGGCCGGTGGTGACCGTCGGCCTTTACCGCGTCGCCAGCGGCAAAACACGCGTCGCCGCGAAGGGACAGATCACCCTTGTCGGGATCATCCTGATGGTTTTCGCCATGGCATGGATCCGGGCGGCCACCATTCTGTTTGCGATCGTCTACGGCCTGAAGCCTTTCGAGGGGTTTGTCGCAACGCTTTCGCTCTTGCTGAGCACATCGAGCGGCTGGGTCTTGCTGGTCAGCGGAACCCTGGTCGGAGGGTTGTTCGCCGCGCTTGGCTTCGCTGTCTCGGCGTTTTCGCTGCCGATGCTGGTCGAGCGCGACATTGACGGGTTTTCGGCCATGGGGCTTAGTTTCAATGCCACTACGCAGAATTTCCGCCTGACCGTCCTGTGGGGCATGACCATCGCTGCGCTGACGGCCTTGGGTATTCTGACCGGTTTTCTGGGTCTGGTCATCATCTTCCCGCTGCTCGGATACGCCACCTGGCACGCCTATGACGATCTGTTCCGGCAGGGCGGCGGGGCAAAGCCGCAACCCGGTTCCGAACATGTCCGGATTGTCGGGGAGGAGGTGTGAACATGCCACGCAAACTGACGTTCGAAGATCTTGCGGTGCTGCTGGCGCTTTCTGCCGTGATGCTGACCGGCATTGCCATTCTGGGATGGGGTGTGCCCACCGTCTACGTGATGCATGGCTGGCTGATTGCCGGCGCTGCAGGCTGGGGTCTGATCTGGATGATCAATCGCGCCACGGACCCGGCACAGGACGTGCCGCATGCCTATAATGACAAGGCGACCAAGTTCGGCGTCGTGGCCACCTTTATCTGGGGTGTCATCGGCTTTGCAGTTGGCGACATACTGGCGTGGCAACTGGCCATTCCGGATCTGAATGGCGATATGTCCTGGTCCAATTTCGGGCGGTTGCGGCCGGTGCATACCACCGCCGTAATCTTTGGCTTTGGCGGGAACGCCCTGATCGCGACCTCTTTCTATGTCGTGCAGCGTACCTCGCGTGCGCGGCTGGCCAGCGAAACGCTGCCCTGGCTGATCTTCTGGGGCTACAACCTGTTCATGCTCCTGTCCGTCAGCGGGTATCTGGCGGGGATCACCCAATCCAAGGAATATGCTGAACCGGAATGGTATGCCGACCTGTTGCTGGTCGTGGTCTGGGTCGGATACCTGACCTTGTACCTGCGCACCCTGGCGCGCCGGGCCGAGCCGCATATCTATGTCTCGAACTGGTATTATCTTGGCTTCATCGTGGTGATCGCGATGCTGCATATCGTCAATAATCTGGCGGTGCCGGTGTCGATCGCCTATCCCAAGAGCTATTCCCTGTTCGCGGGGGTGCAGGATGCCATGACGCAATGGTGGTATGGCCATAACGCCGTTGGCTTCCTTCTGACCGCAGGCTTTCTGGGCATGCTGTACTATTTTCTGCCCAAAGCGGTGAACCGGCCGGTCTATTCCTACCGCATGTCGATCATCGGGTTCTGGGGAATTACCTTCCTCTATCTCTGGGCCGGGTCGCATCACCTGCATTACACCGCATTGCCCGATTGGGTTCAGTATCTGGGCACGAGCATGTCAATCATCCTGCTGGTGCCAAGCTGGGCCTCGGTCTTCAACGGCATCCTCACCATCAATGGCGCCTGGGACAAGGTTCGCACCGATCCGGCAGTGCGCTTCATGATGGTGGCCATCCTGTTCTACGGGCTGACCACTTTCGAAGGCTCGTTCATGGCGATCCGCCCGGTCAATTCACTCAGCCACTACACCGACTGGACCGTCGGCCATGTCCATGCCGGTGCGTTGGGGTGGGTTGCGTTCATCACCTTCGGGGCGATGTACAAGATGGTGCCCTGGATCTGGCGGCGCGACGGGATCTATTCGGAACGGCTGGAGGCCTGGCATTTCTGGCTCGCCCTCACAGGGACGCTGATCTACGTGGGCGCGATGTGGAACAGCGGCATGACACAGGCGCTGATGTGGCAGACCTATGATGCCGATGGCGCGCTGTATTATTCGTTCCTCGACAGTGTTTTGGCGATGCATCCCTATTACGCGGCACGCGCCATCGGCGGGTTGTTGTACCTGATCGGCGCGCTGATCGGGGCCTACAATATCTACATGACGATCAGTGGGCCGAAACGCGAGACAACCCGTAAATCCGGGCCGCTGGCCCGGCAACCAGCGGAGTAGGGCGATGAGCACGGCACACCAGAAACTCGAACGCCACTCGATCGCTTTTGCGATGATGATCCTGTTCGTGGCCTCGATCGGCGGCATTGTAGAAATCGCCCCGCTGTTCACCATTGAAAACACGGTGGAGGAAGTTGAGGGGATGCGCCCCTATACGCCGCTGGAACTGGCCGGGCGCGATATCTATGTGCGCGAGGGATGTTATGCCTGCCACTCTCAGATGATCCGCACCTTGCGGTCGGATGTGGAGCGCTATGGTCATTACAGTCTGGCGGCGGAAAGCATGTATGACCACCCGTTCCAATGGGGGTCGAAACGTACCGGTCCGGATCTGGCCCGGATCGGCGGGAAGTATTCGGATGACTGGCATGTGGCGCATCTGGAAGACCCGCGCGCGCTTGTGCCGGGGTCGGTAATGCCGGGCTATGCCTTCCTGTCTGCAACGCGGCTGGACACCGGTCACCTGCCCGCCGCTCTTGAGGCTCTGCGCCGCGCCGGGGTGCCTTATACAGATGCGCAGATTGCCACCGCCGAGCAGGCGGCAGGCTGGCAGGCGGATGCGGAGCAGGCTTACGAATCCGAGCTGCAGGAACTTTTCGGCGACAATGTGCAGCTGCGTGATTTCGACGGCAGGCCCGGCGAACTGACCGAGATGGATGCCCTCGTGGCCTATCTGCAGGTCCTGGGCACGCTGGTGAATTTCGACACACTGGACCCCGAGGAGATCAACCGATGACCCATGACGCGGTACTGGTTTTCTCCAAGACCTGGGGTGCGATCTATTTGCTGGTTGTCTTTGTTGCCGCCGTACTCTGGACCTATTGGCCCTCGCGCCGTGGGCTTTACGACGAGGCGGCGCAGTCGCCCCTGCAAAAGGACGAGGACCGGCCATGTCGGTAAAGGAAAAAGACCCTGTCACCGGCACGGCCCTGACCGGGCATGAATGGGATGGCATCACCGAGTTGGATACGCCGGTGCCCTGGGCCGCCCGGTGGGCCTTGTGGGTCAGCATTGCCATTGCCGCGCTGTTCTGGGTTTTCTACCCGTCCTTTCCGCTTGTTACGGATTATGCGAAGGGGCTGGTGGGGTATTCCTCGCGTGCCGAAGTCGGCCGGGTTCTGGCCGAGGCCGATGCCCAACGGGCCATGAATTTCGCACCCTTTGCAAACGGGGATATTGCGGCCCTGGCCGGCGATACGGCACTGGAGACGCGGTATAGCGATGCGATTTCAAAGCTTTACGCCGACAATTGCTCCGCCTGTCACCGGGTTGATCTGGCAGGGCAGACCGGGTTTCCCAATCTGCGCGATGCGCACTGGCTTTGGTCGGGCGCGCCGGAAGAGATTGAATACACGATCCGCCACGGGATCAACGCGGCAGACGAGGATACGCGAGTGTCGCAGATGCCGGCGTTTGGCACGGATCAGCTGCTCGACAGGCAACAGATTGAAGACGTGACCGAGTTCGTTCTGTCGCTGTCCGAGGGGGATCACAACGCGGTGGCCGCCGGTCGCGGGCAGAATGTGTTCGCAGAAAACTGTGCGGGCTGTCACGGGGATGACGGGCGCGGCGGGTTGGAGAGCGGCGCACCGGATCTGGGCGATGCCGCATGGCTCTATGGTGGCAGCCGCGATGATATCCATGACAGCATTTACCGCGGCAGGCAGGGTGTCATGCCGGCCTGGAAAAACAGGCTGGATGACAAACAGATCCGGATGCTTACCCTTTACCTTCTTTGGCAGGCCGACAATGCCGGCAACTGACGAAACACCACGGTTTCGCAGGGCCATGTATGTTTTCATGCTGCTTTTGCTGATCGGCTATGGCGGGTTCAAATCCTGGCACATTCTTGTCGCGCTAGAAGCCTGGGAAGGTCAAAGCCTGCCGGACACGAAATACAGTGCCAAATGATACATGCTCTGGGAGCGGACTTGCAGAGGTTCTGCCGCGCGGCTCACCTCGGCGGAGGGAAACGACTGCACCAGGCCGGAAACCGGCGCTTGCCGTCGCAGGATAACCGGCGCGAAAGGGTAGACGTCAACAGGGCTTGGTAACTGGAAATCAGGCATCTTGTACCGCTGCGGAACCCGGATCGTATTTTGACCTGACGCCGAGGGCGCGGATGAGGTTCTGCATGCCGCGATTCCCGGAAAGAACATCCTGCAGCGTGCTGCCGTCAAGCGAATGAAAGAAGGCTTCCTGCGCTTCGATCAGAATTGGAAGAAGCCCGCAGGCCGGTGTCATGACACAGCATCCGCCGCCCTCTTTCATGCATTCGACCAGCGGTGTTCCGCGTTCGGATTTCCGGAGCAGACCGCCGATCGAAATAGCGTCGGGCGGCAATGCCAGACGCATGCCGCCATGCCGCCCCCTGACGGATTCCACGTATCCTTCGTGGGTCAGCCATTGTGAAATCTTGGCAAGATGGTTGAACGGCAATTGCTGCAGGTCAGCGATTTCGCGCGTCGACATAAGGCCGCCCTCGCTGGTCGCGAGGTGGATGAGGATGCGCAGGGCATAGTCGGAGAACTTGGAGATCTGCATGGGGATTTCTCACATAGAAAATGCGACTTGTGAAGGCGCATTTTGTTGACAGGCCACGCGACTCTAAATATTAGGTATTTAAAATACCTAATATAGGGCGAAGAAATGCAATCAAACGTTCTTTTGATATCGCTTGTGCTGATGGCGGCCATGGCGGTTGTTTTCTACGTTGCGGCCCGCGCGTCGGATGGGCCCGAACCCGGGCCTCGTGCCAATTCGAAACGGACCGGTCTGATCTGGGCGATGCTCGTCGTCGGAGTCCTTGTGTCAGTCGGCACGCTGCGTCCGTGGCCGCATGCGTTGGCAAGCACGGATGATACGATCAATGTTGCGATCACCAGCGGGCAGTGGTGGTGGGAAATCGACACGGTCGAGATCCCGGCCGGCAAGCCCGTCAACTTCAGCGTGACGACCGAGGACGTGACCCATGGGCTGGGCATTTACAATGCCGACATGCGGCTGCTGACCCAGGTGCAGGCGATACCCGGATACACGACCGAGATCACCTACACGTTCGACGAGCCGGGCCAGTACGAGATCCTCTGCATGGAATATTGCGGCATCGCGCATCACGAAATGGTCAACGAATTCGAAGTTGTTTCGGTGGAGGAATAAATGACCACAGCACACACACCTCAGGCCGGGGCCGTCAAGCTGACGATGATCCTGTCCGGCGCAGTATTTGCCCTTATGATGATCTTCGGCCTTGCCATGCGCGCCGCGCAGGCCCAGTGGATCGAGCTTGATCCGGCCATTTTCTACCAGCTTCTCACCGCTCACGGGGCAGGGATGGTCGGGACGGCGGCGCTGTCGGGTGCCGCGATCCTCTGGTATTTCTGCGGGCGGCACCTCACGCTCAGCGCGGGTATTTTCTGGGCGTTCCTTGGCCTTTTTCTGCTGGGCGTTGTGCTGATCCTGAGCGCGATTTTCCTGGGCGGATTTGGCGGGGCCTGGACCTTCCTGTTTCCGCTGCCCGCCAATTCCGGTGGCGCATGGGGGCCGGCCGCCGCCGCGGCCTTCATGCTGGGCTATACCTCGATCGGGGTGGGATTCCTGCTGTACTACCTGGAGCTGGGCCGGCGTATCCGGGCGCGGTACGGCAATCTGACGCGCGCCCTTGGCTGGAGTCTGATCCTGGGCAAGGCGGATGATGATGTGCCCCCGCCCACGATCATCGCCGCAACATCGGTCACGATTTTCAACTCGATCGGGATCGTTCTGGGCGCTGCCGTTCTGGTGGCCAGCCTGGTGCACCTGCTGGTGCCCGGCTTCGAAGTAAACGCCCTGCTGGCCAAGAACCTGATCTATTTCTTCGGGCACGTGTTCATCAACGCGTCGATCTATATGGCGGTGACTGCCGTCTATGAAATCCTGCCGGAATATACCGGGCGTCCGTGGAAATCGAACCGGGTCTTCGCGATTGCCTGGAACGTGGTTCTGATCTTTGTGATGGCCGTCTACTGGCACCACCTGCTGCAGGATGTGGTCATGCCGCCCTGGATGCTTGTGGTCGGGCAGTTGGTCTCGTATTTCAGCGGCATTCCCCTGATTGCGGTCACCGCGTTTTCAACCTTCCTGTACATTCGCGGGTCGAAAATGACCTGGGATCTGGCGTCGTCATTGCTGGTATTGTCGGTCGCCGGCTGGTCGATTGGCTCGATCCCGGCCTCGATCGACGGGATGATCAGTGTCAACAAGGTCATGCACAACACCATGTGGGTGCCGGGGCATTTCCACACCTATCTGTTGCTGGGCGAGGTCGCCATGGCCTTTGGGTTCATGGCCTGGCTGGTGCGCGGCAAGGCAATCTCGGAAATGGTGGGGCTGGACCGCGTGGCGTTCTATACCTACCTCGCCGGTGCCAGCGGCTTTATCCTGGTGTTTCTGTTCTCGGGGGCGGCCTCGATCCCGCGCCGCTGGGCCGTGCACTACGAAGACTGGCTGACCCATGATCGCATCGGAACGGCCTTTGGCGCCCTTGTGGTGATGGGCACGCTTCTGTTCGTGCTGCGCTTTGTCGCGCGGCTCGGGCGGAGCGACGGGTGATGTTGCGCCCGGCGCTTGCCTCGGTTCTCGCCGCCGTTATCGGTGGCGGGTTCCTGTGGTACGCGACAGATGGCGCGCAGGCCTTTACGTCAGAGGCTGCGCGCCGGCTGGACGTGGCGCGGTCGCCGCGTCCGGTGCCCGCGGTCCGTCTGGAAGATATGAATGATCGGACCATCGCGCTGACGCCGCAAAACGGCGAGGTGGTCCTGGTCGAGTTCATCTATACGGTCTGCGGTGACATCTGTCAGATCGCGGCGGGTGATTTCGCCGCCATCCGCGACAAGCTTCGCGCACAGGGCGCGGATGTGCGCCTGATTTCGGTCAGTTTCGACCCGCTTCGCGACACGCCTGAGCAAATGCGCATCTATGGCGAGAACCATGACGCTGACGGAAATATCTGGACCGTCGCGCGCCCTGCTCTGGACGATCTGGAGGCCCTGCTGACCCTCTTTGGGGTCACGGTCATACCGGACGAATGGGGCGGGTTTCAGCATAATGCCGCAATCCATGTGATCGACGGTGAAGGCAGGTTTTCGGCGGTGTTCGACACCGATGCGGTCGCCGCCGTGGTCGATCGCGTTGCTGGAGAGCCATCATGACGCGGTGTGTCCTCGCAGCACCGGCTTTCTTTACGGCGCTGGCCCTGCGATGGGGCGCGGCCGAAAGCCCGATCCAGCATGTCCTGATCCAGATGCCGCTTCTGGTGCTGGCGGGTGCTTTACTGGCCTGGAACCTGAAGGCGCGGCGTGACTGGGCCTTGCCCCTGTTCATCCTGGCACTCAGCGTCTTTCTGTTCTGGATGCTGCCGCGCAGTGTCGACTGGGCCCTGACCAGGGCGGGCGAAGTTGCAAAACTTGTCAGCCTGCCCTTGTTGCTTGGCGTTCCCTTGCGCCTGTCCTGGCCCTGGCTCGGGCCTGTGCTGCGCGGGTTCTTGCAGGCTAATGCGCTGTCCATGCTGGGGGTGCTTGGGTTTCTCTACATTCACGCGCCGATCCGGATCTGCAATTCCTACCTTGTCTCTGACCAGCAGGATCTGGGCGTCGGGTTTCTGATTGCTGCTGCCGGCCTGACCTGTCTCTGGGTCTGTCCCGTGCTGTTCGGACAGGCAGAGCAGGACGCATCACCGCCGTGGTCATTTCCGGGCGCAAAGGACCTCAAATCATGAGTTACGCTGATACCGTGTTGGGTTTTGCCCGGATTGCCAGGGCGAAAGCCGAACATCTGAATGCCGATCCGTTGGGGTTCGTGATCCTGACGCTGAAGGCGGGCGCCTATGTGGGCGCCGGCATCCTTCTGATCTTTTCGGTCGGGCAGGGGGTGGATGCCTCGATCCGGCCGATCGTGATGGGGGCAAGTTTCGGGATTGCCCTGACCCTGGTGGTGTTTGCCGGGGCCGAGCTTTTTACCGGGCACACCATGTACATGATGCATGGTGTTCTGACGGGCAGAGCCAGCATCCGTGATCTTGCACGATGCTGGTGTGCCAGCTGGGCTGGCAATCTGGCCGGTGCGATCCTGCTGGCGGCGATCTTCGTGATCGGCGGCGGTGGTCTGATCCTGGCCGCGGGGGACGAGGCTTTGCTGTATAAGGTTGCCGCGAAGAAGATGCATGGCACCGCGCCGGAGCTTTTTGCCAAGGCCATCCTGTGCAACTGGCTTGTGTGCCTGGCGCTCTGGACCTCGGCGCGCGCGCGCGACGATGTCACCAAATGCGTGCTGATCTTCTGGTGTCTCTACGCTTTCATCGCTGCTGGGTTCGAACACAGCGTCGCCAACATGACCGTATTTTCAGTGGCGCTTCTGTCGAACCATCCTGATGGAATTTCCATTGCCGGGGCAATCTGGAATCTAACCTGGGTTACTCTTGGCAATACCTTTGCCGGCGCCGTGATCATGGGTTTCGGCTATTGGGGCGCTGCGTCCAGGCCAAGTTTCAGTGACACCGGGATCGAGAAGAGCGCCCATGGCAAGCCCGAATGAACGCCGGGTGAGCCGGTTTGCGTATCATTCTTAGTTGGCCCCCCTGAAAGAAAGGAAACACGAAATGAAAACATTCATGCTGAGCGGCCTCGTGATCGCTGGTCTGGCCTGCAGCGCGCAGGCTGACGGCGATCCTGAGGAAGGAAAGAAGGTATTCAAGAAATGTGCTGCCTGCCATGCGATCGAGGAGGGTAAGAACAAGGTCGGACCCTCGATGTTTGGTGTCTGGGAGCGGCCTGCCGGTGCGGTTGAGGGTTTCAAGTATTCCCAACCCATGGCCGAGGCCGGATATACTTGGGACGAGGAACATCTGGCAGGCTTCCTTGCCGCCCCCAAGAAGTATCTGCCCGGAACAAAGATGACCTTTCCAGGGGTCAAGAAAGAAGAGCAGCTTGCTGATCTTCTGGCCTATCTCAAAACGCTTCAGTGAGCCGGTTCCGAACAGCACAATGTCAGGGGGGTGTATCCGCGCCCCCTGATGCATGGTTCGGCCCCATTCTGTTCACTCTTGCCAAAAAAAAGGCCGAACCGATCCCGGTCAGATCGGTTCGGCCGGCAGGCGCGCAGGGTTTGAAACGCGCCTGCAGGGGAGGCTTTTATCATTCTGCCGCGATGGTTCCGATATCGAGCCCAAGTGC
The DNA here is from genome assembly GCF_000011965.2 of Ruegeria pomeroyi DSS-3. Lineage (NCBI taxonomy): Bacteria > Pseudomonadati > Pseudomonadota > Alphaproteobacteria > Rhodobacterales > Roseobacteraceae > Ruegeria > Ruegeria pomeroyi. The sequence continues at coordinate 194,279 of NC_006569.1, read as the reverse complement.
CTGCGCGACACCTGCGCCATAGGCCGGGTCTGCCTTGGTGCAGATGCGGATATGCCGGTGTTTGATCTCAAGTCATGCCGGGCCAATCGGACGGGTGGTATTTTCGAACAGCACCTGTTGCTGCTCGGGGGTCATCAGGCGGAACAGGTTACCGGATTGCGAGAAGTAATCCTCGTCCTCGCGATGGTTCCAGTGATCGCCGTTCTCGATACTGTCGCAAAGATCACGCTGGTGGCTTTCGCGATCCCCGGCAACGATTTGCCCGGCCTCTTCATCGGTCAGGTTCCTTATGCCCTGCTGGGTCTTGAAATGGAATTTGACCCAGAACCGTTCATCGCTGGCATTGATGAAGCTGAACGTATGGCTGCCGAATCCGTCCATGTGCCGGTAGGTGGCAGGCAGACCGCGATCGGACATTACGATGGTGACTTGGTGCAGGGCCTCGGGCAGATTGGTCCAGAAATCCCAATTGTTGTCGGCGCTGCGCATGTTGGTACGCGGATCACGTTTGACCGCATGGTTGAGGTCGGGGAACTTCAGCGGATCGCGTAGAAAGAAGACCGGCGTGTTGTTTCCGACCAGATCCCAGTTGCCCTCTTCGGTGTAGAATTTGACGGCAAAGCCGCGAATGTCCCGCTCGGCATCCGCGGCACCGCGTTCACCCGCGACGGTGGAAAACCGCAGGAACAGATCGGTCTTCTTGCCAATGTCAGAAAACAGTTTGGCACGCGTGTAACGGGTAATGTCCCGGGTGACGGTGAAGGCGCCATAGGCGGCCGAGCCCTTGGCGTGCATGCGCCGTTCGGGGATCACTTCGCGGTCGAAATGCGCCATTTTTTCAAGGAACCAGACATCCTGCAGCAGCGCGGGCCCGCCGTCAGCGTGTTCTGGTTGTCGGGGACCGGCGCGCCGAATGCGGTGGTCAGTTTAGGTTTGCTTGTCATTTCGATCTCCTGATTTGGCGTCGAAATGCAGCAAACCAGAACCGGTCGAAATCGTCCAAGTCATACAAATTATGCGGTTGATAATCACAGGTGATACATGACCGGGAAAACCTCGATGAGTGGTTTGTCACTCCGGGATCTTGAATATATTCAAAGCATTGCGCAAGAAGGTCACTTTGGCGCCGCCGCAGTGGGTTGCGGCGTTTCGCAGCCGGCGATCAGCCAGCAGGTTCTGAAGCTGGAAGCGCGTCTTGGCTTTGCCATTTTCGAACGCCAGGGAAAGCACGTGTCGTTGACGCCAAGTGGTGCGCAGTTCCTGCGCAAGGCCGAGGTGGTCCTCGCCGGGGCACGGGAACTTCTGGATATGTCTGTGGGTCTGAGTGACAATCTGGAGGGCGAGTTGCGTGTTGGCGTGATCTCCACGCTTGGCCCCTATCTGCTGCCTCTGGTGCTGGGGTCAATCAAATCCCGATATCCGCAAATCCGGCTGCGCCTTTCCGAGGAACCCACGACGGTTCTTGAGCAGATGCTGGCGGACCGGGAACTGGATGCCATCCTGATCGCGACGGAACCGAAACATCAGCATCTGGAAACGGCCGGGCTGTTCTTTGAACCGTTTGCGCTGGCCTGTCCCGCCGATCACGGCAGGACGCCGGGCCAGCCCGTGGCCTGGGCGGACGTGCGCGGTGCCGAACTTGTCCTGCTGTCGGAAGAACATTGCCTGCGCGATCAGACCATGGCGCAACAGCGATCCGCGGGCCAGATACCTGGAAAAATTCGCAGAATTTCTCGGGTCTCAAATGGATGAACCAGAGCTTGCACGGCATCTAACCTTCGGCAGTGGCAGGGCGCTTGCCGGGGTCGGGACGCTGCCGGATTTAGGTGCCGTCAGGGGTGGCGGTCTGAAAGCCCGTAGCGAAGGATAAGATAGTCTTCGATGTCCGCCGTGTTCTCAATGCGCCGGGCATCCGCCGCGCCAGCCACCGACCATCGGCCTGAAAGCTCATCATCGCCCGCCGGGAGAACCAGCTGCGGACAGGATTGGCTTTCCGCCCCGGCCAGCTGTGCCAGCGCACCGCGTGGTTTCGGGAAATCGACATAGCAGATTTGCAGGGAATGGCGCAGCACCGGATAGATCGAAAGCAACCCCTCGAGGCGAAGGCAATGCGGGCAAAAGAAAGCGCCATCGCCGGTCGCCGGATCCAGAAAGTCGGGCCTCAGCAAAAACAGGATGGGTTGGGCGGGGTCCGTCATGGGTGTCGCTTTCGTCACAAGTCTACAGGTCCAGGGTGATCGACGCACCCGCGCAGCCTGAAACACAGGGGGTCAGGTGGGTGTCGCGCTCGGATTTGGGCATGGTGATGTCACGATGCACCGGGGTTCCCTCCAGGTAGCGGGTCTTGCATTCCAGGCAGATCCCGCCCTCGCAAGACGCGGAAACGTCGACATCAGCGGCCCGCAAGGCTTCGAGCATTGTTTGGCCCTGCTTCACTGGAACGGTTCGAGAAGACCGGGCGAGGCGGATTTCATAGGCTTGCTGGCCGACATCGGCCGAGACCCCGAAATATTCGACATGCACCCGGTCGCGCATATGGCCGGTCTTGGCCAGAAGCTCTCCGATCATCCGTTCCGGACCGCAACAGTAGAGATGCCCGGTGGCGTCGATGGCGGAAATCACATCGTCCAGCCTGAGCCGTTGCCCCCGCTCGGCGTCATAGCGGGTCATGCGCCCTGCGCAAAGCGCTTCAAGTTCGGGCAGGAAGGCGGCATCGCTTTGGCGGCTGGCATAATGCAGCTCAAAGGTGCGGCCTTGCCGGGACATCTCGTGGATCATCGGCATGAAAGGGGTGATCCCGATGCCGCCCGCAATCAGGATCACATGGGGCGCGTTGGTCAATGGCAGAAGGTTCTTGGGCAGGGAGACCAGTATGCGCTCACCCTGTTGAAGGGCATGGACCTGCCGCGATCCGCCGCGACCGTCGGGTTCTTTCTGAACGGCGATGAAGTAACTCGACCGGTCCGCCGCGTCACCGCAGAGGGAATAGGGTCTGACAAGCCCATCGGGAAGGTGAATGTGGATATGTGCACCCGGTGAAAACGGCGGCAAATCCCAACCATCCGGGTCCGAAAGACGCAGCAGCCGCACCCCAGGCGCGATGTCGCGGGTCTCTTTGATAACGGTTGTGACCCGGTGAATAGGCTTGACCATGTCGCGTTCTCCTTACGCCGGGCAGATCGTATCGCCGGCGCGGATGATGCCGCCCTCAAGGATACGGGCATGCAGGCCGGACCGGTGCAACAGGGGCTCGAAAATATCCTTGCCGGTGATCTGTTCGATATGTCGGCAGGGCGTCGACAGGCGGGTTGCTTCGAGCAGGCAGTCACCGATCCTGATCCGCTGCCCGACCAGATGGTTCAGAGGCACATGGCGGGTGGTCACATTGCGCCGGTGCTCGTCCGCGGCCAGGTCGATCCCGCAATCGCGTTTGAGTGCCTCGAGGGTTTCGGCCTCGAAAAGCGTGATTTGGCGGCCTTCCTCGGGGCGGTCCGAGTAATACCCGTCCTCGGAAGCATACCGGTCACCCGTGATCCCGACGTTTGCAACCAGCTCCAGCTGAGGCACGGTTTTCATCGGCAGAAACGACCGTGGCGCGATGTGCAGCCCGATGACGATACCCTTCCAGCTCATGTGCATTTTCCCTTGGTCCGTTCGGTCTTGCAGAAGATGACGATGAATGACGGGCGAGGGCCAGGCCCGCCGATCTAGACGGTGCAGCCGTCATTGTCGCAGTTTGCATCGCCCTGCGGGGTTCCGGCCTGTTTCTGAACGCTCGGGGCGGCCTCGCCCAAAAGCGTGGCAATTTCGGCGCCCAGCAGAAGTTCTGAGACATCGCCGAAATGATGCGCCCGCAGGTCCCCGGCCTTGTCGATCAGAAGCAGGCTGGGGGTGCCGCGCATCTGATAGGCGGCCATGGTTCTGGGCATGGCGCCATCGCCCGGCTGATCGACGCCTACGGGAAACTTGATGCGGTATTCATGCAGAAACGCCTTCAGTGAGATCGGTGTCATCGCTTCGTGATGCTCAAAGACCGTGTGCAGGCCCAGAACCGCAACCTTGTCTTCGGGGAATGCGGCGCGGACCTTCTGTGCCAGCGGTATGCCGTGCATGACGCAGCCCGGGCAAAGCATCTGAAACGCTTCGATAACGATGACCTTGCCGCGCAGGTCCGCCAACGTCAGGTCAGTGGCGGAGTTGAACCACTGCTGTATCTGCAGTTCCGGAGCCTTCATGGTCAGTCCTTCCAGTAATCATTGGCTGCGGCAATCGTCTGGAAATGGGTTGCCACGACCGCTGAAACCGCGATGAGTGCGTTGGCATCCTTTTCGTAGACCGCACGCAGTGTGTCCCGAACCTGTGCGTCAGGCTGTGTTTTCTTTACGGCGATGCGCGAGAGTTTGACCGCCAGATCGAACCCTTCCTGAGGCGTGGCCGTTACCAATGTCGGCAACCATGTTTCGGACATTTTTCGCTTTCCTTTCCAGGTAGGTTGAAGCGCGGCGTTTCCGCCGCACCTTCAGTTTACTCGATTTTGCCCGGAAGGCTCAGATTGCCCGAGGCAACGTCAAAGACGTCCACGACGCACAGCAGTGGCGAATGGACATTGGCGTTGACCTTCAGGGCCGATGTTACGCCATCATAGCTGACGCCGCCCAGCTCTATGTCGCTGTTGAATGCGGCTTTGACGGTAATCTCCGGGCCGTCGAAGACCGGCGAGAATCCCGGGCTGTCCAGGAAGATCGGAAAGCCCGGCCATGTCGCGGGAAGTTTCGGGGTTGCGCCTTCGGGGATATCGCGCACCGCCAGCGCGCCTGTACCGCATTCTTCGGTCGGGGTCAGAACCACCCAGTGGCTGTGCCAGATGACACCGTCATTCGCCGGGTCACCGTCAAGGTTTTCGTCATAAAGTGGGGTATCATCGAAATCCGGATGGCTTGTGGCGGCCATGGCCAGAATTCCGGTACCTTCCTCAAAGCCGACGGCAGAAGGTTCAAGCGATGTTGGCCAGACATAGGTCCAGACATCCGATCCTCCAACCGCACCGGTCGCGGCGGGCACATTTTCACCGGCTTTACCGTTTGTGGTCATGTGGAAGGTGACCACATTCCCAGTTCGATGAGCGTGGGCAGCCAGGATGTCAAAGGCAGCGACTTTCCCACCATCGACAGCGGATTTGATGGCGCCTTCCTGTTTGATTGCATGGTTGGCGTGATCACCGCCAGCTGTTGCTGACGCCGCTGATAGAACCAAAGCAGCGAGAGCGAATCCTGATGTGGTTTTCATTCGAAGTTCCTTTCTGTGTGGTGGAGAATATTTAGTAGCGAGTCTAAACTATTGCAAGTTTTATTTCGGGTCGCTACCATTTGCTGATGAGCAAGGAATACCATATTCGAGAGCTGATCATGCGACTCGCCCGCCTGGATGTGTCTGAAAGCTGGGCCGAAGATCTAAACCCGGCGCAAAGGGCGGTTCTGGAATACCTGTCACGCGCAAACAAGTTTTCGCGCAGCCCTTCACATGTGGCCGCGTTTCTGGGTACGACGCGCGGCACGATTTCCCAGACGTTCAAGGCGTTGTTGCAAAAGAACTACGTCACTGAAAAGCGTTCTCAGTCGGACAAGCGGGTTATCAGTTTCGATCTGACGCAAAAGGGTAGGGCGCTGCTCGCCCGCCCCCGTTTGCTGATTTCCGGTCTGGAAAGTCTGGACAGCTCTGAACAGAACGCGTTGCTTTCTACGCTGCAATCGACGCTGAACAGTTTGCTGGAACAGAACAAGGGGCAACCCTTCGGCTTGTGCAAGGAGTGCAGGCATTTCACCAGCAGCAATGGCGGTGGCTATTGCAACCTGCTTTCAGAAAAACTGGCGCCGCCGGAAACCGAACAGATTTGTCACGAACAGGACCCCTTATGACCGAACCAACATTGAACGCTCGAATTGATGGTATTTTCCTGGGCAGTGTCGCCGAAAGATGGCCCGGACGCCCGCCATCGGCCATCGGAAAGACAGCTGTCGGGGGATGCCGGGAAATCAATGAATTCGGATTTATCGGGGATGCGCAGGCTGATCTTGACCATCACGGCGGTCACGACAAGGCCATCCATCACTATCCGTCTGACCATTACCCGAGCTGGATTGCCGAAGGCCAGATCCCGGCCGAGGCCGTGCCCGCGGCGTTCGGGGAAAACATTGTGTCTGTCGGCATCACCGAGACCAATATCTGCATCGGTGACAGGCTGCGTCTGGGGACTGCAATTGTCGAGGTCAGTCAGGGTCGTCAACCCTGTTGGAAGGTCAGCGAGCATACCGGTAACGCCAAGATGGCCTATCTGTTCCAGAAAACTGGCCGAACCGGCTGGTATTACCGGGTCCTGGAACCAGGGCAGGTATCCCCGGGTGATCAGATTAGCCTTATTGAGCGCCATCACCCGGAATGGACCGTTGAAACGGTCACGCGGGCGCGCCTGACTCGCCGCATCACATCGAAAGATGCAGCGGCATTGGCTGAACTTGTGGTTTTGGCCGAAGGATGGCGATCAGCCTTCGCGCGAATGGCTGCCGGGGAAACTCATGAAGATACGGACGCGAGACTGATCGGCTGATTGGCTGTTGGCCAACCGATAGAACTCAACGCTCGGATTTCTCAATGCTCACAAAGTAGAGCCTGCGCATTGGTTGATGTATTAACATAATCATCATTATGAGCTTCTAGATGTGCAGCAGAGCGCGCTACCCTCTTTGTCAAAAAGAGTCGCGCTTCAGGTATTGCTCACTGGCCAGAACCGTTTGAACCGCGTTGCCTTGTAAGGTGAGAGATCGGTGTTCGCCATCCGTCCCGTCACGATATCGGCAACCAGCTCGCCGGTCTTTGGCGCCATCATAAGCCCATAATGACTGTGGCCAAAGGCAGCGACAAGGCCCGGCAGGCCTTCGACCTCGCCAATACAGGGCAGGCTGTCGGGCAGGCTGGGGCGCTGGCCGGACCAGGTGGCGTGGGGCTCGGCAGTCAGATCCGGCGACAGGCGACATGCCAGTCTGACCAAACCGTCAAGCCGCCGTTTGTTGAGCGCGGCGTCAAGACCTGCGAACTCTGCCGTGCCCGCGACCCGCAGCCCGTCGGTCATCGAGGAAGCGACAAATTTCATCTCGGCATCCATGACCGAGTGATTGAGTGTTATCCCCGGCTTGGTGAAGGTGACGTGATACCCGCGCTCGGCTTCAAGCGGAATATGGACTCCAAGCGGCGACAGAAGCCGTGCCGACCAAACCCCCATGGCCAGAACGATCTTAGCCGCCTTGAGGTCCCCCTGATCCGTGCGGCAAAGCCAGCCGCCATCGTCCTGCCGGTGCAGCGATTGCACCGACGTCTGGCGCAACCTGCCCCCAAGCTGCTGGAACTTGTCGGCCAGGACCGCGCCCAGCTGGCCGGGCGACAGCGCACGGGCCTGTCCCTTGATAAGGACCGCCGCGGTGAAATCCGGTGACAAGGCCGGCTCCAATGCGCGCAGATCGGCGGCGTCGATCCGTTCGACCTCGGCACCGGCGCGGCGGCGCAATTCCGTATCCAGCGTATCCAGGCGTGCGGCGCTGGCATCGCGATAGGCGTGAACGTAATAGCTGTCGCGGATCAGCCCCTCGTGCCCGGTGCCTTTCAGATGGCGCCGGTAGAGGTCGATGCAATCCCGGTTCAGGAACTCCATCGCTGCTGAAACCGCGCGCACGCGGGCTTCGCGGCCCTCCGCCAGAAACCGCATCCCCCAAGGTGCCAGACGCGGCAGATAGGTGGGGCTGACCGCAAGCGGGCCGACCGGGTCCAGCATCATGCCGGGGACTTTCTTCCACATGCCGGGCATGGATTGCGGAATGACCGACCAGGGCGAAATGACGCCTGCATTGCCAAACGAGGTGGCCTGTCCAGGTGCGTCGCGGTCAATCAGGGTGACCTTCAAGCCGCGCTCGATCAGGGACAGGGCCGTGCAGATTCCGACGATACCAGCGCCCAGAACGGTGATTTCCTCTGACATCGCCTCATCCCGCCTCGGTGGTGCGCCGGCGCAGGACGATCTGGCTCAGGACCGCTGGTGCGGCGATCAGGGCGGCGATCAGGTCAGCCTGCAGTGAGGGCGCGATAAAGACCAGCCCGGCCATCGCAAGAAGAACACGAAATAGCGCACCCATTGGCGCCAGCCAGTACCCCACAACGGCCACAGACAGGCAGATCACGCCCAGGATACAACTGGTCGCGGTATAGCTGAAGGTCCAGAGGTCGAACCCGGTCTGCGAAACGATCAGAAGGACGGGCGCATAAACGAAGGCCATCGGTGCCACGATCTTGCCCAGCCCCAGCGTGAAGGCAGATATGCCGGTGCGGAACGGATTCGAATTGGCGATGGCGGCCGCGGCATAGGCCGAGGTGCAGACAGGTGGTGTGATCTCGGCCACGACGCCGTAATAAAGCACGAACATATGGCTGGCGATCGGCGGCACACCAAGCTGAGCCAGCGCGGGCTGCGCGACCGAGACGAGCATGATGTAAAGCGCCGTGGTCGGTATGCCCGCCCCCATCAGGATACAGGCGACCGCGATGAAGATCAGGCTGATGAACAAGGTGATATCGGTGACCGAGAACAGCTCGAACCTGCCAAAGCTGAGCAGGGAATGCAGGCTGGCGCCCAGTTCTCCTGCGCTTTGCGTGACCATGAAACCAACGCGAAAGCCGACGCCGGTGGTGTTGATGACGCCGACGACGATACCCACGGCGGCGGCAGCAGCGCCGACTGCCAGCGCGTATTTGACGCCGGTTTCAAAGGTCTCGGCCATTTGTGGCAGGCGGATCCGCTCTTGGGGGTTCAGGCTTCCCAACAGCGTCAGCGCGACCAGAAGGGCCGACATCGGCAGGTCAAAGCCACCGCCCGTGCATTTCCAGACAACAAAGGCGATGAAAGCGGCCGGATAGGCCAGCGTGACCGGCGCCGATCTGCGCGCCATGCCTGTGACAATTGCCAGCGAAATGCCGCAGAAGGCCGACATATAGGGCGTGTAGCCGGAAAAGAGCACCACCAGAAGCCCGACAAGAGGCACCATATTGGCCCAGCCTTCGCGCCAGACTGCGCCAAGGCGGGGCAGCATCTCTTTGGACAGGCCCTGAAGGTTCAGCCGGCGGGCCATCAGGTGGACGACGCTGAAGACGCCGACGTAATGCAGCAAGGCCGGAAAGATCGCCGCGATGACGATGGTGGTATAGGGCACCTCCAGGAACTCGGCCATGATGAAGGCCGCGGCCCCCATGATCGGCGGCGTGATCTGGCCTCCGGCACTGGCTGCGGCCTCGACCCCGCCGGCGAAATGGCCCGGATAGCCCAGCCGCTTCATGTTGGGGATGGTCAGCGCGCCGGTCGAGACGGTGTTGGCCACGGACGAGCCCGAGATGGTGCCGAAGAAGGCCGACGACACCACCGAGACCTTGGCCGGTCCGCCGGTATAACGCCCAGCCAGGATGGTTGCGTTGTCGATGAAAAGCTGACCCAGCCCGGTCCGCTGTGCGATCACCCCGAACAGCACGAAATGGAAGACGATGGTCGAGACAACCCAGAGGGTGACGCCAAAGATGCCCTCTTGCGGGAAGTACATCGACGAAACAAAGGTGCGGATCTTGACGCCGGGATGTTGCAGGATGCCGGGAAAGACCGGACCGAAAAGCGCATAGGCCATGAAGACGCAGATGATCGCGGGCAGCACCCAGCCCAGCGTCCTGCGGGCGATGTCAAGCACGAGAACGATCAGGATACTGCCGAAAAGCATGTCATAGCCATTCGGATTACCCATGCGGAATGTCTGCTCCTCGATCCCCAGCCAGGGCACGCCACGCCAGGCAAAACCGAGATAAAGCGCAGAGGCCACGCCAAGCCCCATCAGAAGGATGTCCAGATAGGGAACGCCGCCGTAATGCATCAGGCCGGTCTTGAGGTCATAGGTTCCACGTGTCCGGATCGCGGGAAACAGCGCATAGGTCAGGATGAAAAGGCCCGACAGGTGCCAGCCCATATGCCAGTGGTCTGTGGGTAGGGCGAAACCGGCAGTCAGATAGTGATAAGTGGCAAAGCTTAGCGCGACCACTTTCAGAAAGCGGGCAAAGCCCGGCGAAACCGGCCGGGTTGCGGCGCTCTCGTCGTATTTTTCCTCGATCGCGGCCAGTTCCTCGGCTGTAAGGGTGTCGGTCTTCTGAGAGGTGGCGTCAGTCATGGCGGTTTCCCTGGCACGCTATCAATAAATTGGGGCGGCGGTGTGAGAGGCCGCCGCCCAAACCGGGAGCGAAACTGCTGGCGCTTATTTCAGCAACCCGGCCTCACGGTAGAAACGCTCGGCACCCGGGTGCAGGGGCACGCCAAGATTGTCCATGCCGCCAAGCGCCGTTTCCAGTGTGATCAGCTTGCCCTTGGCATGGCCGTTGTCGAGCAGGTTACGGGTGTTGTCGTTCCACATCGCCTTGGTGATGCCATAGACCAGCTCCTCGCTCAGGTCCGAGGAGACGACCAGCAGCGCGCTGACAGCGGGCGTGTTAACGACATAATCCAGCCCTTCGTAGACACCGGCCGGGATCTTCGACGGGATATAGGCGGGGATGATGTCGTTGATGACTTTCATGTCCTCTTCGGTAAAGGAATGAAGCTCAAGCCCCTTGGTCGAGGCAAGCTGAACCACGGCGGCAACCGGCCAGCCTGCGGCATAGAAATAGGCGTCAAGCTGACCGTCGGCGAGCCGCTCAGAGGATTGTGCCAGATTCAGCTCGGCCTCTTCGATATTGTCGCGGGTCACGCCCCAGTTCTCGAGCATCTGCAGCACCGCGACCTGGGTGCCCGAGCCAGCCTGGCCGATGCCGACGCGCTTGCCCTTGAGATCGCCAAGATTGTTGATTGTGACGCCTTTTGGCAGAACCAGATGCAGGTCCTCGGGGTAAAGATTTGCGATGACGCGCAGCTTTTCGTGGATCTTGCCCTCGAACTTGCCCTCGCCAAGATACATGTCGCGGGTCACATCGGCCGCGGCCAGCCCGGCCTCAAGCTCGCCGTTCTGAACGGCGGTGTTGTTGTAGACCGAGGCTGTGGTTGATTGCGCGATGGCGATCAGACCCGGCACGCCGCACTGACCGCCCTCCTCGCAGGGGCGCGAGCCCGGCGGGGCCGAGATGCCGTTGGCGATGGTGCCGCCGATCGGGAAATAGGTGCCGCCGGCGCTTCCGGTCCCGATGCGGAAAAAGGTCGGATCCTGCGCCGCGACAGAGCCCGCGGAAACCAGCGTGGCAAGGGCCGCCCCGATGAAATACTTCTGAAGTCCCATTTGTTTCTCCCTGTTATCAAGTCGTGTCAGCAGCCTCTGCAGAGCCAGAGCGCGCTTGCGCCCATCAATGCGAAATCACAGTCATAAAATCCAATTGGTAATTTTATGGTTTTAATAGATTTTGCTGATATACTCGCGGTATGAACCTGCAACAGCTCGCCGTCTTTCGCGAAGTCATGGAAACCGGCTCGGTCAGCGCGGCCGCGCGCAATCTTGGCCGTACCCAACCCGCGGTCAGCGCGTCGCTCAAGGCGCTGGAGGTCAATCTAGGGATCGCACTTTTCGAGAGGGAAGGACGGCGCCTGGTGCCGGTGCCCGAAGCGCATTACCTGCTCTCCGAAGCGGCGGAAATCCTTGCGCGCGTGAACACCACGGAAATGAACCTTGTTGGCATGCGCAATCGCACCAGAGGCTCGTTGAGCGTTGTCGGGATGCCCGGCCCGTCGGTCTATCTGCTGCCCGATTTTGTCAGCCGGTTCGGGTCGAAGGCGGATGATCTGAAGATTTCGCTGTCGACGCGCAGTTCTCCGCAAATCCTGAACCTGATCGCCGCCCAGGCCTTTGACGTCGGATTTTGTGACCTTGGTTTCTGTGACATGTCCGCCGAGGATCTGAACAGCAGCCTCTATCACACCAAAACGATCATGAGCGACTGTCTCTGCGCGTTGCCCGCCCAGCATCCGCTTGCCGGGCGCGCGGTGATCGACGCGCGGCAGCTGAGCGGCGAAAGAATGGGCGTTCTTGCTGGCACTCATTCGACAAACCGGGATACGCGCGCCGCATTCGAACAGGCGGGGGCGGTATTCAATCCCAGGGTCGAGGCGCAGTACTTTATCCCCCTTCTGCGTTTTGTCGAAGCCGGGCAGATCTGTACCGTGCTCGACCCGCTGAGCGCGGAAACATACAAGCGCATGAATGGTGGCGAGGTCGGAATCTGGTTTGCCCGTTTCCTACCTTCGGTCCGCTTTGGTTATTCGATCGTGACCCCGAAACAGCGCCCATTGTCCTTGCTGGCGCAGGACTTTGTCGATGGCTGGAGCGACCATGTGCGTGAGATAATCGCCGATCACAGCTAGGTCTCCGATCCCTCGGGGGCGAGGGTGCGGTTCGATCGGTCCTATCAATGCGCGCTCAAACCTGCCCGTCGATCACCTGTCGCTTCAAAAAACGATAGAAACGGGGATCGTCGGCGCGGGTCACATTGATACGCAGCGCCGGGCGCGCCGGGTTCTCGTCCACCGCAAAAAGCCGTCCGGGGGCCAGCATGATACCGGCAGCACTCGCCTTGCGCACAAGTTGGCCCTCGTCGACGGTATGTGGCAGTTGCAGAAAGCTGTAATACCCCGTCTCCTGCGCGCAGAAGACATCCAGACCCAGTTTGCGCACCTTTCGGTGATAGTCCCGCCGCGCCTCTTCAAGGCGGTTCACCAGCTTGTTCAGATGGCGGCCATAGCGCTGGCTCTTGATCAGTTCGGCGATCACCATCTCGGAAAATCGCGAGGAATTGACGACCGTCAGCAGCTTGAGTTCGGTCAGCTCGCGCGCCACCTCGGGCCGGGCAATGACATAACCGACGCGGAAGCTGGCCGACAGAAGTTTGGAAAAGCTTGAAATCGCGATGACCGAGTTGAACGCATCAAGGGCTGAAAGCGGGACACCGGCATTGCCCGGCAGATCGGTGAACGGGTCGTTATCAATGACCATCAGCCCAAACCGCTGGGCCACTTGCAGCACCCCATGCGCGACGGGAAGGGACATCGAGCTTCCGGTCGGATTCTGACAGGTCGACTGGGTAAAGAACATCTTTGGCCCATGCGCCGCGGCCAGCGTCTCCATCACGTCAAGATCGGGTCCGGTTGGCGTGCGGGGAACGCCGATTGCCCGGATCTTGGCAAGCTTGAACTTGCCAAGCAGCGGGTAATATCCCGGGTCGTCGACCAGCACGACATCGCCGGGTTCCAGATAGCGGCGGATGATCAGGTCCAGCGCGTGATTGGCCCCAAAGGTCGTGACGATCTGGTCCGGGTGCACGCTCATATCCGCCCGATTGCTGCGCGCCGCGATCAACTCGCGCAGCTGCAAATGGCCGCTCACCCCGCCATAACCCGACGGATCGCCGACGAAATTCTTGAAGATATTCCCCTTCATCCGCAGCGGCAGAGCGTCATTCATCCAGGATTGCGGCGGGCGCCCATCGCCGACGCGAACGGGCAGCTTCTCTTGGTCAAGCTGCGCCGTCAGAAGCGTCAGCCGGTCCACGGCTTCGACGATATGCGCGGGTTGCGTGGCCTTGCTCAATGGGGCGGGCGTGCTGGCGCAGACAAAAAAGCCAGCGCCATGCACCGACCGTATCAGGCCACGTGCCGAGAGGCGCTCATAAGCCTCGATCACCGTGTTTTTCGAGACCCCGAACTCGTCAACCGCCTGGCGGATCGACGGCAGCTTCTGCCCGGGTTTCAGGCGGCCCTCGGTTATCCTGCTTTGGATGCTTTCGATCACTCGATCGATCTTCTTCATCTCGGCGCGCCTGCCACTGATCCCTTCTTTGAACGGGTACAGTTTTCAAGAACTGCTGGCAACTGTAACTTATTTTGCCCGGTTTTCGCAGATAGGTCTGGCGAATAACTGGAGGATCAGATGACAGGCAAGACGGGTCACATCGATGGTTTGAACTCGCGCATTGAAAAGATGCGAGATCTCGACCCCGCACAACGGCTGGTGCGCGTTGCCGAGGCGGCGGGCCTCGAGCCCGAGGCGATCAGCGCGCTGGCGGGTAACGGCGCCCTGCCCCTCTCGCTGGCCAACGGGATGATCGAGAACGTCATCGGCAAATTCGAACTGCCGCTGGGCGTGGCCACGAATTTCACTGTGAACGGCCGCGACTATCTGATCCCGATGGCGGTCGAAGAGCCCTCGGTGGTGGCGGCCGCGTCCTATATGGCGCGTATCGCGCGCGAGAATGGCGGATTCACCGCGCATGGCACCGCGCCCTTGATGCGCGCCCAGATCCAGGTGGTCGGGTTGGGTGATCCCGAGGGCGCCCGGCAGCGTCTCCTCGCCCACAAGGCCGCGTTCATGGAGGCGGCGGACGCTGTCGATCCGGTGCTTGTCGGGCTGGGTGGCGGCTGCCGCGATATCGAGGTTCACGTGTTCCGGGATACGCCGGTGGGCGCGATGGTCGTCCTGCACCTGATCGTCGATGTGCGCGACGCGATGGGGGCCAATACGGTCAACACGATGGCCGAACGGCTGGCCCCCGAGGTCGAGCGGATTGCCGGTGGCACCGTGCGGCTGCGCATCCTGTCGAACCTCGCCGACCTGCGATTGGTCCGGGCGCGGGTGGAACTGGCCCCGGAAACACTGACAACGCAGGGCTATGACGGCGCCGACGTGGCGCGGGGCATGGTCGAGGCCTGCGCGCTTGCCATCGTCGACCCCTATCGCGCGGCGACCCATAACAAGGGGATCATGAACGGCATCGACCCGGTCGTCGTCGCCACCGGCAATGACTGGCGCGCGATCGAGGCGGGTGCCCATGCCTATGCCGCCCGCACGGGTCATTATACCTCGCTGACCCGCTGGGAACTGGCGAATGACGGGCGGCTTGTGGGCACGATCGAACTGCCCCTGGCGCTTGGCCTTGTCGGCGGCGCGACCAAGACGCACCCGACCGCACGGGCGGCGCTGGCCCTGATGCAGGTAGAGACTGCAACCGAACTGGCCCAGGTCACCGCCGCCGTGGGTCTGGCGCAGAACATGGCCGCCATCCGCGCGCTGGCGACCGAAGGCATCCAGCGCGGTCACATGACCCTTCATGCGCGCAACATCGCGATCATGGCCGGCGCAACAGGCGCCGATATCGACCGCGTCACCCGGGTCATTGTCGAAGCGGGCGACGTCAGCGTGGCCCGTGCAAAACAGGTGCTGGAAAACACCTGACAGCTTCATAAGGGAGGAAAAGAAATGACAAATTTGAACAGACGGAACGCGTTGCAACTGGGTGCCGTGGCACTAGCCGCGCCTGCCATTCTTACCGGCGGAGCCGCCCGCGCCCAGGGGGTGACCCAGTGGCGGATGCAGGCCCTTTGGGGCGGCGGCACGACGCCCATGCTCTATGAAGAGAAGTTCTGTGCCCGGGTTTTGGAACTGACTGGCGGCACGCTCGAGATCACGCCGTTTTCGGGCGGCCAGATCGTACCGCCGGCACAGGCCTTTGATGCGGTCCGGGGCGGTGCGTTTCAGATGATGAAGACCTTTGATGGCTATACCGCCGGCAAGATCCCGGCGCATGGCTTCTCGTCCACGGTGCCGTTCGGCTTTCCCGAACCGGACCAGTACGAGGCATGGTTCTATGAGCGGGGCGGTCTGGACCTGGCGCGCGAAAGCTATGCGGCGGCCGGGCTGACCTATGTGGCGCCCACCGTCTATGGCGAAGAGCCGATCCATTCCAAGGTCGAGATCCGGGAAATCGCCGACCTCAAGGGCCTCAAGGGCCGCTTTGTCGGGCTTGCGTCCGCGGTGATGGCCGATTTCGGGGTTGCGGTGTCGCCGCTGCCCACTTCGGAGGTCTATTCGGCGCTCGACAAGGGGCTGATCGACGTGGCCGACCGCGGCGACATCAAGGCCAATTACGAGGAAGGCATTCACGAGGTCGCCAAATACCTGATCCTTCCCGGCGTCCACCAGCCGACGACCGCAACCTCTTACATCGCCAATACAGGCGCCTACGAAGCGCTGGACAATCAGCAGAAGGCCGCGCTGGCCGTCGCCGCGCGCGAAGTCTCGGGCGCGCTGCGTCAGGACATCCTTGTGTCCAACGGCGAATACCTGCGGAAATTCGCGGATGCGGGTGTCGAGATCATTGACTTTGATCCGGCCGATGTTGTGCAAGGGCGCGAAAGAGCGGTGGAGTCCTGGGCCAAGGCGGCAACCGATGACCTGTCCAAGCGGATGATGGAATCGCAGATGGCCCTGATGCAGGAACTGCGCCTGCTCTGAACCGGTAAAACAGCTATCGACCTCGGCACGCGGTGCCGGGGTCGTTGCGTCTCTCGAGGTAATTCATGACATCTCTCGCCCGGCGTATTACCGCGCTCAACCACAACCTGTTCATGTGCGCCAGATGGCTCGTTTTCATCATTGCGCTGATGATGCTGTGGGAAGTTCTATCGCGCTATTTTCTTGAGCACCCGACATCCTGGGCACCGGAGTTTGCAACACTTATCTTTGGCCCGTTCTTCTTGCTGGGCGGCCCTTATCTGTTGCATCTTGGCGGCCATGTCGCGGTCGACGTGCTCTCGGCGCGTGCGCAGGGGCGACTGGCGACGGGCTTGCGGCTCGCCGGTCTGGTCCTGGCGGCGGCTTTCGGCATCATCCTGCTCTGGTTCAGCCTGCCGCTGGTTCTGCAATCCTATCAGTACGGCGAAACCAGCTATTCCGCCTGGAACCCGGTTCTGTGGCCCGCCAAGGCGTTCCTTCCTCTTTCCGCGCTGTTGCTGGTGTTGCAGGCCATCGCGGATGCCATCGACATATTCGCGGAAGAGATACACGCCTGATGGAAAGCTCTTTCGTCCTTCTGTTCATGTTCACCTCGCTTGTCGCCTTCATGCTGAGCGGCGCGGGGCTGGCATTCGTGCTGGGTGCCATCGCCTTTATCTCGACGATCCTGCTTTGGGGCCCCGCGGCGCTGATCGTTGCGGTGCTGAACACGTTCGAGACCATGACATCCGAAGCGCTGATGGCGATCCCGCTTTATGTGCTGATGGCCTCGATCCTGCAGAAATCGGCGATCATCGACGCGCTGTATGACGCAATGGAAACCTGGTTTTCGCGGTTGAATGGCGGGCTGGCCGTGGGCACCATCGCGATCTGCACCATCCTGGCGGCCATGACCGGCGTGGTGGGGGCGGCGGTTGCGGCGATGGGCATTCTTGCGCTGCCCTCGATGTTGTCGCGCGGTTATCACCCGCCTCTCGCGCTTGGCGCCATCTGCGCCGGGGGCACGCTGGGCATTCTCATTCCGCCATCGGTCGTCACCATCGTTTATGCGATCACCGCCCAGATCTCGATCGGCCAGATGTTCGCCGCCGGGATCGTGCCGGGGCTGATGCTGGCGGGCAGCTATATGGCTTATGTTCTGGTGCGGACCTGGTTCAATCCGGCGCTTGCGCCGAAACCTGTCCACCTGAAACCGATCCCGCTGGCAGTCAAGCTCGGCAAACTCAAAAGCCTGATTTTGCCCGCCCTGGTGGTTATCGGCGTTCTCGGGTCGATCTATGCCGGCATCGCCACCCCGACCGAGGCCGCCGCCGTTGGCGTGCTTGGCGCGATGCTGTCGGCGCTGGTCACCGGCAAGCTGCGCCTGTCGGTCCTGTCAGACGCCGCGACCGATACTTTGCGTGTCACTGCGATGATCCTTTGGATCACCATCGGCGCTCGTGCCTTCATCTCGGTCTTCGTTGCCACCGGGGGTGCGGATTCGATCCTGACCTTTGTCGAAACGCTCGAGGCCTCGCGCTGGGTCGTGCTGGGGGCGATGGTGCTGATCCTGATCTTTCTTGGCCTGTTCCTGGACGAGATCGGGATCATCCTGCTGTGCGTGCCGGTGTTTCTGCCCATCGTCGACACACTGGGCTTTGACCCCCTGTGGTTCGGGGTGCTGTTCATGATCACCGCCCAGATGGCCTATATCACGCCCCCGTTCGGCTATACGCTGTTCTATCTGAAAGGCGTGCTGCCCGAAGGCATCGGGATCGGGCAGGTCTATCGCGGAGTGATCCCGTTCTTTCTGATCCAAGTTGCGATCCTGATCCTGTTCGCGCTGTTTCCCGCGCTGGTCACATGGCTGCCCGAACTGCTGACCCAGAATGCCAGATAAGGCCCTGCTCAAATGCGCATGCGGCACAAATTTGGGATGGAGGGCGCCTATTGCCCGGCGAGGCGATCAGTCCTTTGGGCCTGACGAAACACCGGGCTGGCCACACAGCATCAGCCAGCTTCGATCGCCCCGGCGCGCACTGGCGCCCGACAGCCGCATAAGGGTGACCGTCAGCGGCTGTTCCGGCAGGCCATCGGCGCGGCAGAGCCGCCCCGCCGCCAGATGCGGCGCCACCAGTGTCAGTGGCAGCCAGGCCACCCCGATGCCCCCCAGCGCATATTCGCAGGCGGCGAGTGTCAGCGCGGTCTCGGCGCGCACCTCGTAGGTGAAACCCGCCGGCAGGCGCGGCGCGACAAAGCGGTCGAACACCTGCCCCAAAAACACATCCGGCGGATAGCCGATCACCGGCATTGCGGTGCGCGCGCCCGCTGCCTCCAGCCCCGGCGCATGGACAGGGACCAGCAGGTCGGTTTCCAGCTCGGCCCGGTCAAAGGCCTGCGGCAGCATCGGGTCACGCTCGCCCGGCACCTCGTAGGCGACCGCGAAATCGGCCTCGCCCGACAACAACAGCATCAGGCATTCATCCCGGTTGCCCGAACGCACCCGGACCGAGATATCCTGAGACGCCGTCAGATCCCGCACGATCCGGGGCGAGATGGTGGTGGTGATCGCATGCTGGCAGACCAAGGTGACCCCGCGCCGGGCATCCTCGGCCGAGACCCGCAGATCCTGCTGCAACCGCCGCAACCGCCCGCTGAGTTCGCGCAGATCGGGTTCCAGTGCCAGCACGCCGGGCAGCACCGCCACCGGTTTGCGGCTGCGGTCGAACAGCGCCGCGCCGATCCGTTCCTCGATCCCGCGCACCCGGCGGGTAAAGGCCGGCTGGGTCAACAGCCGGCGTTCCGCCGCCGCCGCAAGCGACCCGGTGTCAATCACCGCCAGGATGTCGTCGATCCAGTCCAGTTGCATCGCCCTGCCCCACTAATATGCCGATCATGCATGTTATCCCGCGCAGTTTGCATTAGATTGCCCGTAAATTCGAGGGTAAGTTGCCCTAAACCCAATTCAGGAGTTAAGCCCATGCATCTTGCCCGCTATCCCCGCCGCTTCATCGCCCATCTGCCGACGCCGCTGGAACGGCTGGACCGGCTGACCGCCGAACTGGGCGGGCCCGAGATCTGGATCAAGCGCGACGACTGCACCGGCCTGTCCACCGGCGGCAACAAGACCCGCAAGCTGGAATTCCTGATGGCCGAGGCCGAGCTGCAAGGCGCTGACATGGTGATGACGCAGGGCGCGACCCAGTCCAACCATGCCCGCCAGACCGCCGCATTCGCCGCCAAGCTGGGCATGGATTGCCATATCCTGCTCGAGGACCGGACCGGCTCGAACAACGCCAACTACAACAACAACGGCAACGTTCTGCTCGACCATCTGCATGGCGCCACCACTGAAAAGCGCCCCGGCAGCGGTCTGGACATGAATGCCGAGATGGAAAAGGTGGCCGAGAAGTTCCGCGCCGACGGGCGCAAGGTCTATACCATCCCCGGCGGCGGCTCGAACCCGACCGGCGCGCTGGGATATGTCAACTGCGCTTTCGAGATGCTGAACCAGTTCAATGAGCGCGGGCTGAAGGTGGACCATATCGTGCATGCCACCGGCAGCGCGGGCACCCAGGCAGGGCTGATCACCGGGCTTCAGGCGATGAACGCTCAGATCCCGCTCTTGGGCATCGGCGTGCGTGCGCCCAAGCCCAAGCAGGAAGAGAATGTCTATAACCTGGCCTGCGCCACCGCCGAGAAGCTGGGTTGCCCCGGTGTCGTCGCGCGCGAGGACGTGGTGGCCAATACCGACTATGTCGGCGAAGGCTATGGCATCCCGACCGAAAGCGGGCTGGAGGCGATCCGCATGTTCGCCGAGCTTGAGGCGATCCTGCTTGACCCGGTCTATTCGGCCAAGGGCGCGGCTGGCTTCATCGACCTGATCCGCAAGGGTCATTTCAAAAAGGGCGAGCGGGTGGTGTTCCTGCATACCGGCGGCGCTGTGGCGCTGTTCGGCTATGACAACGCCTTTGACTATTCGGGACGCTGGGTGGCCTAAGGCCACCCCTACCCCCCCTTTCCTGCCAAGGACATAACCGATGGTATCGGCGCTCAAGTCCCGTTGGGACACCCACTTCGGTGGCATTCTACTGGTTTGCGTTGTGGCGGCCGCCGCTACCTTTCTGTCCGAGCATTACGGGGCGCCGGCGATGCTGTTCGCGCTGCTTATCGGCATGGCCTTTCACTTTCTGCATCGCGATGCCGCCTTTGCCCCCGGCCTCGACTTCTCGGCCAAGACACTGTTGCGGTTCGGGGTCGGGTTGCTGGGCCTGCGGCTGAGCATCGGCGATGTGGAAAGCATCGGCTATGGCGCCGTGGGCGCGGTTGGGGGCTTTGTGCTGGCCACGCTCGCCTGTGGCGCCATGCTGTCCTATCTTTTTGGTCGCCGCATGGCCTTTGGCCTGCTGGCAGGTGGGTCGGTGGCTATCTGCGGGGCCTCGGCCGCGCTGGCCATCGCCTCGGTCCTGCCCGCGCGGGCCGATCGCGAGCAGGACACGCTGTTCGTGGTGATCGGGGTGACCGCGCTGTCGACCATCGCGATGATCGCCTATCCGATCCTGTTCGCCAGCCTGGGTATGAGCGACCTGCAATCGGGGTTCCTGATCGGCGCCACCATCCACGACGTGGCGCAGGTGGTGGGCGCGGGCTATTCCATCAGCGACGAGGCAGGGGTGATCGCCACATTCGTCAAGATGGTGCGGGTGGCCCTGCTTCCGGTGGTGATGCTGGTCGTGATGTTTAGTTTTCGCGGCGCGCAAAGCCAGCGGGTCACCCTGCCCTGGTTCCTGGTCATGTTCATCGTTCTGGCGGTGCTGGCCAATGCCGGCGTGGTCCCTCAGGTCGTGATCGACGCCATCGGCACCCTGTCGCGCTGGTGCCTGGTGATCGCGATCTCGGCGCTGGGGGTCAAGACCAGCCTGGCCACCATCGCGCATGTCAAGCCGAGCTATGGGGTGATCCTGGTGGTCGAAACCCTGTTCCTGCTGGCTATCGCCATCGGTTTCGTTCTGCTGGGCGGGGTCTGATCGCCCTGCGGACATGTAGCGGGGACCGGGCGTAGACCGGTCCCGTTGTCATGCCGTTGACGGAGTGGCGAGGAGAGCGATTCCTCCTTCCATTCGGGATTTGAAATGTGTCAGCAAATCGCCTAGGATCGTTTCCACAAAATCGTCAAGCCAGCCCTTTGGACGCTTAGTTGTTAAAAAACCAGAATAAAACTCTGTTGACCATTGATTGTTGTTACCCTGTCCGGGGGCAGTTTTTCGAAGATTGATCTGCGTCAATTCTCGCGCATGCGATCCATATTAAGAATGGAATAAGTCGATCCTGGGGAGATGCGCATCAGCAGGTGAAAAGGATGCGGATACAGGCTTCTGCCCTAGGGGGGAAACGGATTGAAAGACCTGATTGGTGAGTTGCATGCGCAACGAAATGGCAGGTGAAGCGAAGGGAATGATAGGGCCGCGCCTGCTCTCGGGTCTTGTTTTGGTGCTTGGTTTTCTCGGTACGGAACTCGTTGCAAAGGGGGAATGCAATGAAGACGGCGGTTGGAAAATGACTGTGTCGGCAGCATCCGGCGACATCCTGAATAGTGTCAGCAATCAGCGCGAAGCGGATGAGAATACGCTTGCTCTGGCAGGTCAGCATCGCGACTTGCTTGAGGCGGCTTTGACCGCAGCGGGTCAGCGCGGCGCGTCCGCCGATATCTTTGTCGTGACGGCTCCGGCCTTTACGGATGCCACAGCGGGACCGGTTTCCTGGCCACCGGCAGGGGCACAGCTGGCTTCGCCCTGGCTGACAATGTCACGGACCGGGACGGGGCGCCTGACGCTCACCCTGTTCGTGTCCGACCTGCGCGTGATCGCAGACGGCGCCTTGCAGGCGCGCGGCGCCGCGCCCGCGGATTACCGGACAGGACCGGGTTGGCGCAGCATGACATTTTCCTGTCTGGCGCAAGCTGCGGAGTCCTATGTATCGCATGTTTCCGCCAGCCAGCCGCCCGAAAGCTGGGTCGCCGGGCAAGAATGCGTGCCCCCGACATTTGCCGGGCCGATGGCCTGGTTGTTTCGTTCGGCGCCACAGAACTTTTTCGCTCCGTTCGACATGACCGTGATGAAACGGATCGAAGCCGCGCGCGGCAGCAGCACTGCATTTTACGAAGCCCTGTATCGCGCGCTTA
Source organism: Ruegeria pomeroyi DSS-3 (assembly GCF_000011965.2). Taxonomy (NCBI): domain Bacteria; kingdom Pseudomonadati; phylum Pseudomonadota; class Alphaproteobacteria; order Rhodobacterales; family Roseobacteraceae; genus Ruegeria; species Ruegeria pomeroyi. The sequence goes on along the minus strand of NC_006569.1, from coordinate 171,782 downwards.
TCCGCCATGGAGTTGCGCTTCTCGCCAGCGAAGCCGGGAGCGGTGACGCCTGGTGGCACGATGCGTTGCGTGAGGTTACCGAGTGATCTCGTGGGGTACGAGGTAGGAATTGACCGGTTGCGGAAAGAGAGGCCGCACCGACAGCAGATTACACATTTGGGGGAACGAACATGACTATTGAAACAGTTTTGTCGCATACGACATTCACCGGTTACACGGCCGCGCAGCGAACAATTCTCGAAAACGCGCTGCGCGACATGTACGCGAATTCGGCAACAGGCAAGATCCTGTTGGACAAGGTCACCGCCGCCTTGCCGCTCGACATCAAGTTCGTTGCCGGAGAGGCCCAGGCCTTTAGAGGAACCGGTCGGGTCGAGCTGGATTTCGCGGCGGTTGCCAATCTGGCCTATTTCGATGCCAACGGCAAAGGTGTTGCGGTCGAGATCGAACATGTCTTGCGGCACGAACTTGTTCACGCGCTCCAGGGGATCGGGGACAGCCCGCGGGGCACGACCAGCACCGACAGCGCCAAGGGGCCGACGCTGGTATTTGAAAAAGCCATCAACGACGAGATGTCGAAATCGAACCGCCTGTCCTATGAAGGCGTCGATTCCGACACCGCCATCATTCCCGGCACCGATTACACCGGCGGGGCTGCCATCGACCTGGCATTGGCGCGCTCGGGCAACGAGGACACTTCGGGCAACAATCCGGCCACCAACGACCTGCTTTGGGGTCGCGGCAACGGCAGCAACTATTTCAAGTCGGGCAACGGCACCGACTATCTTTACGGCAATGGAGGCAATGACGTCCTCGAAGGCGGCGGCGGCAATGACTCGGTGAACGGTGGCACCGGGACTGACCGGGCCGTGTTCAGCGGCAATTGCAGCGACTACACGATCACCTCCAATGCCAATGGCACCATCACGATTGCGGACAACCGGGCCAACAGCCCGGATGGTACCGATACGCTGAAAGATGTGGAATATGCCCGTTTCGCCGATGGCGAGATGAACCTGACCACCGGCGAGTTCGCCTGCCCTGGTCAGAACGTGGTGATCGTGATCGACAAGACCGGCTCGATGTCCAATGACATCGCGGCGGCAAAGGCGGCGGCGATCGAGATCGCCAATGCCCTGTTCGGAACCACCGAGAAACCGGTGGCCAGTACCCTGGCGATCGTCACCTATTGGGACAGCAACACGGTCACCAACCTGTCGTTCACCAAGCATGACAGCGTGGCCGACCGCAAGGCGGCGGCGCTGGCGGCGCTGAACAACCTGTCGACCTCGACTTCGGGCATGACCGAGAACCTGAACACGGCGCTGTTGCATGCCATCAATGGCAATGCGGGCACCTGGGATACCCGCAACAAATCCAACAAGATCATCGTGTTCACCGATGAGGATGCCGACGACCCGCACCTGCGTGCCGAAGTGGTGAGCAAGGCACTCGCCGCGGATATCGCGGTGCCGCCACCGCCTGTCGGCAATGCAGTGCCGTTGCAGAGCGCGATCGAGCAGGTTCAGGGGACGAATTTCGTCGATTATACCGACACCCCCTTCTCGGATCCCTATGGCGCGGCACCGCTACAGATCCTGCCGGTGGTGATCGGCAACAGCTCGACGGCGAACTCGGATCTTGAATCGCTGGCCGATCAGACCAACGGGCAGGTTTTCAACGCAAGCACCAGCGATCCCTCGCAGGCGGCCCAGAATGTCATCGCGGCCATCAATGCGTCGTCGGGCACAGACGGTGACGACAGCCTGACCGGTGACGATAACCCCAACTCGATCGGGGGTCTGGCCGGCAATGACACGATTTCGGGCGCGGGTGGCAACGACACCCTGTCTGGCGGCCCGGGCGACGACGTCCTCAATGGCGGGGCCGGCGACGACAGCCTGCGCGGAAACGCTGGCTATGACACAGTTGATGGTGGCGCCGATACCGACACGGTTGTGGTGAATGCCAACAGCACCGATGTGAACATCATCGGCAGCTCGGATCCCATCACCATCCAGAGCCCGGATGGCGATGTGGTCATCAGCAATGTCGAGTTCGTGCGTTTCCTCGACCGGACTATGGCGGTGTCGACTCTGGCCACGCTGACGACGGTCAATACCTTCGGTGGTCGTGGCGACGACAGCATGGACGGCGATGCCAATGGTAACCGGCTCTGGGGGCGCGAGGGCAACGATACCGTCAACGGCAACGGCGGCAATGACACCCTGAATGGCGGACTTGGAAATGATGCCGTCAATGGTGGCGAGGGTGCCGATCAGCTTTCCGGCGGCGGCGGCAACGATACCCTGGACGGGGGCGACGGAACCGATACGGCGGTGTTCGACCTTACCAGCGCCAGCGCTTCGGTCGATGGGCCGGACGATGCGCTGAGGGTCGACACCGGCCAGGGGATTGTCACCCTGCGCAACATCGAATTCGTGCGCTTCACTGACAGGACGTTCAACCTCACTGACCTGCAGGCCTTGCGCGATCAGACCCTGATCGGGACGCCCGGGAACGACACGTTGCGCGGCAGCTATGGCAACGACACCATTCTGGGTCTCGACGGCGACGACGAGCTGGACGGCGGGCTGGACAACGACGTTTTGAACAGCGGCGAAGGCCAGGACACATTGCTGGGCGGACCGGGTGACGACCTTTTGCGGGTTACGCAGACGATCGCCCCCACGGTGGTCGACAATACGGTAAGCAACCCGGTGTCGAACCCGATGACCCTGCCCGAGAACTGGTCGCTGGATGCGTTTGGCGATGTCGCCGATCCGACCACCGTACCGCACCAGACGCTTGCGATCACCGGTTCCGACGAAACGCAGGAGGCCTTCCGCTTTACCGCCACTGCCGGACAGATCTGGACCTTTGATATCGACGGTGCGGATTTCGATACCGTGCTGGCGCTATACGACAACAACGGCACGCAGATCACGTCGAACGACGACAGCAGCACCTCGAATGGTGCCGGTGGTTCGACCAGCGGGCGGGATTCCTTCATTCAGCACACGTTTGCGGCCGATGGCACTTATATCATCGCCCTGCAACGTTATGGTGGTGGGACGATCTCGTCGACGCAGATGGCAACCCTGAACATCTCGGCCACGGGGGTCACGGTGCCGCCAGTGACGACAACGGACGCCAATCTGCTGGATGGCGGCGCCGACAATGACACGCTCGAAGGCGGCGGCGGGGATGACACGCTGATCGGCGGCCTGGGTGACGATTCGATGACCGGTGGCGCGGGTTCCGACACCGCCATCCTGGCCACGTCGCAGCAGTTTGTGTCCGGTCAGAACGTGACCGGGGGCGTTCAGCTCACCTCGTCGCAGGGGGTCGATTTCCTCGGGTCCGACATCGAATTCGTCCAGTTCAACGATGGCACTCTGACCTTGGCTCAGGCGGCGGCGCTGGCCGGAACCGTCCCCAGCGCCATCAACGGCACCAATGCAGGCGAGGCGGTGGATGGCACCACCGCGACGGAGATCATCAACGGTCTGGAGGGCGCCGACTGGATCTCTCCGGGTGGTGGTTCGGATACCGTCGATGGTGGTCCGGGCAATGACATGTTGAGCTTTTTCAACCTGCCCGACACCCCGGGGCGGACCAACCTGGATTATCGCCTGACCATCGACATGGGCGCGGGAACGGCCGTCAGCCATGACGGGGCCGAGCGGATCCAGTTCGCCAATATCGAGCGGCTGACCGGCACCATCTTTGCCGATCACATCACCGGCAGCTCGAGCGACGATTACATCCGGGGTCTGGGCGATTACGACTGGATCGTCGCGACCGAGGGCGCCGACACGATCGACGGCGGTAACGGTCAGGACATGATCTCGTTCCTGGAATGGCAGAATACCGACCCGAACACGATCAGCGACGCCTTTACGCCGAACGGCGCCCCGCCGACGGGCGCGCAGGCAACCGGTGTTCTCGTCAATCTGGCCAACCCGACCCAAAACACCAATCTGGCAAGCGGGCTGACCCTTGTCAGCGTCGAGCGGGTGACCGGCTCGGCGCGACAGGATGTCTTTTATGGCGATGACGGGCAGAACGATTTCCGGGGTCTGGGCGATTTCGACTGGTTTGTATCCTCGGATGGCGGGCGTGAACGCTACTATGGCGGAGACGGTGTCGACACGGTGACCTATTTCAACGCGCCCGGCGCGGTGACGGCGAACCTGCGTAACGGGGCCGTCGTGAACGGCAACGAATCCGGTTACGGGACCCAGGGCTGGGCCGCGCGGGACCTGTATTTCGAGATCGAGAACCTGGTCGGTTCGAACTTTGGCGACCATCTGACGGGGTCTGCCGACCGAAATCAGCTCTCGGGCCTCGACGGGGACGACTTCCTGTTTGGCTTCGGCAATATCGACTATCTCAAGGGGGGCGCCGGCAATGACACGATCGACGGTGGCGGGTCTTCGGACTATGCGCTGTTCGATGGTGATCTGGTCGATTACACGCTGACACGGACTGCCGAGAACCGCGTGACGGTGGTCGGCCCGGATGGCAATGACAGCCTGATCGACGTGGAATACTTCCGCTTCGACGATCAGGATGTGCGGATCTGGGACCTGCCCTTGGTCTGAGGCTAGGGACCGGCATCGGCTATCGGGCAGGCAAAGATCTGTCCGGGGCCGCCCGCCGGGGTCGTTGCCCGTGACCACCGCCACCGCGGCATCTGACGCGGTGGCTTCTTTGCTCAGAGCGTGGATCAGGCCAACATGTCCTGATCCACGGCATTACTGACCCAGTTCTTCAAGGATGTAGCGGGCGATTGCGTCCAGCGTCTCTTCGCCAAGATAGGTCTGCGGCGGCATTTCGGGAAAGCCGTCGCGCTTGCGCACGGGATTGGAGATGTAGTTCACCATGCCGCTCGGGTCGCCGTCATAGAGCGCCTGGATCGACTGTACCGAGGGGCCGTGCAGGACGCTGTCATAGGCGTGACAGCCGGTGCAGACCGCCAGATAGGTCAATCGACCCTTCTGTTCACGCGTATAGACCGGCTCGTCCGCACCGCCCTCGATCCGCGCGGTGACAAGAGCGGCACTGTTCTCGTCGGCGCAGTCCTGCCAGCGGTTGGTGCCCAGCGTATCGACCCCGTCGGCCGGCAGGACACAGCTGTCGCGGCCCTTGCCCATGGCCAGAACCTCGATCCCGGTCCGGCCGGTCGCCGTCAGCATGTCGGCCAGCATCCCGTTCATGTTCTCGCCGTTGTTGCGCCAGGTGTTGCCCAGCACCCGGACCCCGTCGGAATAGGGGTCCAGCTTGGGGTCGCTGTCCATGCCAAAGGTGATCAGGTCGGCCACGAACACGCCGACATTGTCATTATCGGCGATCTCGTTGTCCACGATGGTGATGTTGTCGGGCCCCACCACCAGAATGCCGGTGCCGCTGGGAACGCCCGCCGCGATCGAGCTTGCGGGGGCAAAGTTCTCGTGGTTGTTGCCAATGATGCGGTTGTCGCGGATGACCTGAGAATGCGCGTCCTTGACCGGCAGGCCAGGCACCAGCGTCAGCGTGATGCCGGCGGCATTGTCGTAGACATGGTTGCCCGCCATCAGCGCGTTGCGGGTGTTCTCGAACTCGATCCCCATCACATTGCCGAAGGCCACGTTGTCGATCACGTCCACATTGTCGGACATGCCCACATAGATGCCTGCGTCCTCGGCACCGGTGACGGTGTTGCCGACCACCAGCCCGTTGCGGCCGAATTGCGGGAAAATGCCGTAAAAGGCGCCTTCGACATAGTTGTTGGAGATCTCGAAGTTGTTGGCCCCCTGGGTCATGATCCCGTTGCCCTTGTAACCGGTGACCTTGAACCCGTCGATGACGATGGAATGGCCCGAGGCGATGATGCCGTCGTTGAGCTTCATCTCGCCATCCAGCAGCGCCCAGGCGTCGCCCTTGCGCAACCCGCGCAGGGTGATGTGCGGTTTGTCCACATAGACCGACTGGTGATAGGCGCCCGGTTCGACCAGAATGGTGTCGCCCGGTGCGGCCAGATCGACGATAGCCTGAATATCGCCGCCCGAGGGTACGGTCAGCTCCGCCGCCATCGCGGTCGACCCCAGAAGAGAGGCGATCACCGCCCCTCGCAGAATGCCAGTGTTTTTCATCGCGTGTCTCCGTTCACTCAGTTGAGGTCGTCGGGCTTCTTGCCGGTCAGCGGGTCGGCGCCGCCATGGCCAAGGGCCGCCATTTCCTTGCGGGGGTCGAGTTGCGGATGCGCCGCCAGTATCGCGCTGCGGTGCCCGGCCATCTGCCGGGCCAGATCCGGCGCACCGGCCCGCAGGGCCAGGCCGCCGAGATATTTCATCTCGTCTGCGTAATCCTGCGGGTTCTCTGTCGAAGGGTCGATGCTGGCCGCGTGCCGCAGAAGCGCCAGCGCCTTGTCGGTCTCGCGCTCGCCCAGATAGGCCTCGACCAGGGTGTGATGGACGCTCAGATCGGTGGGATTGAGCGCATGGGCCTGTTCGAGCAGGTCGATCGCGGCCAGGATATCGCCGCCCAGGAACTCGGGCAGCACCGCCAGGACCTGCCCCAGCAACAGCGGCCCCAACCCGTCGAGGGCCTCGGGATTCTCGGCGATGGCGATCTGCAGATCCTCGAGCGCAGCCGCCACGGCAGTATTCTGCACCTCTGGCGGAGTTTCACGCAACGTAGAGGCCAGAAGATAGGCGGCGCGCAGCAACCGCGCCTCGGTCAGCTTGGGGACCAGCGGGTCGATCCGGGTCATCAGCGTTTCGGACCGCTCGCGCGCCTGCTCCCAACGCAGGCCCAGTTCGGTTGCCATTTCGATGCCCTGATAATGGGCTGAATAGCTCTTATCGAGGACCTCGAAGTAATCGAGATGGGCACCCAACACCTGCAGATGGGTCTCGATATTGTCGGTTCGAAAGGTCGCGACTGCCCAGATCAGGTTGGTCGGCAGCGACAGGGCCTCCATCGCGCGCGCCCCGTACTCGGTGGCGCAGCCCATCGCGGCGCGGTCCCATTTGCTGGCTGCGTCCTTGGCAAAGGCGGCCATCAGCGCCGCGTCGCCTTCGATTCTGGGGCAAGCGATCCGTTCGGCGGCGGCGGCGCGATATCTCGCCTGCACCTCTTCGTTTTGCAGGTCCGACAGGACCGATCCGGTCTGGGCCGAAAGCGGCGGGCCCAGCAAGGTGGCGCAGGTGCCCAGCAAGGCGAATGTCTTTCCATATCCGGTCATCTCAAGTCTCTCCTTGTCTCAATCCTGGGGAAGCAATCCAGATGGCAGCGTGTCGGGGCGGCGGGGCATCAGGCTCTCGTCTTCGAGCGCACCCAGAAAGGCGACGATATCGGCCACGGTTCCGGCGCTCAGCTTGGGCCCATCGGTCATGTGCACATGCCAGTGAATGCGCAGGTCCTGCCCCTCGGGTGCGGCATGGCCGGCGGTGTTGTTGTAGAAATCGACCACACCCTTCAGCGTGTCGAACTGGCCTGCGTGGAAATAGGGTGCGGTGCGGGTGATGTTGCGCAGCGTGGGCGTCTTGAACGCGCCCAGACGCGCCGGGTCCGCCGCGAGCGCCCCGGCGCCGGGATCGGCAAAGCCGCGCTCATCAGCGGGCGCCCCCACCACCGCCAGTTCGAAATCGGTGAACAGCGGCGGGATGTGGCATTGCGAGCAGCGTGCGACAAAGCCGCGAAACGCGTTCATGCCACGAATTTCCTGTGGGTTCAGCGCCGTGGCATCGCCATGGGCATAGCGGTCATAGCGGCTGTTGAGGCTGATCAGGCTCGACTGGAACGCTGCCAGCGCAATTGCGGTGGTCTCAAGGCTCGGGCTCTTGCCAAAGGCGGTCTGGAACAGTGAAACGTAACCCGGTGCGGCGTTCAGTGCCGTTTCGATCCCATCGGCGTTTGCCGCCATTTCGGCGGGGTTGAACAGCGGCAGCAGCGCCTGCTGTTCCAGCGTCTCGGCCCGCCCGTCCCACATCAGCGACGACGCAAAGCCGACATTCCACAGGCTCGGGGTCGAGCGGTTCAGCTCGGTCACACCAAGGCCGCGCTTGCGGCCATCGGACAGGCCCTGTGCCGGATCGTGACACGAGGCACAGCTGAGATCGCCGCCACTCGACAGGATTGGATCAAAGAACAGATAGCGGCCAAGGTCGATCTGTTGCGGCGTATAGCGGTTCGCTGGCGGATCGAGCCGGGCGCGCAGCCCGCCATGCTGAGGCGGGCTGTCGTAGAACTGGTAGAGCGTCACCAACTCGCAAGTGCCGTCGGCCAGCAACTGAAAACTGGGCGGACAGGTTTCTGCCAGCGTGATCTCGTCCGCCATGACGGGCGCGGCCAGTGCCATGAGAAAGAGCCAGGCCCGCATCTCAGGGGTCCAGCGTCGCGATATAGGATACCAGCGCGGCGATATCGGCCTCGGATCCGATCGCATCGGCCATCGCCTTCATCTGCCGACCCGGGTCATCCTCGGGATGCGCGCCGCGCCGCCCGACGCGGAAGGCGTCCAGTTGCTCGGCCAGATACCAGCCATATTGCCGGGCCAGCCGGGGTGCATTCAATGCCTCGATGCCCTGCGCCCGCGCGCCATGGCACGAAATGCAGCCGGAATAGAGGCCCCGGCTGCGAAATCCGGGCGGATCGTTGTCATCCTCCAGCACCGGCAGCGGCAGGCTGGCCAGGTAGCTGGCAATTTCGGCGGTATCCGCCTCGCTCACATCGGGCAGCAGTTCGACCATGGCAACGGCCATGTCGTTGTCCGGGTTCACCTGTCGAACGCCGGATCGGAAATGCCCGACCTGCCGGATCAGATAGCCCGCGTCCAGCGCCGCCAGTGCCGGAGCGCGCAGCTCGCCATTGCCCTGACCCGTTTCGCCATGACAGCCCGCGCAGCTCTCTGCGTAAAGCGCAGCACCATCGGCGTCGGCGGCGCTGGCGGCCAACAGCGCCACAGGCAGGACAAGGACTGAGAATGCGCGAAAAATCATCGGCGGCGGGACCCTTCTGAAGCGGCGATTTGAACAAGCCTATGCAGGGACGCGGCGGAAATATTGACAGGCTCGGCAAGAGAATTGACATTTTCGGCCATGAATCGTGCCACGCTCTCTATGCAGAACACCCATGCCCCGGTCACGCCCTGCGGCTGGCTGGTCGCGGCGCTGCTGGAGGCCGGGGTGCCGCTAGCCGAGATCGAGGCCTGGCTGGGCCAACGGCTGCCGCCGGATCATCGGGACCGGACGGTCCTGCCGTCAGAGCAGTATTTCCGCTTGTTCGAATGGGGCGCCGGCGTCACCGCAAACCCCGATCTGGGCATCCAGATCGCGGCGCATCTGACCAGCCGGGATTTTGGCCTGCTGGGCTATCTGCTCGAGAATTCGGATAGCCTTGGCACCTGGCTGCATCATCTGACCACCTATAACGCGGTGTTTTCGCAGGATGCCGAGATTTCGGTTATGCGCGCGCAGGGCAGCGTCGTTGTCGGGTATAGCCCGGTTCCGGTTGCGGGGTTCACGCCGCTTCAGGATATCTGGAGCAGCATTGGGATGATCGTGCACGCCATTCGCGTCGCGACAAGATGCGATTGGTATCCCGCGCGCTGCCGGTTCAGCACGCCCTGCCCCGCCGATACATCGGCGCTTGAAGCCCTGCTTGGGCCAGAGCTGCATTTCGATCACAAGACCAACCAGATCGAGCTTCCCGTGCGCGATCTGGACCTTGCCATTCCCGGCGCCGACCCGGTTCTGCTGGAGATCCTGAAGCGGCAGGCCGACGGAATCGTTGCCACGCTCAGACAGCAGGAAGAGATCGTCAGCAGGCTGCGCCTGATGATCACCGCTCATCTGGCCGAAGGTGGCTTCGACACGGTTCGGGCGGCGCGTGCCCTCAATATGTCGGTGCGCAAGCTGCACCGCACGCTGGCCGAACGCGGGACATCATTTCGCAATTTGCGCAACGAGGTGCTGGGTGAAACCGCCCGCGCGCATCTGGCAGACCCCGGCATTCAGATCACCGAGATCGCGCACAGGCTGGGATTTTCGGAAACCAGCGCCTTTACGCGGGCCTTCAAGGCGTTGGAGGGGATGACACCCAGGGACTTCCGGGCGCGTTCGCTGGGCAAGACGTGAGCCCGCATCGCCGTGGCCTGCCGGTTACGCCATGTCCAGAACCGTGCTGATGGTTGTCAGGCTTGACCGCAACAGCGCGTCGTTCAGCCCGCCAAAGGCCAGACGCAGGGCGTTCGGCGTGGTTGGACCGACGGCATAGGGTTTTGCCGTGGAAACGGCGATGCCGCGATTGGCAAGTCTGGCCACCACCTCTTCGGCGCGCAGTCGACCGGGCAGCGGCACCCAGGCAAAGCCGGCGTTGCGATGGGCGCTGAAATCGTGGTGGCCCAGGCAGGCCCGGCAGATCGCCTGCGCCCGCGCGCCTGCGGCGCGGCGGGTCTGTTCGAAATGCCCGATGGTGCCGTCCTCGATCCACTGGGTCACCAGCGCGGTGATCAGCGCTGGCGTGTTCCATGTGGTCGCCCGGATCGCCATGCTGAGCGCCCCGGCCAAATCCGGCGGCACCACGACATAGCCCAGCCGCAATCCGGTGGCGAGCACCTTGGAGACGCCGCCGATATAGACCGTCCGCTCGGGTGCCAGTTCCAGAAAGCTGGGCGGGGGATCGGTTTCGAGAAAGTCATAGGCCCCGTCCTCGAAGATCAGCAGGTCGTGGTGCCGGGCAATGGCGACGATGGCGCGGCGGCTGTATTCGTCCATCACCGTGCCCAGCGGGTTGTGCACGCTGGGCATCAGGTAAAGCGCGCGCAGCCGCGTTTTGGCGCAGACCCGCAGCAAGGCAAGCGGATCCATGCTGCCAAGCTGCCCGGGCACCGGATGCAGTTCCAGATCGCGCAGCCCGACAACGGCGCGAAAGCCCGGATAGGTCAGCGGATCGGTTGCGATCCCGTCGCCGCGTTTGAGCAGGCCAAACGCAACGACGGAAAGGCCGTGTTGCGCGCCAGAGGTGATGAACAGCCGCTCGGGCTCGATCTTGCCCAGGCGCGGTGACAGGTAGTTGGCGATGACACGGCGTTCGGCCAGCACGCCGCCATGGGGCTGATATCGCAGCAGCGCGTTCAGATCGCCCCGGCCCGCCAGCCCGCGCAGCCCGGCGCGCAGAACCTCGCCATCGCCCGGATCGCCGGGCATGTTGAAGACAAGGTCGATGCCGGGCGCCTCCTCGGGCTGTTCGATCCCAAGCGTTGGCGGCACCTCTGGCTGGCGCACGAACATGCCCCGACCGCCCTCGCCCACGATCAGCCCCCGCTGTTTCAGCGTGTTATAGACACGGGTGGCGGTGGCCAGCGCGACGCCATGTTCCTCGGCAAAGGCGCGATGCGTCTTCAGGCGGGTGCCCGGCCTGATCTCTCCGGCCTTGATCCGGGCCGCGAGCGTTTCGACGAGTTTGGAATATTTCATCACGGCCCTCGGAGCGCTTCCAGCGTACTTGATACAATAAGTTTATTGTACTGCATTTGATCGCGGGTCAACCATTGCTGCATCGCTCCGAGAAAGGGAAACCGATGCGGGATCATGTCAGCCGCGCCATTCTTGCCAGTGCCCTGTTTGCGGCCACCTATGCGGTGAACCTGCAAGCGCCGCTTTATGCGGTTTATGCCGGGAACAGCGGGGTTGGTGCCGCCGCAGTGACCGTCGCCTTTGCCGCCTATGTCGCCGGGCTGATGCCGACACTCATCCTGTTGGGTGGCCTGTCCGACCGGATCGGGCGGCGCCTGCCGATCGCGCTGGCGCTGTGTCTGGGCGCGGCGGGAACGGCGCTGCTGGCTGTTGTGCCGACCTGGCCGTCTCTGGTGCTGGCCCGCCTGCTCCTCGGTGTCTCGACCGGGCTGGCCACCACCGCGGGCACCGCCTATATGGCCGAACTGTTTGGTGCCGACCGGACCCGGCAGGCCACGCTGCTTGTCACATCGGCGACCTCGCTGGGCTTTGGTGGCGGCGCGCTGGCCACCGGGCTGTGCCTGAGCCTGGGCGGTCCAAGCGTGATGCCGGCCAGCTTTGTTGCGCTGTTCGTGGCCGCGCCCCTGCTGGCGCTGGCGGTGCTTGGCTTGCCGCGCGCCGATACACCCCACCCGGTCGCGCTGTTGCGGCTGCCGGTCTTTCCGGCGGGCAGCTGGCAATTCGGCGCCGCGCTGGCGCTGGCCTGGTCGGCCACCGGCATGACCATCGCGGTGGTACCGCTGCAACTCGCGGCGCAGGGGCTGGGCGCCTATACAGGCATGGTGATCTTTCTGGCGATCTTCGTGGGCTTTCTGTCGCAACCCCTGGCGCGCAGGCTGGGTAACAGGGTGGCGCTGTCGGTGGGTTTCGTGCTGGTTCCGACGGGTTTTGTGACCTTGCTTCTGGGGGTCTGGACGCAATCCATCGGGCTGGTTCTGGCCGGAACCGCCATAACCAGCGCGGCAAGCTACGGGTTCACCTATCTCGCCAGCCTGGCCGAGTTCGCCCTGCGCGCGCCGGACAACCGCGCCCGCGCCGCCGCCGGGCTGTTTGTCTACGCTTATGTCGGGTTCTCGCTGCCCACGATTGGCAGCGGCGCGCTGGCCGATCGGTTTGGCCTGTTGCCTGCGATGACGGTCTTTGCTGCCCTGCTGGTAACGCTCACCTGGGCTGTGGCCTGGCGTGGGGCAAAGGTGGCCGAACTGCGCCAACCCGCGCAGTAGAACCGAAGCCCGACATGCGCAGACGCGCCGGGCGGATCACTCTGCCGGCGCGTCTGTCGAACATGTCGGCCGCTCCGCCGCCGCTCCGCCTGTGGACCGCGTCAGAACGCGATCTCGGTGCCAGCGCCGGCGGCGCGGGCGCGCTCGACCACGGTGGCGGCGACCGCCAGATCCTGCAATCCCACACCCGTGCCGTCAAACAGGGTAATCTGCGCATCGGAGGTCCGGCCCGGGTTGGTCCCGTTGATGACCGCGCCAATCTGTGCCACGTCAGCCGCCTGGATCAGGCCATGCGCCACCGCGTGCTGCGCTTCGCCGATAGAGATGGACTGTGCGACCTCATCGGTGAACACGTCTGCCATCACCAGCAGTTGGGGATCGACCTCCTGTTTGCCTTTGGTGTCTGTACCCATGCAGGCAATATGGGTGCCGGGGCTGACCTGATCCGCCTTCAGGATCGCGTCAAAGGACGAGGTGATCGTGATGATCACATCCGCCTCGCGCATGCCGTCCAGCTCTACCGCCTCAAAGGGAAGGCCGGCTTCGTCCGCCACTTCCTGCAGGTTCACCAACATCTCGGGATGGAGGTTCCAGCCGATAACCTTCTCGAAGTTGCGCTGCTCCAGCGCCGCGCGCAGTTGGAACTTGGCCTGGTGTCCGGCGCCGATCATGCCGATCACCTTGGCGTCCTGGCGGGCCAGATGCTTGATCGAGACTGAAGAGGCCGCGGCCGTGCGCAGCGCGGTCAAGAGGTTGCCGCCCACCACAGCCTGGCATCTGCCCGTGTCGGCATCGAACAGGAACACGGTCGATTGGTGGTTTGTCAGCCCCTTGTCGGCGTTGCCGGGCCAGTATCCGCCGGATTTCAGACCGAGATTGAGCGCCTGGCGATCAAACCCCGATTTGAACCCGTAAAGCGCATCCGCATGGCCGATCGCCTCGCGGATCACCGGAAAATTGCGGGCGGTCCCCGCCGCCATGGAGGCAAAGACCTGTTCGATCGCCTCGAAACAGTCCTGGCGGCTGATATGGTCTTTGATGATGGCTTCCGGAACGATGTACATGCTCTGTGCCTCTTGTGAAAAAACGGGGCGGGCGCACCCGCCCCAGTCAGGGGAGGTAAATCAATAGGCCTTGCCGCGGGCCGAGACCGGCCAGACGCATTCGACCTTGCCGCCGCGCACGCCGACATACCAGTCGTGCACATTGGCGGTGGGATCGCAGTGACCGGGCACCAGACGCAGCTTGTCGCCTACCTTGAGTACACCGTTCGGGTCGGCGACCACGCCATGCTCGTCCGAGCATTTGATGTATTCCACATCGTCGCGACCATGGACAAAGGGCAACCCGCTATCGACCGACTGCGCCTTCAGCCCGGCATCGACAATCGCCTTGTCGGCTTTGGCGTGGCTCATCACCTGGGTCAGGATGAACATGGCGTTTTCCCATTCGCCCTTGTCGATCCGCTGGCCGTTCTGATCGAGGATCCGGCCGTAATCGGCATCCATGAAGGCGTAAGAGCCGCATTGAAGCTCGTTATAGACGCCTGAATTGGCCTCGAAGTAATAGCTGCCGGTGCCGCCGCCGGACACAAGTTCGGGGTCCAGCCCCACCGCTTTCAGACCCTGAACAGCGCTTTCCACCATCTCGATGGCGATATCCAGCTTGGCCTTGCGGTCCTCGTATTTATCCAGATGCTGCATCGCGCCCTGATAGGCCTGAATGCCCGTGAATTTCAGGTTTTCGGCCGCATCGACCGCCCGGGCGATGGCGACCACATCCTGGGTCGTGCCGACCCCGCAGCGCCCGGCGCCGCAGTCGATTTCGATCAGAACCTCCAGTTCGGTGCCATGTCTGAGCGCCGCCGCTGACAGATCGGCCACATTGGCCAGATCATCGACACAGACGATGATGCGGCTGCCCAGTTTGGGCAGTTGTGCCAGCCGGTCGATCTTGAGCGGGTCGCGCACCTGGTTTGACACCAGCACGTCCTTGATGCCACCGCGCACAAACACCTCGGCCTCGCTCACCTTCTGGCAGCACACGCCCACGGCGCCGCCCAGGCGTTCCTGCAACTTGGCCACATCCACCGATTTATGCATCTTGCCATGCACCCGGTGGCGCATCCCATGCGCCTTGGCATAATCGCCCATCTTCTTGACGTTGCGCTCCAGTGCGTCGAGGTCCAGCACCAGGCAGGGGGTCTGAATTTCGGCCGCATCCATGCCCGGTTTGGCCGGAATGTCGAAGCCGACTTCGAAATTGTCCAGATTGGTCATGTCTTTCATCTCGCTCACCCGTTCATCCAAGGAAGTTTGTCCAGATCGACGTTGCCGCCGGTAATGATTACGCCCACGCGCTTGCCCGCAAATGCCTTGCGGTTCTTCAGGATCGTCGCCAGCGGCACCGCGCTGGAGGGTTCCATCACCACGCGCAGGTGTTTCCATGTCAGCTTCATCGCCTCGATGATCTCCTGCTCGGAGGCCGTGTAGATTTCGGCCACATGGTTGCTGACGAAATGCCAGGTCAGATCCTTGAGCGGTACCAGCAGACCATCGGCAATGGTCTTGGGTGCGTCATCGGCGATGATATGGCCCGCCTTGAAGCTGCGATAGGCGTCATCGGCCTGTTCCGGTTCGGCCGCGATCACTCGGGTCTCGGGCGCCAGTGTCGACAGGGTCAGGCAGGTGCCAGAGATCATGCCGCCACCGCCGATCGGTGCCACCACGATATCCAGACCATCGGTCTGTTCCATCAGTTCGCGCGCGCATGTCCCCTGCCCCGCGATCACCCGGGGGTCGTTATAGGGATGCACGAAATCGCCCCCGGTTTGCGCCTGCACCCGGGCAAAGGTCTCTTCGCGCGCGCTGGTCGAGGGGGCGCATTCGGTGATGACCCCGCCATAACGGCGCACCGTGTCCTTCTTGGCCTGCGGCGCGGTGCTTGGCATCACCACGTTGCAGGGGATACCGCGCAGCATCGCGGCATAGCTCAGACACGAGGCATGATTGCCCGATGAATGCGTGGCGACCCCCTTTGCGGCCTGGGCATCGTCCAGGCCAAACACCGCGTTGGTAGCGCCGCGTATCTTGAACGCGCCCGGCTCCTGAAAGTTCTCGCATTTGAAGAACAGCTGCGCACCGGTCAGCTCGTTGAGGTAATCCGAGACCCGAACCGGCGTGCGGCGGATATGGGGTTCGATCCGCGCATGCGCGGCAAGCATGTCCTCAAAGGTCGGTATATACATCTCTCACCTCTCTCAGGCCGCCGCGAGCAGGGAGGTCGCGCTATGGGAGCGGAAGTACTCCTGCGCGGCCGCCACGCCCGATCCAAGCCCTATGTCGAGACCCAGATCGGCCATGCACATCTCGGCGGTGGCGATGCCCGACAGCGTCATGACATCGGTCAGGCTGCCCAGATGGCCGATGCGGAACACCTTGCCCGCGACTTCGCCCAGCCCGACGCCAAAGGCGACGCCATATTTGCTGGCGGCATGGGTCACGATATCGGTGGCATTGAACCCCTCGGGCGTGCGGATGGCGCTGACCGTGTCGGAATAGAGATCCGGCGAGGCGGCACACAGCTCCAGCCCCCAGGCGTGAACCGCCGCGCGCACCCCTTCGGCGATGCGGTGATGGCGGGCAAAGACATTCTCCAGTCCCTCGTCCAGCAGCATCCTGCAGGCCTGGTTCAGCCCGTTCATCAGGCCCACGGCGGGGGTATAGGGATAGGCGTTGTTGGCATAGCCCCTGGCCATGTCATGCACATCGAAGAAGGTGCGCGGCAGAGTGCCGGTCGCGGTGGCCTCCATCGCTTTGGCACTGAACCCGACAATTGCCAGCCCGGCGGGCAGCATGAATCCCTTTTGCGAGCCGGTGACGGCCACATCGACCCTCCATTCGTCGAAGCGGAAGTCCATCGAGCCGATCGAGCTGACCCCATCGACGAACAGCAGCGCCGGATGGCCCGCCTTGTCGAGCGCGCGGCGTACCGCTGCGATATCCGAGCGCACGCCGGTGGCGGTTTCGTTATGGGTGGCCAGAACCGCCTTGATCCGGTGATGCGTGTCGGCGGCCAGGATCTCTTCGTAGCGATCCGCCGGCAGCCCCTCGCCCCAGGGTGTTTCGACCACCTCGACCGCCAGCCCATGACGCTGGCACATGTCGATCCAGCGATGGGAAAACATGCCGTTGCGCGCGGCCAGCACTCCGTCACCCGCCGACAGCGTGTTGGTCAGCGCGGTTTCCCAGCCCCCGGTCCCGGTGGAGGGGAAGATGAAGATCTCGGCGGTTTCACTCTTGAGCACCGCCCGGACCCCCGCACGCGCCGGGTGCAGGATTTGCCCGAACAGCGGCGACCGGTGGTCGATCGTCGGCATGTCGCAGGCCTTGCGCAGGCTTTCCGGTATATTGGTCGGCCCAGGGATGAAAACGGGGTTCTGGAAACTCATCTTGTGCCTCGTTCAACGGATTCGATGCCCCATCATCGACCGGATCAAACCACTTGACAATTTTTTTGAAATTGTTTTTCATTTACTGATGAAGAGACATTATTGCTTTGATAGCAGCGATTTATAATTTTTCACTTGTAACATTCAAAGATCAGAGAAACGAAAAATCGGCAGGAGTGCAGCGGTTTGGCGACGGAGAAGCGGAAAAGAGGGCGGCCCAAAAGCTTTGCCGACAAGAGCGAGCAGAACACCAATCAGTCGCTTGACCGGGCCATCGACATCCTCGAATGCCTCGCCTCGGCCCGCGGGCTGGCGCTGTCAGAGGTGGCCGAGCGGCTCGATCTGGCGCCGGCCACGGTGTACCGGGCACTGCACACTTTCGAGAGCCGTCGCCTGACCGAGATCGATCCGGAAACCCAGACCTGGCATATCGGGCCCGACCTGTTCCGCCTGGGCTCGGCTTTTCTGTTGCGCAGTTCCCTGGTGGAGCGCGCCCGGCCGGTTTTGCGCAAGCTGATGGAAGTCACCGGCGAGACCGCCAATATCGGGATCGAGCGCGACGGCGAGATCCTGTTCCTGAGCCAGGTGGAAACCCAATCCAACATTCGCGCCTTCTTTCAGCCCGGCACCCGCGCGCCGCTGCATGCCTCTGGCATCGGCAAGGCGCTCCTGTCGCAATATGACCGCGCCCGCATCGACAGGCTGCTGCCCGAGATGCGGCTGGAACAGTTCACGATGAAAACCCGGTTCGACAAGGAACAACTGCTGAGCGAGCTCGACCTGATCCATCGCCGGGGCTGGGCGCTGGATGACGAAGAGCGCACCCATGGCATGCGCTGCGTGGCCGCCCCGATCACCGATTTCACCGGCGAGGCTATTGGCGGCATCTCGGTATCGGGCCCCTCTGACCGGATGCCCGACGCGCGGCTGACCGAGATCGGCAATATCGTGCGCGACGCCGCGCTCGACCTGTCACGCAGGTTGGGTGCGCCCTTGTCCGTCAGCATCCGCCCCTCCACCGATGAGGCGTGAGCGCAAGGTAAAATCATGACTATGCATGATTGCGATGACTCATTGGGGCAGCAGCAACGAGCAGGTCGACGAGCAAGCCCACCCGGGCATGCGTATCGCTGACAAGCGCACGTGCCAGGCTCAGCATCGGCACGATGACCGACCAATGGCCAGGCCGCGGCGCGCGCCGGCCGGCCTATTCGGCGGAAAGACTTTGCAACGTTGTCCAGTGCCCCGAAGATGCCGCGAAGGCCCTCACCCAGTTCGGGGGTCTCGCCAAACAGCGTGCCCTTTTGGTTGTGCCAGAACCGCGCCGTGCGAGGGGTTCGCGAGCGTGCCGATCGCACCGAACTCCTCGGCGACCCGTGCTACGGAGCCGCCGGTCCGGGCGTGAACTCTTTTTCCCGCTACAGCATGACCAGCCGGTGAGTGGCCCGATCATGCCACTTGTCATTTGTAGCCGTCTTGCATTCTTGAACATCTCAGATGGCTTCGCACCGCCTCAACGTGGAAATCTATATCCTCCGGGGATTTACATGCGGCCCAGACGGTTCTCCTCGTCGATTACCCCGAGGGTGCAGCCATCCCCCGCCCATCGCCACAGCACGATGTTCAGGTCGCTGTCCGAGGCGCCCTTGGCATGGCTTTGGACGAGAAGACCCACATAGCCATCTGCCACAAGCCCGCGCGCGAAATCCTGTGTCGGCACCTCTCGCCCGTCCAGCATTGCCTGACGCCAGCCGGGATCGGCAAGCATCCGGGCGCTGACGCCCCGCTGTTCCAGTTCTCCTGTGTCGCGGCTGTCAAACACGGGTCCAAGATCGGCGCGGTATGAAACCAGGATTGTCGGTTGCAAGCTGCCGACCTGATTGGCTTCGCGCAATGCGCTGGCCGGATCAAGCGCGGTATAAAGCGCCGGGATACCCCTGGCGTTGAACCGCCCGCCATAGCGTTCAGCGCCGCGCCCGGACAAGGGCTCGCGGGCATAGACCGGGTTCAGGGCACGGTAGAGCGGCCCCCTATAGCGCCCGTGCCGCAATGGCATCAGGCAAAGACGCCTGCATCGACCGCGTCGACATAGTCCAGAACCTGCTGCACCTTGCCCTCTTGCACAAGCTGCATCGCCGTGCGGCCATCAAAACCGGGCAGTGGTTCGGATCGGTACCAGGCATAGGCCATCAGTTCCGATCCAAAGCGCGGCTCGACCTTGTTGAGCACCTCCACCAGTTCCCGCAGGCGGCGTTGGGTCTTGTCCGAATTGATGCGGGCACGGCGTTGCAGCGCGTCCTTGCCCAGACCCACCGTCATAGCGACCTCTTCGGCCGAGGTCCGCAGCGCCGCGGCGATCTTGCGCGGTTCGAACTGTCCCCCTTCGGCAAATTTTGTGATGTGCATAACTGCGCCTCGCCGGTAACTTTGACGATATATAGCGTCATAATCGCCGAATTACAAGGCGCTGCCCGTCTTGGATCAGACGAAGGTACCCGATCGTCAGAGGGGCATAGGGATCGGCTCGCCGCTGCGCCCGCCGGTTCCAGGCAGCGAATTTGAGCAAAATTCTGCTGGCCGCGCGGTATCTCAGGGGGGGTGTTTCCCCCTCTCCGCCCCCGGGAAGGTATCGCTTCGTCGCGGAAAGACAGGCATTTGGCGGGGCCGGTTCCCCTTTCGCGGGATGCAAGGCGCCGCAGCTCACACCCTACAGTTCTGAAACAGCGCGTGATTTCGGGTTCGATTGCCATCGCGATATCAGAAGACAATTGCGGGCGTCACAAGGGCCCGGGCAGGACAAGGGAAACGCCTATGTGTGGAGTGGTCGGTGTCGCCGGTGTGGGTGACGCACAGAAAGAGATCCTCGGGATGCTGACCAATCTGGAGTATCGCGGCTACGACTCTTCGGGCATGGCGGTGCTCAGCAACGGGCGGCTGCATGTCGTCAAACGGCAGGGGGCGCTGTCAGAGCTGAAGAAGGAACTGGCCAAACCCTCGGTCCCGTTGCACGGCTCTTCGGGGATCGGCCACACCCGCTGGGCCACCCATGGCGCGCCCTCGGACATCAATGCACATCCGCATCTGTCCAGCGACGGCAAGGTTGCCATCGTGCACAATGGGATCATCGAGAATTACAAACCGATCAAGGAACAGCTGCTTGATGACGGCTATGTGTTCCAGTCCGAGACCGATAGCGAGGTCATCGCCAATCTGGCCGCGAAACTCTATCAGGAGTGCGGCGCCGGCAGTTACCGCCAGGTCCTGTCGCGCTTGCAGAGCCGGCTGGTGGGCGCCTATGCGGTGGTGATCCAGTTCGCCGACGCGCCCGACCTGATCGGCGGCATCCGCAACGAATGCCCGCTGAACTATATCCAGAACGACGGCCAATCGGCGATCTCGTCCGACCTGTCCAGTCTGGTCTCCTATGGCAGGGACGTCTTTTGCCTGAAGGACAAGCAATGCGTGATCCTTGGCAATGAGGGGGTCGAGGTGTTCGACGAGTCGGGCGCCGAATCCGAGGCGATTGCGATCACCATCAACTGGTCGGTCGAAAAGGCGCGAAAGGATGGCTATGACACTTTCCTGCAAAAGGAAATCCACGAGGAGCCGGCTGCGGCGCAGGCGTTCTGTCGCGAGATCCGCAATCACAGGGCAGCGCTTGACGCCTATCTGAAGCAACACAGCTTTACCAAGATCGTGGTTGTGGCCTGCGGTTCGGCCTCGTTCAGCGCGATCTTTGCCGAAGCCCTGGCACGGCAGTTCGAACTGCCGGTCGACGTGATTTCCGAGGTGGGTTCGGAGATGCGGTACAATCCTCCCATCATTTCGTCCACCACTCTGGTGCTGGCGATCAGCCAATCGGGCGAGACCGCCGATACCATCGGCGCGGTCAAGGCAGCCAAGCAGAAAGGGGCGCAGGTCGTCGCTTTCGTCAATGTCGCGGGCAGTACGCTGGAATTTGTCTCGGATCTGGTGCTGCCGCTTTCGGCGGGCCCCGAAATCTCGGTGCCCAGCACCAAAACCGTGACCAACATGTTCCTTGCGGTCTATTTCTTCCTCGACGCCATGCGGCAGGCCCTGAGCGGCGCGCGCGACGAGAGCTGGTTCACCTCGGCCGAGGACTTTCGCGCGGCGCTGGCCGAAATGGTCGGGCGGGAGCGTGAGTTCCGCAGCATCGCCGATCGGATCTCGGGCTATCAAAGCTGCTTTGCCATCGGGCGTGGGGTCGACTTTTCGATCGCCAAGGAAACCGCGCTCAAGTTCAAGGAAACCTCGTATCTGCATTGCGAGGCGATGAATGCGGGCGAGTTCAAGCATGGCAGCATATCGCTGATCGAATATGGCATGCCGGTGCTGTGCATCCTGACCGACCAGGCGCAGCGCAAGAAAATGGTTTCCAACATCAACGAGGTCCGCGCGCGCGGGGCGCAATGCATTGTCATTTCCGACCTGCAACCCACCGAAATCGAGGATGCCGAGGCAATGACGGTGATCACCGTTCCCGCTGTCGGCCCCGTCTGGAACACCATCCTGACGCTGGTGGTTGCGCATTACATCTCGTTCCTGATCGGCACGCTCAGGGGGATTGATGTCGATCGGCCGCGAAACCTGGCAAAATCGGTCACGGTGGAATAGGCGGCACACGCAGGGTGCGGGTGATCAGGGTGCGAGGGTCTTGGCCATCGGGTGGCCCAGGATCCAGCGGCCCCGGCGCGGCGGACCATCGGGCCGCCAGCCGCGCGACAGATAGAAATCGCGCGCGGTGGCGGTGCTGGTCAGCAGCCCGCGCTCTATGCCCTGTTCGCTCAGCCGCGCCTCCAGCCCCGCCAGCAGGGCGGCGCTGGCGCCCTGACCGCGACAGGCAGGATCGACATAGTTGAGCGTGACGCGCCCGGTGCCCGCGGTCTGGTCGATCTCGGCCAGGGCACCCACCGCCGCGATCTGGCCGGCGCGGGTGAGCAGCCAGAACTCCGCCCCCTCGTCCATCATCTGCGCGCGCAGGGCCTGCGGTGTCTTGTTGGCGCACCAGCGCGCAATCGCCTCCGCATCACCGCCGTGATCGGCGGTGCACAGCTGGCTGATCGACCGCGTCAGCACCCGGGACATGTCAAAGAGGTCAAAGAGGGTGGCACGCCGCAACAACTCGCCCCCGGTGCCGGCGGGGGAAAAGGCCTGCGATATCCCCCGCTTGTTCTGCATCAGTCCGAGTGATGCGGGGCCTGGCGCGAGGGGGCCAGATAAGGGCGGGTGACATCCTTGAGCGTGACATCCAGCGCCTCGACGGTCAGCCGGATGGCGCCGTCGCCCGCAAGCGTCAGCAGGATCTGTCCGGCGCCATCGGTCTCCGGCTCGAATGTCACCGACAGGAGCGACAGCACCGTATCGGTGTCGGACCGGTCGATGCCCTGGCTGGCGACGCCCAGCACGCTGTCGATCACCAGCAGCGATTGCACCCGCTCATAGCCGCGCCCGCGCTGCTCGGCGGCGGTGCGGTCCTCCCACCGGAACCGGTTCAGCAGCAGGGCAAACCGGCGCGTTCCCGGACGCCAGGACATTTCGGTGATCGGAAACACCGCATCCTGCACCAGGGTCGAGATGATCTTGAGGTCATCGCCGTCCTCTGCGCCCAGGTTCAGCGGCGCCTCGCGCCCGTCCTTGAATGTTGCGTCCGACATCAGCCCTTGATCCGTTCGATTCTGGCGCCCACAGCTTCGAGCTTTTGCACCACATGCTCATATCCGCGATCCAGATGATAGACCCGGCTGACCAGGGTCTCTCCCTCGGCGGCCAGCCCCGCCAGAATGAGCGAGACGCTGGCGCGCAGATCGGTGGCCATCACCGGCGCGCCTTTCAGCCGTTCGACCCCGCGCACGGTGGCGGTTCCGCCATGCACCTCGATCCGGGCGCCCATGCGGGTCAGTTCCGGCGCGTGCATGAAGCGGTTCTCGAAGATCTTCTCTTCCAGCACGCTGGTGCCCTCGGCGGTGCACAACAGCGCCATCATCTGCGCCTGCAGATCGGTCGGAAAGCCAGGGAAAGGCTCGGTCGTGACATTGACCGCACTGACCCGGCCATTGCGGCGACTGACCTTGAGACCCTTGTCGGTCTCGGCAACGTCGATACCGGCTGCATCCAGCTTTTCCACAAATGCGCCAACCAGGTCGAGACGGCCGCCCAGCAACTCGACCTCGCCGCCGCAAATGGCGGGGGCCAGCATATAGGTGCCCAGCTCGATCCGGTCGGTCACCACCTGATGGGTGGCCCCATGCAGACGGTCGACGCCCTGGATTTCAATGGTCGATGTACCCTCGCCCTCGATCTGCGCACCCATCGCACGCAGGCAGCGTACCAGATCGACGATCTCGGGCTCGCGCGCGGCGTTTTTCAGCACAGTGGTGCCCTTGGCCAGAGTGGCGGCCATCACCATGTTCTCGGTCGCGCCGACCGAGGCGAAGCGCATTTCGTGCACCGCCCCTTTCAGCCCGCCGGGCGCCTTGGCATGCAGATAGCCATCGCGCAGCTCGATCTCGGCCCCCAGCGCCTCGAGCGCCTCGATATGCAGGTCCATCGGGCGGGCGCCGATGGCACAGCCGCCGGGCAGTGACACCACCGCCTGACCCAGCCGCGCCAGCATCGGCCCCAGAACCAGGTTCGAGGCGCGCATCTTGCGCACGATATCGTAGTCGGCAGTATGGCTGGTCAGGTCATGGCTCGACATCGCCAGCACCTTGCCATCCTGCAGCGACGACACCTCGGCCCCCAGAGACTGCAACAGCAGCGTCATCGTCTTGATATCCGACAGCCGCGGCGCATTGGTCAGCGTCAGCGGCTCGTCGCTGAGCAACGTGGCGGGCATCAGCGTGAGGCAGGCATTCTTGGCCCCTGCAATGGGGATCTGGCCATTCAGCGGCCCGTTGCCGGTAACGAGAATCGAATCCATCTGCTCTTAACCTTTTTTGTTGTGATCCGCGCCGTCCTGCGCGGTCCGCGCCTTGGCCTGCGCCTTGCGCCGGGCCAGATTGGCCTTGAGCGCGGCCTTGAGCCTGTCCTCGCGGTCAGCCGGTGCGGATTTGCTTTTCGAAGGGTTTTTTTGCTCTGCCATGTCCTTTCTCTACAGGAGGCGAAAAAAACCGTCCAGATGCCCTTGCGCCGCGTTTCGTTTGAGTCTAATCACCCGCTCACCGCGACGCTGCGGCCCACCAGAGGGTCCTGCCGCGTCGGTACAGCGGGCTGCTGTAGCTCAGTGGTAGAGCACTCCCTTGGTAAGGGAGAGGTCGACAGTTCAATCCTGTCCAGCAGCACCACCCACCCTACGAAAGCAAGCACTTACGGGACCGGTGGCGGGACAGCACTGCGTTACCCTAGGGTTACCCGGGTGGACCTGAGCCCGGGTGAAACATTGACTACATGTTGTGGAATCTGCCCAATGCACCGCAAGGCGCGGAGGCAACGCATTGGCAGAAGAGCGGTTTCACATAGCGGAGTGGTATGGGCACCCGTTCCGGGACCTGGGCGACTGACACAGGGTGGGACTGTTGCATTAATCACCTAACTTGGCGAGATTTGGGTTTTGAGGTCGATCTTGGCGAGTAGATCACCGTTCAAGCACCAACGCTTTCCACGTGACGTTATCCTTTGTGCGGTGCGGTGGTATCTACGCTACCCGCAGTCCTACCAGGATGTGGTTGAACTGCTGGCGGAGCGCGGGATCACAGTTGATAGGCCGACCGTGTAATGCAACAGTCCCATTCAGAGAACGCAACGCCGCCAGAGACCCCGACCGCCAGACGGCCGACATCCACATCGTGCTCATGAACCGCTTCAACGCCGCCTAGATCGTTAGCATCGCCTGATGTCAATGAGGTAAGGGGACAGCACGCCTCAAGCCTAAGTTCTGCAGCGATGCCGGTGTGGGTGAAATAGATCAATCCTCATAAATTTGCTCCTGCGCTTCTTTCCCGTGCTCCATTCTATCGATGGCCGCTGCGCGAGAGAGCCTTGGATTTCCCGTCTGAACAGCTATCACTTCAATTACGGAATCTTCATACTTCCTGAGGGGTCTTTTAGGCTCAGGACTCGTTCTCGGGTCATAACCAGAACAAAACGGTTGCGGCTAGCATGATCGCGGAGAAGAACGTTTCCGCGCACCGGTCGTATCGGGTGGCGACGCGCCTCCAATCCTTCAACCGGCCGAACATGATCTCGATCCGGTTGCGCCGTTTGTAGCGCCGCTTGTCGTATTTGACGGCCTTCTTGCGGGATTTCCGGCCGGGGATGCAAACCTTTATCCCCTTGTCTTTCAACGCTTCTCTGAACCAATCGGCGTCATAGCCCCTGTCGGCCAGCAGCCAACCCGCCTTCGGCAGACTGCCCAGAAGAGCCGCGGCGCCGGTATAATCGCTGACCTGCCCGGCGGACATGAAGAACCCGATCGGCCGCCCCTTGGCATCGGCAACGGCGTGCAGCTTGGTGTTCATACCGCCTTTGGTGCGCCCGATTTGGCGCCCGCGCCCCCCTTTTTCACGCACAGGCTCGACGCAGTGCGGTGTGCCTTGAGATAGGTCGCGTCGATCATGATCGTCTTGTGCTCGGCGCTTTCGGTGGCCAGGCCCACCATGATCCGGGCGAAGGCCCCGTTGTCGCTCCAGCGTTTCCAACGGTTGTAGAGGGTCTTGGCCGGGCCGTATTCCTTCGGCGCGTCACACCAACGCAACCCATTGCGATTGATGAAGATTATGCCGCTGAGGACGCGACGCGTCATCGACGCGGGGCTTGCCATGGCTCTTGGGAAAGAACGGCTTCAGGCGCTCCATCTGGGCGTCGGTCAGCCAATACAGATTGCTCATCGATCAGATCTCCTTGCGGAGCCTGAATCACGCCAGAAGCATGAAATCAATGGGTCTGGAGCCTAGCCTGTCGATAGTCTGAACAAGGTTGTCCTCGATGTCATAAGTGTACGAGGCGCTTTGGACCGTCAAGTTCGGACCCGTGATCGTCCATGCTCTACAGAGACGGCAGCCGCGCCCTGGCGATGTCTGGCACCTGGACGAAGTCGTCGTTAAGATCGCGGGCCGGCCGTACTGGCTCTGGCGTGCGGTCGATCAACACGGCGCCGTTCTTGATGATATCCTGCAGCCCAGGCGGGACAAACGCGCGGGAAATCGGCTTCTGGTCAAGCGGATGAAACGGTGGGGCTTCGTTCCCAAAAGGGTCAGCACGGACAAACTGCGCTCATATGGGGCCGCAAAGCGCGAGGTCGCGCCTGGCCTCGACATTGGTCACATCAGGGGCTGAACAAGCGCGCAGAGAACAGCCATCTACCTTTTCGAGAACGCGAGCGGGTGATGCAGGGCTTTCGATCGCCGGGGGCATTACAACGCTTCGTTTCCATGTAGTCCGCAACCCGTAGTCGTTTCTCAGTTCCAGCCCGCCGCCGCGCCGCCCTCACCATCCGATACCACCGTCTCGAAGCACTCGAGGCCTGGAACTATGCGTCAAATGTCGCCTGAGAATCGACCGCTACGTTCGCTCACAAGCTGCTCGAGTTAATATGAAAACACCACCATTCTCATCATCTGTAGATGTTGGCGGATAGATGCGCTGGCCAGCTGTCGGTCCCAGGACCGAATGCGGCGATTACAATGGCGTCCAGCATTCTGTGATCATCCGGGCGCACGGCCGAAACCAAGCAGTTCAAACAATACCTTTCACGCCGTCGCAATTCTGCAGGTGTCTCTACTGGGTGTCAAACTCGACGTTGGTCACGGCAAAAGCAATTTGTCTAAGGCAAGATGACGAATCCACCCTTCTTGAGCAGGCATGCTTGACAAACTTTATTTTATAACTAAACCTTTGCAAATGCATACGAATGATTCATGAGGAGCATACATGCCGTCCGTCGCCGCAGAAGTCATCGCCGTCTCCTCGGAAACTCGTGACATCAAAAGATTTATTCTGAAACCTCAGGACCAGGGTCTGTGCACATGGGAAGCAGGGGCGCACCTGCGAGTCGTGGTTTCCGACGGCAGCACCCGCGCCTACTCCTTGCTGCGGTTGCCCGACTTGTCCGATGATCAGATCGCGCTTGGCGTCTTGTTGGAGGCCAAAAGCGCCGGTGGCTCGAAATTCATGCATGCGCTGAAACCCGGTGACATGGTCAAGGTTTCGGATGCGGCCAATCAGTTCCCCCTAGGGGGCCACGAAGAACACGCGGTGCTGATCGCAGGAGGCATCGGTGTTACGCCAATCCTGTCCATGGCGTCCGATCTTGTGGCGGCCGATCGTTCGTTCGAAATGCACTATGCCGGCCGGACCGAAGGCGCGCTTAGCTTTGTTCCGGAACTCAAGGCTATCTGCGGCGATGCGCTGCACATTCACTATGACGATCAGCCAAGCGCCATGAACATCCAGGCAATCCTGGAAAATACGCCGACAGGATCGCATGTCTATTTCTGCGGCCCGTCGGGCATGATCGAAGCGGTGAAACGCACCGCGAAAGAGCTTGGATGGAGCGACGAGCGCATTCATTTCGAACTGTTCGCGACGGCCGCCGACGAAAGCCAGAACACCGCCTTTGACATTGAGGTCAGCGATACCGGCCAGATCATCCACGTGCCTGCCGACAAAAGCATCATCGAAGCGCTGGAAGAGGCCGGTCTGGACCCGCTTTACGACTGCCAGCGCGGGGATTGCGGCATTTGCCAATGCGATGTCATCGAGGGCATTCCCGATCACCGCGACGTCATCCTGAGTGACGCCGAAAAGGCATCGAACACCGTCATGCAGATCTGCGTTTCGCGGTCCAAGACGCCGAAACTGGTCCTTGACCTTTAACCGACAGACGAAGGAGAGCAGCATGGATCGCTATCGTGGCAATGCCGAGGCCGTCAAGAACCTGGTCAGAGGACATGCCGTGCACCGGGATGTCTATGTCGACAAGGAGGTTTTCGATCTGGAGATGGAGCAGTTGTTCCCGAACTCCTGGGTCTATGTCGGCCATGAAAGCCAGCTGAAAGACCCGGGCGACTACATCACCAGCAAGATCGGCCATCAGCCCATTCTGATTTCGCGGCACAAGAACGGAACCATCCACGTTCTGCACAACCGCTGTCCTCACAAAGGGGTCAAGATCGCGTCCGAGCCCTGCGGCAATACCGGAAAGTTCTTTCGCTGCCCCTACCACGCGTGGAGCTTCAAGACCGATGGATCGCTTTTGGCGATCCCGCTGAAGAAGGGCTACGAGGGCACCGGGTTTGACAATGACAGGGCAAAAGACGGGCTGCCCCGGGTCGAAAACGTGCACATCTACCGGGGGTTCATCTTTGCCCGCCTCTCTGACACCGGCCTGAGCTTCGAAGACTATTTCGGCGATTCCCTCTCGACGATCGACAACATGGTGGACCGGTCCCCCAAGGGCGAGGTCGAGATCATCGCCGCGCCGATCCGCTATATGCACACCTGCAACTGGAAGATGTTGGTCGATAACCAGACCGACACCTGCCACCCGATGGTCGCCCATGAGAGCAGCGCGGGAACCGCCGTCAGCGTGTGGGAGCGCGAAAAGCACCGCTTTACGGAAACACCGATGGCGGTGCAGCTTTATGCGCCTTTCATGAGCCCCTATGAATTCTACGAAAGCGCGGGCATCCGCGTCTGGCCTAACGGGCACGGGCATTCCGGCGTCTCGGGCTCGATCCATCAGGATTACGACGACGTTGATGGCTATCTGGAGATGATGGTCGAGGCCTACGGCGAGACCCGCGCCCGCGAGATCCTTGGCGATATCCGGCACAACACGCTGTATTTCCCGAATGTCATGGTCAAGGGGCCGGTTGGCATCCTGCGCAACTTCATCCCCGTAGCGGTCGACAGGACGCTGGTGGAAAGCTGGGCGTTCAGACTGGTTGGGGCGCCGGACAAGATCTATGAGCGCGCGCTGATGTATAACCGGTTCATCAACGCGCCCACGTCGATTGTCGGACATGACGATCTGGAAATGTATGAGCGCGCGCAGGAAGGCCTGCTTTCGGACGCCAATGAATGGATCAATCTGCGCAGGCTCTACGAGGAAGGCGAACCGGAGGATGTGACCGAGGTGGTCAATGGCACCTCGGAACGGCAGATGCGCAACACCTTCTATGCTTGGCGGAAGTTCATGGTTCAGGGGATGGAACAGAAGCAGGAGGTCAGCGCATGACCCCTGAGACGCTGATCGATTTCGTCTATGACGAGGCGGCCACCCTGGATGAGATGCGGTGGGAGGACTGGCTTGCGCTGTTCCACGAGGATGGCCGCTATTGGATGCCGCTGGAGTGGCAGCAACAGGACCCGATCCTGCAACCTTCGCTGATGTATGAAGACCAGCTCTTGCTGACGGTGCGGGTGGAAAGGCTGTCGGGCGAACGTACCTTCAGCCAGAAGCCCAAAAGCCGCTGTCACCACCTGTTGCAGCGCCCGCGCGTGCTGTCGCTGGGTGAGGGTGACGGTATCTTCAGACTGCGGACATCCTTCATCTACACGGAAACCCGGGGCGACAATCTGGAGCGCTATTCGGGCTGGGTAAGCCATAAGCTTGTCGAGGTCGACGGTGCGCTGAAGATCAAACTCAAGCGGGTCGACCTGATCAACTTCGATGCTCCCTTCGGCAATTTGCAGCTGTTCATCTGAGATGCGCAGGATGAACAAGACAGTCTTTGGACGTTTCACAGAGACGGCGCATCGACGCGGAGACGCGCCTTTCCTGCATGTGTTGGAGGAAACCGCCGTAATCTATGGCATTCCCGCCGGAGACATTTCGTATGGCGAGATGGGCGCGCGGATTGCGGACTGGGCGGATCGGTTGTCCTTGGCCGGGTTCGGACATGGGCACAGGGTGGGCTTGTTGCTTCAAAACAGGCCCGTCTTTCTAGAAATCTGGTTGGCATTGAACAGCCTTGGCGCTTCGGTTGTCCCGATTAATCCAGACCTTCGGCTGGCAGAACTGGAATACATGGTCGCGCATTCAGAAATGGCGTTGGCCATCGTCTTGCCAGAACGGCACCAGGAAATGTCCGAAGCAGTCGCCAATGCCGGGTCTGAGGCCCTGGTGATCACTTCAGACACCGACATCCCCCCTGCCCCTGCGCCGTCTACGCCCACCGTGGATCTCGGCCCTGAGACCGAATGCGCGTTGCTTTACACGTCAGGAACGACCGGACGTCCAAAGGGGTGCATCCTGACTAACGAGTACTTCCTGCACTCCGGGGATTGGTACGCCGAAACTGGCGGCTATATCAGCCTCCGCCGCGACGCTGAGCGCATGCTGACCCCACTGCCTCTGTTTCATATGAACGCGATGGCGGTGTCGGTGATGGCGATGATCACCACCGGCGGCTGCCTGACCATGCTGGACCGGTTCCATCCCCGCTCCTGGTGGGAAGCGGTGCGCAAGTCCGGAGCGACGGTTGTGCACTATCTTGGCGTCATGCCGCCGATGCTGATGGGGGCCGAGCCGTCTGAGGCCGATCGCGACCACGATGTACGCTTTGGCTTTGGTGCGGGGGTCGATCCGAAGCTCCATGCCGCGTTCGAAGAACGATACGGGTTCCCCCTTATCGAGGCCTGGGCCTGCACGGAAACAGGGAGCGGAGGCGTGATCAGTGCGCATGAAGAACCGCGAAAGGTGGGCACATCCTGCTTTGGCCGGCCTTGCGACAATGTAGCGGTTCGTGTTGTCGATGACTCCGGGCAGGACGTGGCGCCGGGACAGCCCGGTGAGCTGCTGGTGCGGCGCGCAGGCGACAACCCGCGGTATGGCTTCTGCGCGGGTTACCTCAAGAACCCGGAGGCAACCGAGGAGTTGTGGAAAGGCGGCTGGCTGAACACAGGTGACGTCGTGCTGCAGGATGAGGATGGTTCGCTGCATTTTGTCGACCGGAAGAAGAACGTGATCCGCCGGTCGGGCGAAAACATCGCAGCGGTCGAGGTCGAAAGCATCCTGAACCGGCATCCGGATATTCGCATCTCGGCCGCGGCCGCATACTCTGACGACCTGCGCGGCGATGAAGTCGCCGTCTTCTTGATTCTCGAGAACGGCGGCGGTGACGAGGCAAAGGCCGTGGAGATCGTGACCTGGGCCCTGGGCCAGATGGCCTATTACAAGGTTCCGGGCTGGATCGCCTTTGTCGAAGACCTACCGCTGACCGCCACCCAGAAAATTCTGCGCGGCAAGCTCAAATCGCTGCTGGAAGATACCGCCGCCCGATCGGGTTTCATCGACACGCGTCACCTCAAGAAGCGGCAGCAATAATGGGGATGCAGGCGCGATATGACGGCGTTGCGGTCTGCGCACCGATCACCGTGCCTTATGTGCGGTTTTCGCCGGAGTCTGCCCATTGGTGGACGGGCGCGGCGTTGCGGGCGCTTGGTCAAAAGACCGGGCTGAATGCCGGTGATATCGACGGGTTTTGCTTTGCCAGCTTTTCCTCAGCTCCGGATACGGTCGTGGGCATGGTACAGCATCTGGGTCTGAGCCCGCGCTGGATGGATCACATCCCGACCGGCGGCGCCAGCGGTATCATGGCGCTGCGCCGGGCGGCGCGTGCCGTGCAATGCGGCGATGCCGAGGTGGTCGCCTGTGTGGCCGCCGACACCAATCAGATCGACAGCTATCGCCAGACCCTGGCGGGTTTTTCACGTTTTTCCCAGGACGCGACATATCCCTACGGCTTTGGCGGCCCGAATGCGACTTTTGCGCTGATCACCGACAACTTCATGCGCCAATTCGGAACGACACGAGAAACTTTTGGCAAACTCTGCGTGGCCCAGAGGGAAAACGCGCTGTCCAACCCTTTGGCATTGATGAAGAAACCTTTGACGATTGAACACTACATGAATGCCCGTCCAATATCGGACCCGGTCCACTTGTTTGACTGTGTGATGCCCTGCGCCGGAGCTGAAGCGTTCCTGGTCACGACCCCTGACAAGGCAGAGCAACTGGGACTGTCCACGGCGAGGATCCTGTCGACAATCGAACGCCACAACGCATTTGCCGATGATACGGTTCAGTTTCGCGGCGGATGGGAGCGTGATCAGGAGGCGCTGTGGGATCGTGCCGGCTGTGGCCCCGGGGACGTTCAATGCGTGCAGGTTTATGACGACTACCCCGTGATCGTGGCAATGCAGCTTGCCGATCTGGGGTTTTGCAGCAAGCCCGGCTTGAATGATTTCATCGCGGCAAATGAGTTTACGATATCCGGCTCGCTGCCACTGAACACCAATGGCGGCCAGCTCTCGGCGGGACAGGCCGGTGCTGCGGGTGGATTTCAGAATGTCACAGAAGGGTTGCGCCAGATCCTGCAATGTCCGCTGGGCGAACAGGTATCCGATGCGCATCGCGCCCTGGTGTCGGGATTTGGTCTGGTGAACTATGATCGCGGCACCTGTACGGGCGCGGCCGTTTTGCAACGCGAGGCGCTACGATGACGGATCCGTTGCAACGACCCCGGCGCAAGGACCCGCTTCGGCGTACGACGCTGGGCCATGTTCCGCCGCGCCTGCGCAGCCGCGCCGCCATGGAGATGGCCACCCATGCGGCGCAGGGGCGATTTGTTCTGCAAACCTGCGAAAGCTGCGATCGGGCCACCTATCCACCGCGCGATCGGTGCCCGAATTGCTGGGGAGAGCTGGTGTGGCGTGAGCAGGACGCGGGCGGACAGGTCGCGGCGGAGACCACCATCCGGCATTCAACCGACACCTACTTTCGCAATCACATGCCCTGGCGGATCGGAACGGTCCGGCTGGACGCAGGGCCGACGGCAATCGTGCATCTTCACGGCGAAGCCGGGGTCGGAGACCGGGTGAATATGGTTCTGAAACTCGACCGGGGTGGCAACCCCGCCCTGTTCGCCATGCCAAGAGGGGATGTTCCGAACATGCAGGATGACCCGCAATTCCGCAGCTTTACCGCTGATCCGAAACATCGCCGCGTTCTGGTGACGGACGGCCGCACCGACACGGGCCAGGCGATAGCGCGCGCCCTTCTCGACGCAGGTGCCGCGAAGGTTTTTGTGGGCGACTGCGCCCCCCTGATGCGGTTTGCAGGCAAGCAGCAGCTTGCCGCCCTTGATGGGGCAGAGCTGGTGCCGCTGGACGTGACGGACACACACAGCGTCGGAAACCTTGCGGCACAATTGGGCGGGCGGATCGATATTGTGATCAATACCGCCGGACAGGTCCGCGAAGGTGGCGTAGCCTTTGGGGCCAAGCTGTCCGACCTTCAAGCCGGGCTTGACACTGGCGTCGTCGGGTTGATGCGGCTGGCGCAGGCTTTTGGCCCCGCTCTTGGCGCTCGGTCAGATGACGGGGTGAATTCCGCTGCCGCATTTCTTGATGTGGTCCCTGTGTCAGGGCTGAGCGGGCAGTCCGGGTATTCCGGCACGGCGGCCAGCGCGGCGGCAAGGCTGTCGCTCTTGTCCGGGTTCCGCGGAGAAATGCAAAAAGCCGGGATTCGCGTCATGTCCGTGCTGACCGGCCCGGTGGACGACGCCTGGCACCAACGTCTGCCGCAACCAAAAACCGCCCCATCGCACCTTGCCCGAACTGTCGTTGCCGCCTTGCGCGACGGGCAAGAGATCAGCTGCGCGGGGGATGTGGCAAAGGACCTGTTCGCGCGTTGGCGGGCAGACCCGCTGCTGACCATGAGGGAGGAAAACAGATGACCCAAACGCCGCTGGCCGCACTTTCCCAAGCACTGATCACAGGCGGTGTCGAATGCATCGATCTGACCAACACACTCAGCCCGGATTTCCCGGTCATTGTCCTGCCCGCCGAGTTTGGCCAATGCGCGCCCTTCCGGATGGAGAAAGTCTCTCGCTATGACGACAACGGCCCGGCCTGGTATTGGAACAACATCTCGATGAACGAACACACGGGCACCCATTTCGATGCCCCGGCGCATTGGGTGACCGGCAAGGATTTGCCCTCAAACACGGTTGACGCGGTGCCTGTGCAGGATTTCGTGGCGCCAGCGGTGGTCATCGACATCTCGGACGAAGCCGCGGCGGATGAGGACTTTGTCGTGACCCGTGCCTTTCTGGAGGATTGGGAAGCCAGGCATGGAAAGATCCCGGACCGGCACTGGATCGCCCTGCGCACGGATTGGTACAAGCGCGTCGGAACGCCGGATTACCTGAACCTGAAAGAAGACGGCGCGCACTCTCCCGGACCTGATGGTGGGGCGATGGATTTTCTTGTGCATCAGCGCAACTGCATCGGCCTTGCGGTCGAAACCGTTGGCACGGATGCAGGACAGGCGTTTCATTTTGACCCGCCGCTTCCTGCCCATTCCATTCTGCATGGCAACGGGCGATATGGTCTGCAATGCCTGACGAACCTCGACAAGCTGCCAACTTTCGGCGCGCTGATCGTCGCCTGCCCGCTGAAGATCGAGGGCGGATCGGGCAGCCCATTGCGGGTGATCGCCCTTGTGGAAAGGGCGCAGGCATGAGCAAACGCACAACACTGATCACCGGAGGAAATTCCGGCATTGGCGCCGCGATCGGGCAAGCATTGTTGGAGCGCGGAGAGGCCGTGGTATCCCTTGGGCTTGAGATGCCAGAAGACCGCCATAATGACTTGCATGGCTATACCGCTGATCTGACCGACGCGGACGCTACGGCAGAGGTGGCCTTGCGTATTTGCAAGGATCACCAGATCGACGCGCTGGTCCACAATGCCGGCCTGATCCTGCCGAACCTGCTTGAGGACGCTGACCCGGCGGATGTTCTGACGCTGGCTCAGCTGCATCTTGCCGCCCCCATGGCCCTGACCCAGGCGGCGCTGCCCGGCATGGTCGAACGCGGGGCTGGGCGCGTTGTTTTCATCAGCTCGCGGTCACTACAAGGCATGCCGACCCGGTCGGCCTATTCGGCGACCAAGGCAGGGATCAACGGGCTGGCGCGCACCTGGGCGCTGGAGCTTGCCCCAAAGGGCATTACGGTGAATGTGATCGCTCCGGGTCCTGTGCTGACGGATAATTTCTGGGCTATTGTGCCCAAAGACGGTGAACAGCAGCAGAAAATCGCAAATGGTATCCCCGTGCGCCGGATTGGGACATCAGACGATATCGCCAATGCTGCCTTGTTTTTCCTTGATGACAAGGCGGGGTTCGTAACGGGGCAGGTGCTGTTCGTATGCGGCGGGACAAGTCTCGCGGGCTTGTCGGGGTAGAAACCGGCAGAGTGCGGGATCGCAGGACAAGCCGTCTATTCTTCGCAGGAGCAGAAATTGGCGACAGTGAGCCCGGTTGTGTCGAATGCTGCATCTTGTACAAAGTGCAGCGAAGTATCTAAAGCCGACATTGACCTTGGCAAGGTCTTCCCGAAGCCGTTTTTCAATCAGACTTGGGATTGTCGCGCCGCGGTACGATATTCCGGAAATTCACGCGTGTGAGGTCGTGGACAAAAAAGTCGGCGTTGCGCGGGGGCAATCACCGCGGCGCATCTGCTGATGGATCGCCTCCGGTCTTTAGGACTTTCTGGACCAACTCACCGATTTTCAGGTCGACCCCTAAGTCATCCAGCTTCTTCAATTCGCCGAACAATCCAAGCCGGTAAGCCGACAGGAACTCGATGGACCCGTCGATGATCTTCTGAAGCAGTTCCGCCTTCTCCATCTGCTTCTTCGCCTTTTCGTTCTTTACGGCATCCAGGAATTCCCAGACGACCAATTGGCCGCGCTCCAATGCGACGCTGCGGCGCTCGATCAGGTCCGCGCGGCGATTCAGGCCAAGAAGGTCGATGGTGTATTGCCCGCGGTCGTTGTGCGCCTGATACAGGTTCTCGCCGTCCAGCGTGAGGTCCTTCTGCGGGTCGCCATCCACCGGATGGACCAATAGCGGTAATTCGTCGTTCAGGTCGTCACATGGATCAACGGCTCGTTTTCCCAAGATGTCGAACCGATCCTGTTTGCCGAATTTCGTCCTGCCGTCTTGGTCGGAGTGGTAACGCGCCTTGTTGCAGTCACCGCAGGACAGAAAGAGATTGTCCCAGCTATATGCTCTCCAGAAATACCCCGGATGATTCATCTCGCCATGTTTGGGGTGCTTGATCGTAAGGACCTTCCCGGAATCCAGCGTGACGCGGTTCTTCGGACGGTAGTGTTCCACGTCGCCGGGATGGCCGGACACAAGCTGTTCGCAATAAGCGCAGTTGCCATTTTGGCACGCAATCAGATCGTCCTTGAATTTGGTATAGAACGTGCCGACCTCCACCGAAGCCGGGTCTTCTTCGAAGGCATCGATCAGTTCCTTGGCTTTTTCCTGACCGATTTCTATCAGCTTCTTCAGCGCCTCGCTTGTGTAGTTCGGATCAAGCCTGTGCATTTCGATGCCTTACCTAGAAATACTTCTGACTCAAACGCTGAATGTCTTCCGCTGTCACCACCGGTGCGGGTTCTTCGGAAATACCCGCCCAATTGGCGTCTTGCAGTTCGCTGCGCAAATCCTGGTATCGGTCTTCCTGGTCGGGGTTGCGGGAGGCAAGCTTCCGAAGGTCCAGATACTCAACGACCTTTTCGTCGAAATCCACCGTTCTGGCGTTTTGGACCCCAAGCGCCTCGCCCTGCATCAGATCGGTGGCGCTTCGACCATAGGTCTCGCGAGTGGGCCGGACTAGCTGGAACTCCCCATCGTCGATACGGCGGAAAATCCGTACCTCGTCTGCCGTCACCGACGACACGATCAGGGCGGAATGGGTCGAGGCGATGACTTGCACGTTCGGGAAAATATCCTTAACCAAGGTCACCACACGGCGCTGCCATTCCGGGTGTAGGTGAACGTCGATCTCGTCGACAATCACCGTCGCCGCGACCTTTGACGGGTCTTCGTCCTCGCCGGAGATGTCGTGCAGCCTCTGCAACAGAACCCCGACCCAGTTGAAGATCGCCGACATGCCCTGGCTGAGCTGCTCGAACGGCACCTCGCGTTCGACACCGCCGTCGCCCGGCGTGCGGATTGAGAGCTTAAGGACGTTGGCTTCGGACAGCGGCGCGAAACCGACGACACCGCCGGGCATGATCTGGGATACTATCGAATCCAGAGTCTCGGCCAGCCGCCGGTTCTTCGCATCGCCGCCGCGCGCTGCGCTAAGCACGTTCACGATCCACTGTTTCAGGTTGAGCATCCGGTCATCGACGCTGCCCAGAACAAGGGGATAGACGTCCTGCGGCCCGGGCGGCTGCTCGTCAAGTTCGCGCGGTCCTGCCGGTTCGCCGCTTGGCGCGCCGCGAAGCGCCGGGAAGCCAAGCACCAGAAACTGTCCTGCGGCGAGTGGCGAAATCTGCCGCGACGTGACGATGACCTTCCGGTCTCTCACCAGCCGCACCTCGATCTTTCGTGTGCCGACACTCAGCGTAACCCGCCCGCTTTGCTTGCCCAGTTTCAGAAGTGACCCCGCCCGCGCGGCGACAAGGGGATCGCTGGCCGAGAGCACCAGCGCAATGGCCCGCAGGATCACGGTTTTTCCCATTCCGTTTTCGCCAGTGATGATCGTCCATGGCTCGCCATGCACTTCCGCTGTGTCATTCGGTATTCGGCCCGTGGGAAGGTCAATCTCAAGCGTATTGAAGGGGCCGATGTTTTCCAGTTCCAGTCGCGTGAGCGGCTGCCACGCTAGAGGGTTCGCCCGATCTTCCTCGGGCTGCCGGTATTGGCCAAGGTTCCGCGCCTGCTGAAGCAGGTCGTCGATGAAGTTCTTTACCTGCGCGTGGTCGCCGGCCGGGTCGTATTCCAGAAGCTCGATCCCGTATTGCTCGAGCGGACGGACAAACAACTCATTCTCGTAGGATGCCGGGACAAGCGCGAAATGGCGGCCCTGCGTGACTTCCAGATACGGGTTCAGGGCGGTCAGGTATTCCCTCAGCGAAATCGGGCTGAGGCCCAGGAACAGGAAGGTCCGTGTCTGCAAGAGAAGCGTCAGTTGACGGCCGAATTCCGGGCGTTCTTCCAGGAGCTTTCGGAATTCCTCGAAGGTCAGCACGATGTTCTCACCGCTGGCCTCGGTCAGCCCGCCCCATCCGCGCAGAAGCAGCTTCTCGCCCGCCTTGATTGCCTGACGCATTTCATCCGTGTCTTCGGGGTTCAACCGCAGGAACGGCGGATTGGCCGCCAGGAAATTCTCGTCGGCCATGTCGTCCCAGACCAGGGACAACGCGCCCGACCAGCCAATTCGCGAAAGCGTCTCGTAAAACCCGGTGTTGCGCCGCATATCGGCGAAGATGTCCTGCACCGCCTCGATCAGCGCCGGGCGCGAGACCTGATCGCTCAAGGCTTCGACAATCGCGGAAAAGCGGTCGGGTTCGACCACGCCCTCCTCATTGGCGCTTGTGGCGTATTGGATGTTCTGGCGCAGCCGGTCCGATATCTGCGTGTCGAACCTGTCCACGAGACGCAGAATCAGCTCATGCGAGGTTGGCAGCCCGGCCTGCGCCGAAGCCCCCGAGCCGAAGGCGACCATCGCCGTCTTGTCCGCCAGGGCGTCCAGCAAGGCCGGAGGCACGGGCGGGCGCGGCACGTCGAGGGGCGGAATGCTCGTCGATTGGCGTTCCGGCTGGTCGGTCAGACGCTCGGCCCTGAGTTCGGCCTTCTCCAGCCGGGTCTGAAGTTCCTGCAATCGTAGGGAAGCTCTGCCGCGGTCGCGAATCCGCCGGATCGTCCGAAGGTAGAAATAAACCCACGCCGCAAGCAGGCCGGCGAAACCGCCGATCAATGCGCCGAGCTTCGTGTTGTCAAATACTCGGTATTGCAGGCTTATCGCGTTCGATGCGCGCGTGATCGACGAGGGATCCGCGTTGGTATCGCTCCGGTGAACGACCCTGACGGGGACGGCCTGGTAGAACAGCGACAACGAAACGCCGTCTTGCGCGGCGACTTCCTCGCCCAAGACCTGAACGTCGCCAAAGGATTCCACGTTCCACACGAGTTCCGAGTGGGTCTTGATCGACTCCATGGTGGTATTGTTGGCGGACAACACGACACTGTTGGCGGACGACACGATACCAACCGGCGCGGTGCCGGATCCCGGAACCACGGCAAGACCGCGCCAGTAATTGTCGACCATCTCGGTCAGAAACTGGCGTTCCTTGCCTTCGGGAACCTGGAATTGCGGGACTACGAAAAATATCTCGAGGGAACCGGACGCCGTTTCGTTCCGGTGCAGTATCGGGGTGGAAAAATCGTCGAGCCGAAAGCGCGAGATGCTGTAGGGAGCTTCCGAAACGGATTGCGCCTGCGGCACACCTGTGCCAGCCAGCGCAACAAGCACCGCAAACGACAGAACCGCAAAAACACGAAACCTCATCCCGTGAACACCTTGCATTGAGCCAGGCGAAAGGCGTCAGCCAAGACCATCGCCCCCCGCAGCCTTTCTTTCCACCACCAGCCGGTCCTCGGGATCGCGTGCATAGGCCACCGGGATCGCCCAATCCATGCTTTGACCGTCTTTCTCGTAGTTTGCCGAGATCCGCGCCTCGCGGACAGATTGCGCGATCGTCTTGCCGTGGGCAAGGTATTCGTAGATCGTGCGCGCGAAGGCGACCGCCGCATTGTCCCCGACCGGAAACTGGTTGGCCACGACATTAGGCACGCCGCGACCGAACAGATCTTGCGCCACCCCAGCCAGCGAGGTTGTTTCCACGCCGGAAGCGCGGCGGCTGCGCCCGGTGTCGCAGGCGTTCAGGAAAACCAGCCGAATGCCCCGGCCCGACAGGATTTCGCGCAGGGGCCGCCCTCCCAAGGGCCTAGAATTGCCGGTCTCGTCCTCCAGCACCAGACCGGATTCACCCGATTTAGTGTTCCAGTAACCGTGCCCGATGAAGTGGACCACGTCGTAATTTCCGGTAGCGATTTCGTGGTGCAGGTTACGCGGCGTCGCATTCTTCCGGATTTCGAATTCGATAAGCCCGTCCCGCTGCAGTTCGGTTATCGCCTTGCGTAGCTTGGCAATCTCTTCCGTCGCAGAGACCCGTCTCTGATCTCGTGGTTCTGAGGTTGCGATCAGTATCTTCAGGCTTTCCCGCGGGCTCAGTTTTTCGACCGGGGTCTGTGTCAGGACGTTGCGGATGAAATGCACGTCCTCGGTGGCAAGATAGGTGCCGCGTTCCGGGTCGCGAGCAAATTCCCAAGGCATGTCGAAGACCCAGTGGATCATCGAGGTGAAGATGACGAACAGTTTGTCGTGCTCTCGTGAACGGGCGACGTCGTACAGTCGGCGAACTTCCTGGGGCAACAGCGTTTCGAACAACAGTTCGCCGAAGATGCGTAGTTCATCCGGGCTCAGTTCTCTGGCGCGCGGATTGCCATCGAGGACGCTTTGCACCCGCCGGTGAAAGCCGAACAACTTGCCCCATCTCTGGCCCATCTCGGCCGCCATGGATTTCAGTCGCTTGTCCTCGGTTTCGTTGCCCGTCTTGGGTGGGAGATGCGCTTTTTTTAAGTAGAAGGGCACCATGACGCGGGCACCGCCATACGCGGCATAGAGAAACGGCGTGCCGTGACCGTCTTCGGCCTCTTCCTCCTCGACGCGCGGAAAACCCATCCGGGTGATCTGCTCGGGGTCGAGCACGATAAGTTCGAAGACCGATGAATTGGGATGCGCCGCAAGCCGCCGCGCGGGAGCCTTCCGGGGCGCAGCGGCCTCCGCGCGGTGCAGCACGGTCTCAAACGCGGGCAACTCTGCGACCTGCGGTTCCACCTCCTCTGCCATGGCTGGCAGCACGGCACCGTCGGCGCTGCGCGAGACCGGCAGCGCCCGTGCCAAGTCCAACTCTGGAAGGTGTTGAGGTGCGCCGGAAAGGGCGCGCAGCACGAACTGCAGCGTCTCGGCTCGGTCGAAGAAGCTGATATGGGTCACCTGACGCGGGCCTGCGGGGATATTCCCGCCGGGGCCGTAGGCGCCGATCTGATCCTTCGGGATGAAGTCCGGCACCCGGTCGATGCGCCAGCCCCCGGAGGTCGGAACCACAAGGTCGTTGGCCTCGTCGAAGAACCAGTCGATGCCTAGATCGAGCGCCCTTGCCCAGAGCTTGCCGTTGGGTTCGCAGTTCGACACCAGCGCGGAATATTGCCCGGGCGCCGGAGAGGGCGGGGATTGGAGTTGCCGGATCTGCGCGCCGGTCATGTTCATCGCGTCCAAGCCCTCGGCGGCGGCGACGCCGACCTTGGCGAACCAGGTGACCCAATGCATGACCAGAGCCGCGTTCGAGGTTATCGGATTGGGCGGAAAGAGATCGAGGAGGTTGGCTAACCAGCCAAGGGTGCCCTGCCAGCGGTCGGGCGTGGCTAGTTGGGTGCCCTCGTTCGGGCAGGCGACAAGGGCCGCCCTCTGAAGTCGGAAGCGTTTGCCCTGGGACAGATCGCCTTGCCGCTCGTTCAGTGTCCGAAGGACGAGGCCGCCGCGCGAATGGGTGACGACATCGCAGTCGATACCGCCGCTGGGCAGCGTTTTCAGGATGTCGCTTGCATTCTTCTCCGGTGTGACGCTGACCGAATAATGGTCGAAGCCATAGATGGCGTTGCCATAGGTCCTCGCAAGTTCGCCAAAGAATTCGGCACTCGCCAGATCGCCAAAACTGCCGTCGGTGGTCGAAAATGTGCCGTGGATGAACAAGAGCGCCCGCCCGTTCGGGCCGGGCTTAATCCGTCCGGACACGGGCGCCAGATTCAGTCGCCCGTTTTCGATGGAAAGCTGTTTCATGCCCGGTTCGCGTCCCAGCAATTTCCAGATCGCGGCCTCGGCAAGGTCCACGGTCTTCTTCGCGATGAAGTCCTTGACCTTGATGACGATCGCATCGACCACGGCGTCTTTGATGTCGCCGACGATGCCCCTGCGCACATCCTTCTCCGCGTAGAACGAAATCGGCGCGCGGAATTCGATAGCGTAATTCCTGGTGCGCCGCGTCCGCAGGGCCGAATTCGACCGCTTGCCGCCCGCGCCTATTTCCTGGCCGCCGATGAACTGAATGGCCCCCGAAGGATGTCGAACGGCAAGGATATAGTCCGCCCCGTCGTCCACATCCAGCCGCACCGCGATCTCGTTCGGCCCGGCGGAGCGCTTGGTCGGACGGACGACGTGCCGCTGCGCTTCGACGACTTCGAAGACTTTCCGGACTTCCGGCTGCGCGAAGAGGCCGGTCAGGGGATCGTCGGCCCCCTGTCCTAGACCGCCGCGCCTGACATGGTGGGTTCCGGCTTCTTCAACCTCGAAGGATTCGCTGCTTTGCCATGTAATTTTTGTCATGCCACCCAAAGCCATCTCTGCGGACTGTCCGGGGCGCAGGCACCGAAACTGCCGCCGCAAAATTTCTGCCAGTTGACTGAACCGGCGCTAAATAACTAACTCCAAATGTATAAGCTACGAGGTCGTGCTTGTTAAGCCTGCTGCGCTAGGTACTGGAGTAAGCCGAAACCGACGGCCTCATCGATCGAAAGTATTGGCAAATTTCCCGAGAGTTTATCCTTGGGCGGGGCTCTGTTGCACAAATCCGTGAGGGATTCATCTCGTGAATCCAGCATGGTAGCTGTGAGGCATGAGCAGACCGACACCTCCTACCTACAAGACCAGGAACTGGCCGGCCTACAACAAGGCGCTCAAGCGCCGGGGCTCGCTAACGATCTGGTTCGACCCCGCCATGACCTGGGACGCCGCGCCAACCGGCAAGCGCGGGCGGCAGCCCGACTACAGTGATGCTGCGGTCCAGACCTGCCTGACGATGAAGGTTCTGTTCGGGATGGCGCTCAGGCAGACAACCGAGTTCGTCGAGAGCCTTTTGGGCCTGATCGACCTGGACTGGGCGGTGCCCGACTTCAGCACGCTGTCGCGCCGTCAAAAGACCCTGAAGGTCAATATCCCCTATCGCGGATCAGACGGCCCGTTACACCTTTTGATCGACAGCACGGGGATCAAGGTCGAGGGCGAAGGCGAGTGGAACGCCCGCAAGCATGGCGGCACGAAACGGCGCGTCTGGCGCAAGATCCACATCGGAATTGACGAGAAGTCCTTGGAAATCCGGGCCGCCGAGTTCACCACCAGTGAGATCGGCGATGCGCCCATGCTGCCCGAACTGCTGGACCAGATCCCGCCCGAGCAAGAGATCGGCAGCGTCACCGCCGACGGCGCCTTCGACACCCGCAAGTGCCATGAAGCCATCGCCGCCCGAGGGGCCGCCGCAATCATCCCGCCCCGCAAGAACGCCAAGCCGTGGAAACCCGACACCGCCGGGGCCATCGCACGAAACGAGATCCTTCGGACATCGAAGCGCGTCGGGCGGACCATCTGGCGACTATGGAGCGGCTATCACCGACGAAGCCGGGCCGAGACCAAGATGCACTGCGTCAAGCTCCTGGGTCAGCGTCTGACCGCGCGGGACTTCGACCGTCAGGTCGCAGAGTTCCAGCTCCGTGTTGCCGTCCTGAACGGCTTCACCGCGCTCGGCACGCCCATCACAGATGCTATGGGATGACTCTGTCCGGGGAAAGGGGAAGCCCGGCCCTCAGCTGATTTGTGCAACAGAGCCCTTGGGCGGCGGAAATGTGCGGTTGCGCCGTCTTAAAAGACCCGGGAGTCAATGCTGTGAACGCCTTCTTTCTGTCTTGGTCCCAATTAGGTTATGAGTTGCAGCGAATATCCGGTACCCGTCCAAATGCTTTTCGCCGCGGTCGCGAACGCCAGAGAGTGGACATTCGTAACAAAAGTCCGAAGGGCAGCAATGTCCCGCACAGCCGACCTTGGATGTCTTGGCCCAACAAGTGATTTTTGCGACAGTTTCTGCACCAGCGAAATCAGGAGGTTATGGTGTGGAGAATTCTGTGGGCTCAAATGGCACATTGTCACTGAGATAAATCATGCGCGATCCTGCATCTTACTGGAAAGCGTTCCCCGCTGTCCTGGCCAGTGACCACAGCTCCTACGAGTTTTCACCAAGAATG
Organism: Ruegeria pomeroyi DSS-3; assembly: GCF_000011965.2. NCBI lineage: Bacteria > Pseudomonadati > Pseudomonadota > Alphaproteobacteria > Rhodobacterales > Roseobacteraceae > Ruegeria > Ruegeria pomeroyi. The sequence goes on along the minus strand of NC_006569.1, from coordinate 127,646 downwards.
CGCGCGATCCTGCGTTTTTCGGCCTCGACCTCGTCTTCGTCCCAATAGCCGATGATGACACCCGCCATCAGATCCGGGTCACTTTCACGAAGAACCGGGTCCAAGGCCCGATAGGCCGCGTCGCTTTTCGTAATCCGCTGCCGAGTGTTGCGGTGCCATGCATCCAGCGCGGAGGTAAGACGTTGCCGGACCTCTTCTGCCGACGGATCGCGGCCCAGGTCCTTCAGCTCGTCCGGGTCGACCTCAAGATCGAACAGGATAGGCGCAAAGCCCATGACTTCGACCAACTTGTAGCGACCGTCGAAAACCATCGTCGCGCGGCAATCCTGAATGTCGCGACCCAGCTTTAGTCGGGCGGGAAGGTTCGAGTAATCGAGCTCTGAGAACACATACTGTCGGTCCCATGAACTGTCGTCGTCGTGCAAAAGCGGCAACAGAGACTTGCCTTCGAGGATATGCATGGGCGGCACGCCACCGGCATAGTCCACGAATGTGGGGGCAAGGTCGATCATCTCGACCAGAGCATCCGAAACCGTTCCGCGGGTCGCATCCGCCTTGTCCGAAGGGTCGTAGATGATCAGCGGGACCTTCGCGGCGGCCTCGTAGAACAGATACTTTTCACCCATCCAGTGATCGCCCAGATAATCGCCGTGATCCGCCGTGAAAACGATCATCGTGTTCTCATCGAGGCCCCGTTCCTGCATGAACGCAAACAGTTGCCCCAATTGGTCGTCAATCTGCTTGATCAGCCCCATGTAGGCCGGGATCACCTTCTCGCGCACCTCGTCGCGGGCGAAGTTGCGGGAATAGACTTCTTCCGTCATCGCCTTGAAGAGCGGATGGGCGGCCTTCAGTTCTTCGTCGCTCCTGACGGCAGGTTTGACGTCATCGGGCCCGAACATGTCATGATAGGGCGCGGGCACGATATAGGGCCAATGCGGTTTGATATAGGACAGGTGGGCACACCAAGGCCGCCCGTCCTTCTCCGCCGCCTCCATGAACTCCATCGCGCGGCGCGTCATATACGCGGTTTCCGAATGCTCTTCGGGCACACGCGCGGGCTTGTCGGCATGGGTCAACAACCATCCGCTCTGGTTTTCTCCACCCTTGCCTTCCGCCGAGTTGGCCCAGAATTCCCAGGGGTTTTCGGCCTGAAAACCTGCATGGCGCAGGTAGTCGTTGTAGGCCGGTTCTTTCTTGCGATATCCGGTGGGGTGAACGCCGTCGTCCCGGTCAAAGGCGTCGAACCCGCCTTCGCCAACGCGCGCACCGATTTCGGAGTCCGGGTCGATCCCCAGGCGTTTCATCCCGTCCAGATCAGGGCGCATATGGGTTTTCCCGATCAGGACATTCCGCATCCCCACATCGCGCAGATGGTCACCCAATGTCGGCTCCCCCACACGCAATGGGATACCGTTTTGCGTGGACCCGTGCGACCGCACGTAACGCCCGGTATAGGCCGACATGCGCGATGGCCCGCATACCGTCGCCTGAACATAGGCGTTGGTAAAACGCACGCCGCGCTTGGCCAGCTTGTCGATGTTTGGCGTATTCAGGCGCTCATGACCATAACAGCTGAGGTAATCAAACCTCAGCTGGTCACACATGATCCACAGAATGTTGCGGTTTTGGGTCATGGATTCCGTGCCTGTAGATGAAAAGGCCGCCGAGCACGAACCCGGCGGCATCCGGTTTAGTTGCCTGCAACCAGATCGTCGATGATCTTGAGGACCTTGATATCGCTTTCGATCTGAGCTTTGGCCTCTTGTGCAGACTTCCAATAGATGACCGCGCCGGTGTTCGCCGCAAGTTCTTTCGCTGCATCGGAATTCAAGGCCTTGATCGCAACCGCCTCGATTTTCTCCCGAACGTCTGCCGGTGTGTCCTTGTGAACAAACAGACCGTTCCAGGTGGACAGGTCGAGTTCTGGTGCGATTTCTCCCATCGTCGGCACATCCGGCATGATCGAGATACGCTCGTTCGTCGCCGAGGCCAGGATTTTCAGATTGTCGAGGCACGGGAAGATCAGCTGTGCCGTCGTCGAGATCACGTCAGCGTCACCCGATGCCAATGTGTTGCAATCCAGCGCATCGAACGCGGCCTCGGACGAGAATTCAAAGCCAAGCTGCCGCGATACTGCGATCATGTGGCGGCGCGGAATTGAGCGTTCGCCGAAGTGTCCGAACAGGACGCTGTTGTCCTTCGCATGGGTGGCCAACTCCTCCATCGTGGAATAGGGGGCATCGCCCTTCGCGGCCACGACAAACGGGTAGGTCAGGAAGATGCCAATGGGTTCAAAGGGGTCGGGCTGCAAATCCGGAATACCAATTGTGGGCCCGACAACCGGGACGCCGATCACAAAAGACCCGATCGTATAGCCATCCGCCGGCGCGTTTGCGACCGACACCGCTCCCGGGAAAGGGCCGCCGCCGCCGCCCGGTTTGTTCACGACCGCGGCCGGAACACCATAGGTGTCCTGAAACTCATCGGCGATGATCCGCGTCAGCAGGTCCTCAAGGTCCCCCGGCGGGAATGGAATGACAAACTCGACCGGTTTTTCGGGATATTCCGCAACCGCAGCGGTTCCCATCAAACTTGCGCCAAGCGCTAGTGCTGAAAATAGCTTTTTCATTCAGACGTCCTCTCTGTCGGCTGGTGGATGTGCGGTCTTTGTGCCGCGCATCCTTGGTTATTGGTCTTCGCAAACATGATACAGGATTTTATTTTATATGTAAACCTTCGCATTTGCATAGACATTGACTCAAAGTCAGAACCCCTCGGGGGCAACCTTGCCTTCGGCTGCATCTTCGGGTTCACCATCGGCCGCCTTCTGCAGACGCGACCTGTGCTCAAGAATGAGCGCCCGATAGTGATTTCCGATCACGAACAGGATCAGCAGGATCAGGATCACAGAGATCGGACGATTGAACCAATCCAGCGGCTCTTCGATCCGCGCCATCGCGCTGCGGAGTTTGACCTCCATGATGGCCCCGAGGACAACGCCGAGAATAATCGGCACAATCGGAAGATTGAGTCGCTTCAGGATCAGGCCGAATATCCCGAAACCCGCCGCCATCGCGCAATCAACGGCAGAGTTCCGCATCGAGTAGACCCCGACGAAGCTCAGCACCAGGATCATCATGCCCAGGAACCGGGTCGGAATCTGGGTGATCTTCAGCAGCAGGTTTGTGGATGACAGCAGGAAGATGATCACGATCACGTTCAGCAAAAGCATGGCCATATAAAGGGCCATCACGAAGTCCAGTTCATTCTGGAACAGTTGCGGCCCCGGAATGACGTTGTGAACGTAGAAGACCGACAGCATCATCGCCGTCAACGCTTCGCCGGGAACACCAAGCGCCAAAAGCGGAATCATGGCCGCCGCAGGCACCGCGTTATTGGCGCATTCCGACGCCACGAGCCCCTCGGGAGACCCGTCGCCAAAGGCTTCCGGTGTCTTCGAAGTCTTCTGGGCATATGTGTAAGACAAGAACTGGGCTGTGAACTCACCAACGCCTGGAATAGTGCCCATCATCACGCCGAGGCTCGATGCTACGCTCGCGACCCGTTTCAGCCCCAACAACTCGGCAAATCCGCCCCAAAGACTTCCCTCGACGCGAGCCGATTCCGGCTCCTTTTCTTGCTCAAGCAAGAGCATCAACGCCTGACTAACAGCGAAGAGGCCAAGAACGATAACAATCAGATTGATGCCACCCGTCAGCCAATCCTGACCAAAGGTGAAACGATGGGTGTACTTGGCGGATTCAAGTCCCACCGTGCTCAGGAATATCCCGAAGAACGCCATCATGCCCGCCGCCATGATCTGCCCGCGATGGGCCAGGATCACCAGTATGATGCCCAGAAGGGCGGCAAGGAAGATCTCGCGGCTCCCGAAATTCGGGGCAATCCATGCGAGCACCGGCGCCAGCAATATCAGGCAGATGATCGCAAAGATCCCGCCAAAGAAACTGGCCGAATAGGCAAGCGAAAGCGCCCGATGCGCCTGCCCGCGTTTGGTCATCGGATACCCGTCATAGGTGGTCAGGGCGTTGACCGGTGTACCCGGCGTGTTGAGCAGGATCGCGGGGATAGACCCGCCGTACATCGAACTGCCGTAGATCCCCAACAGGATCGTCAGTCCGACAATTGGTTCAAATGCGAAGGTGGCCGGCAGCAGGATTGCAATGGCGACGGCGGCTCCGACACCTGGGATTGCACCGATGATCACGCCACCGACGGACCCCACGAGCAAAGCAACCAAGACCTGCCATGACAGAAGGATTTGAATTCCACCAAGAATAGCTTCCATTGTTCAGACCCTCACAGATAGACCATGGCGAACGTGCGAATGGCGTCCGGCAGATGTTCATAAATTTGTCCCGGCGGGATTTTCACCTGCAGTCCTGCGCGAAACACCAGGACGACCGCAAAGCCGAAGAACGCTGCGAAACCAAGGGCTTGCTTGCTGCGATATCCCAGCCGGATTGTCAGAAAGACCGCGAACACGATTGTCGACAACAGGTAGCCGACGATCGGGACGCACCAGACATAGATCAGGAAGTAGACCACATATTCACCGGAGCGGATCCAGAATGCCCCTTCCTTTAGGCGCCCGGGAATGCGTGGAGATACCAGCGAACCGACCAGATGCAGCCCAGCGAACAGGGTCATCCCTACAACGGCGACGGTCGGCCAGAACGCCGGCTGGGCAACAGTCTTGGCATTGTCCAGCCATTGCGCCTGATCCCGAAGGTTGAACAGAAGGAACAGGCAGAACCCAAGGAAGATGTAGGCAAAAACCAGGTCTCCCGGCCTGCGGTCTCTTCGAAAAAGCTCCTGAAAAGTCTTCAATCTGGTCATGGTCTTTTCCTCCCTAGAAGAATGATTTTTTCCCGAGCTAGGCGTATGCCCCCGACAACAAAGCACCACATCCTTTCACCTCGGCGTGCAGACCGAGGGACTTGAGCATCTGATGGGTCGTTGCAACGGATGCAGAAAGCACCGGAATGCCGCATTCGTCCTCGACCTTCTGGATTGCCGCGAGCGATGGCATTTGCACGCAGGCCGACAGGACGAGCGCGTCGATGTTCTTGAGGTTCACCCGCTTGTAGATTTCCAGCAGGTTTGTCGGGTCCTGTGCCGCGACTTCGAGGTTGTCGGGGATTTCCAGCGCGATGCTGTCGGAGACTTCGACGCCTTCGGCTTCGATATACTCCGCCACCAAGTTGGTCAGCGGGCGCATGTAAGGCGTAACGATCGAGATGCGCTTTGCTCCCATCAGATGCAGCCCATCGACCAGCGCCCCGGCCGAGCTGACCACCGGCGCGGGGTGGCCATTGTCTACCGTGACCTGATGCAGCCGCGCCTGGCTTTCGCGGTGGTATCCCTTGCCCATCGACATGATTGCGACCAGGCAGGCGTAGCCCATGACGTCGACCGCGCCGTCGCTGAGTTCAAGCGCGCAGCGGTCGCTGTCGTGGTCCATTGCCTTCAGCTCCTCCTTGGTGACCTTCTTCATCCGCATCCGGCTGGAATGGAACGAGAACCGCTCGGGGAATTGCGCCTCGCGGGCACGCATCATGGCGGGGATTTCGCGCTCCATCGTCAGGTTGGACGAGGGCACGATCTGCCCGATGCGCAGGGTCTTGTGCATGTTGTCCTGTATCGCGCTCATGTCAGTCTCCGATCTTCACAACCGGGTTGCGCAGCACGCCGATCCCGTCGACGCCGCATTCGATCACATCGCCGGGCCACATCCATTCCTGCGGATCGCGCCCCGCGCCGACGCCTGCGGGCGTGCCGGTGGCGATGATATCGCCGGGTTCCAGCGTGATGCCCGACGAGATATCCGCGATCAGCGTCGGGATATCGAAGAGCAGATGGCGCGTGTTCGAGCGCTGCTTTTCCACGCCATTCTTGGTCAGCCAGAGGTCGAGGTTGTGCGGGTCCGGCACATCGTCGGCGGTGATGATCGCCGGGCCGAAGGGGCAGAACGTGTCCTGACCCTTGGAGAAGATCCACTGCCCGGCACGGCGGTTGTCGCGCGCCGAGACATCGTTGATGACCGAGTAGCCAAAGACGTGGCTCATGGCATTATCCTTGGCGATCCGGGTGGCGCGCTTGCCGATGATCACGGCCAGTTCGACCTCCCAGTCGAGTTGTTGGGTCATGGCGGCGTTGTGCTGGATGCCTTCACCACTGGCGATCACGCTGGTGGGCGGCTTGGAGAAGACCACCGGCTCTTTCGGCAGCTCCTTGGAGGTATCGAGCGATTTCGCGCTTTCGGCGACATGTTCCACATAGTTCAGCCCGATGCCGAAGATGTTCTTGCGCGGGCGTGGGATCGGCGCGAGCAGCCGAACGTTCTCCTCGGGCACTGCAAGCCCGGCGGGGCGCGCGGCGTTGGTCGCGTCAAGCGCACGGGTGATCGCGGCCAGCGCATCCGGCCCCATGTCGATCAGATCGAGCATGCTGTCCGGCAGGGCTTCGCCTGCAGCTTCGCCCAGCCATTCGACATCGACAACCTGTCCATCCACGACGACGCCAAGGCGTCCTTCTCCGGCGGCACTATCGCGATAAGTTACGAGTTTCATTGTTCTTTCCTTCGTGTTCAGTCCGCGACGATCTGATGACCGCCATTGTCCTCAAGCGCCTGTTCCGCCCAGAAGCCGAGCTTCTCCATCACCGGAAAGTCGTTGAACGAGAACAGGCAGGCATCGTCGCGCTCTTGGGTGTTGCAGTGCTCGTGCCACGTCCAGGCGGGCACGCAGAAGATGTCGTGCTCCGACCAATCGAACCGCTTGCCGCCGACAATCGAATAGCCCTGCCCCTTGGCCACGTTGTAGATCACGTTGCCGGTGTGACGGTGCGCCTTGGTGTGCTCGCCGGGTCGCAGCATCTGCATCGAGGCCCCCATCGTCAGCATCGGATGGCCGCCGGTCTGTGGGTTCGTGTAGCGCAGGATCAACCCGTCATAGGGCGATCCGTCGCTGGCCTTGGCATAATTCAGAAGCGCCTCATAGGTCGGCTCCCAGGAGTATTTCAGAAGCGGCGAATAGGGTTTGTCCCACTTGTCCAACTGCGGCAGCAGCGCCGGGCCGCCATAGGTCAGCGGGCTGTCGTTCAGCGGGATGTCGGTGGTCTGGTAGTCGTTGGGGTGCACCTCATAGAAGTTCGCCTCCAGGCAGTTGGTCAGCGGAATATCCAGCCCGTCCTGCCAGATACATTCCGTGCCGCTTTCCAGAATGCCGTGCTCATGCCAGGTGCCATTGGGCGTCAGCACGAAGTCATTGGCGCCCAATTCAACCTTGTGCCCGTCCACGATCGTATAGGCCCCCGATCCCTCCATGATGAACCGCAGCGCCGAAGCCGCGTGCCGGTGCGCGCCCGCACGCTCGCCGGCCTTCATGGTCTGGATGCCCGAGAACAGCCAGCCACAGGCAGCACTCACATCCTTGCGCTGCGGGTTGCGCAGGTAAACCACCCGGCGGCCCGCATCCTCGGGGCGCACAAGGTCGATCGCGCGCAACACCTCGCGCCGAAGATCTGACCACTTCCAGTGCACCGGGGCGGATTTCGGGGTCGGCTCCCATGGCTCGATGTCATTGGCCACGGTCCAGAGCGCGCCCGTCTCGATCTTGGCCAGATCGTCGTAATAGGCCTCGAGCTCTGGCGTGTCGCGGACCCGGGCGCGGCCCAGGATATCGTCTTCGGGTTTGATCTCGGTCGGTGCCATCCTTTTACCTCCTTGCGTCTACTCGCTGGCCGGTTCCGTAGAACCGTCAGCCTGTTCGTGTTCGTTGGTGAATGTGACGGCGGCGCCGGAAAGGGCGACAGGGGTCTGCCGTCTCTGGTTCACCCTCAGATCGAAGATGTCGAAGCGATTGTAGTGCCCGGTGATGTCATGCATCTGCTTGGGCTGAATGCATTTGCCCAGATCGATCTCGGCATAGACGATGCCCTCGTCGTCGATCAGCCCGGTGACAACCTCGCGCCCATCCGGGCCAATGACGCCGGAATAGGCACTGGACTTGCGCTGCAGCAACTCCCGGGCATTGGGGCGGACCTGCTCCATCGCCTCGATGATCTCTTCGGACACCGTAGAGGTGGCGGTCACTGTAAAGACCTTACCCTCGAAGCTGTGCGACATGCTGCGCAGCTTGATCGCCTCGGCCATGTCGTAATCCGGCGGTGCCACAGGCAGCGAAATGTAGCTGGCCGTATGCACCAACTCGCCCTGCGCCAGCAGCGTGAAACGGGCGAGCGTGTTGGTGTTTTCGCCGCAGGCCAGCCCGCCCAACGGGCCGATGGCCGTATCGTAGACTTTCAGGCTGGACCCATCCCCACCGGTCCAGGTCAGCTTCTCCGCCCATGTGGGCACCAGCTTGCGATGCTTGCCGATAACCTCGCCATCCGGCCCGATGAACAAAAGAGTGTTGTAAAGCGCCCCCAGCGACACCGGGCTGCGTTCGTTCAACCCCATCACCACATGACACCCATGCGCCCTTGCCGCATCGCGGATCACGTCGATTTCGGGTCCGTCGGCAAAGACCGAGGCCCGCACCAGTTTTTCAAACCAGGCACCGCCCGTCACCGGATCGGTGATCCAGTTCCAATAGGGATAGCCCGGGATGAACACCTCCGGGAAAACGACCAATTCGGCGCCGTTCCCCGCCGCCTCCGCGATCAGGTCAACCGCCTTCTGCGCCGTCTTGTGTGCATCCAGAAAAACCGGACTGGCCTGAACAGCGGCGGCGGTGAACTTTGGGAAATCCTGCAATGGAAGCATCTCTACTTCTCCTCCTCGTACCGGCGCAGCGCCTTGATCAGTGCATCGACGATCTTGTCGGTTTCCTTTTCTGACAGAGTCAGTGGCGGCGAGATGATGATGACCGGGCCGGCGGGGCGCACGATCACGCCCTCGTCACGTGCGAAGGTCGCCACCATTTCGCCCTGCCCCTTGCCGGGGTCGATTGGTTCACGCGTGTCTTTGTCAGCCACCAGATCGAGCCCGACCATCAGCCCCTTGCCCCGCACCTCACCTACGAGTGACGACCAGTTGGGAATGTCCTTGAGCCCTTCCATGAGCCGCTGGCCCATGCGCCCGGCATTGCCGGGAAGGTCTTCGTCCTCGACAATCTTCAGCGTGGCATTGGCGGCGGCACATCCAAGCGCATGGCCCGTGGCCGTGTAGCCGTGCATGATGAACCCCGTTGGGTCGATGCCCTTCTGCCAGGCTGCAAAGACACGTTCATTGATCACCGTCGCACCCAGCGGGATGTATCCTGCGGTGATACCTTTCGCGAAACACATGATGTCGGGCTTCACACCCCACCCGCGCGCGCCGAACATCGCGCCCGTGCGTCCGAACCCGGTCACAACCTCGTCCGAGATCAGCAGGATGCCGTACTTGTCCAGAACCTGGCGCAGACGGGGCCAGAAGCTTGCGGGAGGAACAATGATGCCCCCGGCCCCCTGCACCGGCTCTGCAATGAAGGCCGCGATCGTGTGCGCCCCCTGATGCTGGATCAGCCGGTCGATCTGCGTGATGACCGCCTCGGCAAGTTCCTCGGGGTCTTCGGAATAGGGGTTGCGGTAAGTCCACGGGCTGTCGACCTGATAGCATCCGGGAAGAAGCGGCCCATAGGCCGAGCGGTAAAGTGTCGAACCGTTCACGGATGTGCCGCCAAACTGAATGCCGTGATAGCCCTGCTTGAGCGAGATGAAACCGGTGCGTTCCGGCTCCCCTTCCAGTTTCCAGTATTGACGGCTGAGCTTCAGCGCGGTTTCGACAGCGTCCGACCCGTTGGCCGAGAACAGGACCCGCGCCATGTCCTCATCGGCTGTCATCTCCATGATCTTGGCCGAAAGCTCGATGGAGGGTGGCGTCACGGTGCCGGCAAAGCTGGAGTAATAGCTGATCTCTTCCATCTGAGCGGTAATCGCCGCCTTTACCTCGGGCCGGTTGTGGCCAACATTGACGTTCCAGAGCCCGCCAACTCCATCGACATAGGTCTTGCCGTCGATATCCGTGACATAGGACCCTTCGCCCTTGACGATGATGCGTGGCGGGCGGTTTTCGATGATCAGCGGGTGGGTCATCGGGTGGATCTGATGACGCCCGTTGTTCTCACGAAGAAAGTTGTCGCGCGGGGTGGGAGTGTGCTGTGTCGTGGTCATTGGCCTTACCTCACCGCGATGCAGACAGATTTTGTTTCGAGATAAGCATCCAGCGCGGCGCGACCGTGTTCGCGGCCAATGCCCGACTGCTTGTAGCCACCAAAGGGCATGTTCGCGTCGGGCACGTTGTGGGAATTGACCCAGACCGTGCCGGCCTGAAGTTGCGGCACATAGCGATGCATGGTGTTCAGGTTGGTCGTCCAGATTGACGCCCCAAGCCCATAGCGCGTGTCGTTGGCCATGCGGATCGCTTCGTCTGGGTCATCAAATGGTGTGATGGTGAAGACCGGACCAAAGACCTCGTCCTGCATAATCCTCATGTCCTGGCGGACATCGGTGAAGATTTGCGGCCTGACGAAGTATCCCTCTCCATCGTATGCGCCCGTGTCGAGCAATGGGGTTGCCCCCTCTTCGACGCCGCCCGCGATGCAGGCAGACACATGCGCCTGATGCTTGGCCGATACCATCGGGTTGATTGCGTTGGCAGGATCAAGCCCAGAACCGACAGACAGCGCGCCCACCACATTGGCCATAGTTTCGCAGATCCGGTCGTAAATACCGCGCTGCGCATAGATGCGGGTTCCGGCGCAGCAGGTCTGACCCGAGTTGAACAGAATGCCAATCCGGGCCGCCTCGGACAGTTGATCAAGGTCCATGTCGTCGAACATGACCATGGGCGCCTTGCCACCCAGTTCCAGCGTCACGCGCTTCATGTCCCGCATCGCCTGGATGCCGATGATCTTGCCGACCTCGGTCGATCCTGTGAAGGTCAGCTTGTTGACACCGGGATGTGCGGTGAGCGCTGCACCTGCCTCGGCTCCGGTTCCCGAAACGACGTTTACGACTCCGGGCGGCAGGCCCGCCTCGAGGCACAACTCTCCCAAGCGAAGCGACGTCAGCGGCGTTTCCTCGGCGGGCTTCAGAACCACCGTATTGCCGCAGGCAAGCGCCGGGGCCAGTTTCCAGATCGCCATGTTGAGCGGGAAGTTCCACGGCGTTATCGCCCCAACCACGCCAACAGGCTCCTTGCGCGTGTAGGCCTGGTATTTTGCGCCCGGTGGCACAGCGATCGACACATCTATTGTCGAGCCTTCGATCTTGGTGGACCAGCCCGCCATGTAACGCAGATAGTTGGACGAGTTCCCAACCTCGACCAATCGCGACAACATCACTGACTTGCCGTTGTTCAGTGTCTCGAGTTGCGCCAGCTCTTCGCCGTTGGCCTCGATCAGATCCGCCAGATTCAGCAGCACGCGTTGGCGCTCCACGGGCCGCATCCGGCTCCAGTCGCCTTCCAGTGCCGCCTGCGCGGCCTTCACGGCAAGGTCGATCTCCGCTGCGCCGCCCCATGGTACTTCGGCAAGTTTCTTTCCCGTTGCGGGATTGAAAACATCCATCGTCCGACCATCCGACGCAGCGGTGGACGTGCCGCCCAACAGCAACTTTGCAGGCGAATCAAGATAGTCCGCAACTGCCGGAAGAATTTGCGAAACCAGGCTATCGGGGCGGGCTACTTGCATGTTTTTCAACCTTTTTTCTTACTCTCGACGCTTCGGGGCTTCATCATTAATCCGAAACTTCTTGACTTACTTTACATATAAAATTATTCATTTCCATATATTTTTGGAGGCACAGATGGCCGAACGTTCGTTTGCCAAGGAAGTGGAGCATCTCAAGCTGGGAGAGGGAGACGTCTTTCGAGGCGAGGGGATCCTCGCGATCACAAAGGCACTCCTGCAGTCCGGGATCTCATATGTCGGTGGATACCAGGGATCGCCGATCTCGCATCTCATGGATGTTTTGGCGGATGCGAATGACATCCTCGACGACCTGGGAGTGAACTTCCAAAGCTCTGCAAACGAAGCCACTGCCGGCGCGATGCTGTCGGCCTCTGTCATGTATCCCTTACGCGGTGCGGTGGCATGGAAATCGACCGTGGGCACCAATGTCGCATCCGATGCGCTTGCCAATCTGGCGTCGGGCGGGGTCACGGGCGGGGCGATGGTGATCGTGGGCGAGGATTACGGCGAAGGCTCCTCGATCATGCAGGAACGCACCCATGCCTTTGCGATGAAGTCGCAGATGTGGCTTCTGGATCCGCGCCCGGATCAGGAATGCATGGTCGGGCTGATCGAGAAGGGGTTTGAGCTGTCTGAGGCCTCCAACACGCCCGTGCTGCTTCAGGTGCGGGTCAGGTCCTGCCACATGACGGGGGAGTTCGTCTGCAAGGACAATGTGCGCCCCGACTTCACCCTGAAGGACGCCATGAACAGCCCCAAGCGTGACCTTGACCGGATCGTCCTGCCGCCCGCTGCCTATGAACATGAGGTCGAGAAGATCGAGCGGCGCCTGCCTGCGGCCATCGACTTTGTGACGGAAAACAAGTTGAACGAATTCTTCGGGCCCACCGGAAAGGACAAGAGCGGTAAAACTGGTCTGATCGTTCAGGGCGGCATGTATAACAGCACCATTCGGGCGCTTCAGTTCCTTGGCCTCAGCGATGCCTACGGCAATTCCAAGCTGCCGATTTACGTGATGAACGTCTGCTATCCGACGATCCCCAGCGAGATAGAGGCGTTCTGCGAGGGCCTCGATGCGGTTCTGGTCGTCGAAGAGGGCCAGCCGGAGTTTATCGAACAATCCATCACAACCAATATTTCGCGGCTTAGAAAGCCCACAGAGGTTCACGGCAAGAAATACCTGCCCATGGCGGGTGACTACACGGTTACGGCCCTCACAAAAGGTATCGGGCAGTTCCTGGAGGACTATGAAGCCAGCCTGCTGGGAAACCGTGCACCCGCGCCGGACCCGGTGCCGATCCTGACCAATCCGGCTGTTGCCGCACTCAAGGACGTGGTCCCGCCACGCCCGCCGGGGCTTTGCACCGGATGCCCGGAACGGCCAATCTTCACTGCGATGAAACTGGTCTTCGAGGAACTGGGCGAGCATCACGTCTCGGCAGATATCGGATGCCACCTGTTCTCGATCCTGCCGCCCTTCAATATCGGTGCGACAACAATGGGCTACGGGCTCGGTGCGGCCTCTTCGGCGGCGTTCAATGTCAAGGGGGCCAAGCGGTCGATCTCGATCATGGGGGATGGCGGGTTCTGGCATAACGGGCTGACCAGCGGCATCGGGCACGCGGTCTTCAACAAGCATGACGGCGTGTTCCTGATCATCGACAACTACTACTCTTCGGCCACGGGAGGGCAGGACATCCTGTCGTCGCGGGCTTTCAACAAGCGGCGAACCACGAACAATTCGATCGTCGATGCCGTGAAAGGAGTTGGTGCCAAATGGGTGCGCCAGATCGACCGCACCTATGATGTGAACCGGATGCGCGCGGTCCTGATTGAGGCCCTGACGACAGACGCCGAAGGCCCAAAGATCATCGTCGCCTCGTCTGAATGCATGCTGAACAAGCAACGGCGCGTGAAGCCACAAGTTGCAAAGGCGCTGAAGGCCGGTAAACGGACGGTCAAGGAACGCTTTGGCGTCGATGAAGATGTCTGCACCGGCGATCACGCCTGTATTCGGCTGTCCGGCTGCCCCTCTCTTTCGGTCAAGGAGCTGGACGACCCCCTGCGCGATGATCCTGTCGCTTCGATCGATACAACCTGTGTTGCCTGCGGCAATTGCGGGGAGGTGGCGGATGCGGCCGTGCTCTGCCCCTCCTTCTACCGCGCCGAGGTTATCCACAACCCAAGCTCATGGGACAGGTTCAAGTCGAGTTTCACCCTGCCCGCAATCACCTATCTGCAAAAACGACGCGCGCGGCGCGCCGTCAACTTTGAGGAGGCCGCACGTTGAAGGACGATACCGTAAAGCTGCCATTGCGACCAGAAGCGGACGCGACAGACCGTCCCCTGTCTATCGCCATCGTCGCCATGGGCGGACAGGGCGGCGGCGTGCTGACTAACTGGATCGTGGAATTGGCGGAATGTCAGGGGTGGATTGCACAATCCACCTCCGTACCCGGCGTTGCACAACGCACCGGCGCGACGATCTACTATGTCGAGATGATGAAACCGGGCCGGCACGGCCAAAGGCCCGTGCTGGCACAAATGCCGACACCTGGCGACGTCGATGTCGTCATAGCAGCAGAATACATGGAGGCTGGTCGCTCGATCTTGCGCGGAATCGTCACGCCGGACCGAACCACCCTGATCGCCTCCGACCACCGATCCCTGTCCACGATAGAGAAGATGGCGCCGGGCGAAGGCATCGCTGACAGCGGGGCGGTAACGGATGCGATCGGCATCGTCGCCAAGCGCCGGATCGTCTTCGATATGAACCGCATGGCCGTCGAAAACGGGTCCGTCATATCCTCGGCCCTCTTTGGAAGCCTCTCAGCCTCGGGCGCGTTGCCCTTCCCGCGCGAGGACTATCACGCCGTCATCCAGAAAAGTGGCAAAGGTGTCGCGGCCAGCATTCGCACTTTTGACGCCGCCGTGGCCCAGGTCGAAGCTGGCGAGAAAGGCGAAGCTCCGGGGACGTTGGAACAGAGAGACACAATGCCCGCCGCCCTGCCCCGGTCACTTGCCAATCCCCGCGCCAACGCGCTTTTGCAACGTCTCCGCACCGATCTGCCGGTTGAGGTTCAGGCAATGGCCTATCTTGGCCTGAAGAAGGTGGTCGATTTTCAGGATGCAGCCTACGGTGAGGAGTACCTGGAAACGCTTGCGGAGATCGCCGAAAAAGACAGAGCCGCAGGCGGGGATAATCGCGGGTTCACCTTCACCAATACGGCGGCAAAGTACCTGGCCAATGCGATGGCTTACGACGACATTTTCCGTGTAGCGGATCTCAAGACGCGGGCAGAACGGCGCAGGCGCATCGAAGATGATCTGAAGCTCTCCGAAGGACAGATTTTCGGGACCACGGAGTTCATGCATCCGCGACTGGAGGAGTTATCCTCGGCGCTTCCAGCTGGCTTGGCGGGTTGGTTGCGAGGCAAGCGCGAGCTTTACGCCTGGCTTGACCGCAGAGTCGACAAAGGGAGACGGGTTCGAACCTACTCCCTCCCGGGATTTCTGATGCTCTTTTTTCTTGCCGGGCTGAAGCGTCTGCGCCGCCGGTCGTTGCGCCATGCTGAAGAGACCGAACACCGGACGCGATGGCTGACAGAAGCCACCGGTGCCCTTCAATCCAACTACGATCTTGCCGTTTCGATCCTGAAGGTACGCCGCCTGATCAAGGGCTATTCGGACACCCACGCCCGTGGTCATTCGAAGTTCGACAAAGTCATGCAAACCATAAGGTCGATCTCGCAGCGCGACGATGCCGCCATGTGGGCGGATCGATTGCTGCGCTCCGCTCTCAAGGACGGGGACGGTGACAACCTCGACGGAACAATCAAGACAATCCAATCCTTTTGAAAGAAACCGTGCACCCCATGAAGACACACAATACCCCGCGACCGTTTGAAATGGACGACTTTCCGGACGACATGTGGTCGACCAGGACAAAGTTCCGCCACGGCCAGTGTGATCCCGCCGGGATCGTCTATACCCCAAACTTCTTCGATGTCTTCAACCGGGCAATCGAGGAATGGTTCGACGACGCCTTGCAAATTCCCTACCAGGACGTGATCGGGCGCCGTCGTATCGGGCTGGGGTATGTTGCCGCATCGGCAACCTTCTTTACACCCTTCATGATGGGTGACGAGGCCGAGGCCTTTGTTGCTGTCGACAAGATCGGCACTAAATCTTACACGCTATCGGTTCACCTCGTGAAGGATCAGCGCGAGGCGGTTCGCGGGACGCTTACAACAGTGACGACCAATCTAGATGCGCATCAGTCGACCGAAATCCCTGATGACATCCTAGAAGCATTGCTGACCTATGCAGAAGCATATAAATTGGACAAAGATTGATTGGAGCACATTGAGAGTTCATGGGCGAAGCTGCCACAAAATCAGACCGGCAACAGAACCAAACGCGTCTTTGGCTGAACATCCTGCGCTTGCACGGGTTGGTCTTCGGTGATCTCAACAGACAGTTGTTGGACGAAACAGGACTGAGCCTCGCCAAGTTCGATGCCATGGCTCAGCTTGCTAGAAATCCCGATGGCCTCAGTATGGGGAAATTGTCGGGTGCGTTGAAGGTCACGAACGGAAATGTTTCGGGCCTGGTGAACCGTTTGATCAAGGACGGAATGGTCGTCAAAGCGATGTCTGCCGACGATCGGCGCTCGTTCTCGGCAAAGCTGACCGATGCTGGTCTCACGACGTTCAAGCAGGCCAGCGAAGCCCACAATCGTATTCTCGCTGAGCTATTGAGAGCAGTTTCCGACCAAGACATGGTAGAGGCAAGCGCGGCATTGCGTGGGATACTTGAATCGATGCAAACGGGTGCAAGCCTTGACTGAGGCGCGAAAAATCCCAAAGCCGAGTTTCCCCTACGGGTCACCCGGCGAGCTTAACTCATTTCTCCCGTATCTACTGACCAGGATCACGCATATCTGGAGCTCGGAACTGAATCAGGCGCTGGCCAGCGAGAAGCTGCCCACTCCCAAGCTGCGGCTTCTTTCAAGTCTGTCAGCCTACGGGGAACTGACCGTCGGCCAACTCGCAACACTGGGTGTGATGGAACAATCGACAACCAGCCGCACAGTAGATCAGCTGGTTGATGAAGGCTTGGCAGCCCGGTCGATTTCTGACGCTGATCAAAGGAAAAGGACGGTTGTTCTAACGAGAAAGGGAAAGAAGAAACTGGCCGAGATATCGCCACTTATCAATGATTTCCACGCGGAATTGGTTGGCAATGTCGACCCGGACAAGCTCCAGACATGCATCGAGGTCCTGGGTGAGATACTTAAAGGAAAGACGGATTATTAGTGCGCTTTGACCCTTGAGGCTTGACGGGTCACTTTTCTCAGAAACTCGGAATCATTTTCGCGCCAATGCCCCTCATTCAGGCACGGTTTCGAGCCGCATCCTTCTCTTCGCCCTCTTGCTCCCGCGGGATCGGTCATTTTTTCGAAGTGAGGTACTCGCCGAAGCGGCTAGCTGTTCAAGAGCATCTCACAGAGTTAACTGTGGAGTCTGTCCAGGGGCACAAGACGCGAATCCAGCAATTGCCCATCTGCTGCGAGCGCGGGCTAGGTCAGCGTGGTAATTTTTGGCGTTCGATTCCTTTAGGCATCCAGCACGTCGAGCTGGGCCGCACTGCTGTTGTGGCCGTCAGCGACGCCTTCGTGCAAGCGCTTAAGGTGGCGTTTGTGGCTGCGCCGTTCCAGCTCTCGGATTTGACCCTTGGTTTCAGCCGCCTGCCGCGCAACATTCGCGTCACCCGTTGTCAGCACCGTTAACGCGCGTTCCAGATTTCGGGTTATGAGATCATGCATTCCCCACAATTCCTTCATACCGTTTTCAGAGAAACTGACCTGCGATTGCAGATTGCGCTCAGCATTCCGTGAGAGCTTGTAAACAACGATACTCGCAGCCGACTCAAGGTCGATCGCTGCCTCTGTCAGGATACGGGCCTTACGCCTTTGCGCAAGCGAGGACCGCTGCTGATCTGGATCGACAAGGACCTGACCTGGCGGGCGCCACATGACGGTCGGTCGGGACGCCCGCCAGTTCCCGACTTTTCCACGCTCTGCCGCAGGCAGAAGGTCCTAGCCGTGCAAATCCCTTACGTCTACGCCGATGCTCTCGACAATCCCCCGTGCCCGTCAATTCCATCGGCACCATCGAATCCCGGCACGATTTTCGCAGGTGGTCGAGGCGTCGCAAACCCCGCCGCAATCTGTGGGCAAAGCGGGACTATTATTCCTCGCGCCCTCCAGCGTGGTATCAGACCGCCCTCAAGTGACAACGCTTGCCCATTGTAATGAAGGGGTTGGCCCAGCAGGCACGCGCTGACCAGAACCTTGGATATTTGCTGCGGCATCGATCCCCCATATCACCTCTGTGCTATGCACCGGCGGGTTGCCGCCCGCGTTCCCGAAGAAACATAACCATCACGCCTGCGCCGATTGCGAGCCATAATGACGCCGTCCAAAGCAGATCATAGTTGCCAGTTTGATCGAACAGATAGCCGCCGGCCATGGCACCCATCGCGCCACCGATTGCGTGTCCTGCCGAGATCATTCCCATGGCAAGGCCCATCACCTTCAGCCCGACATGGCTGGCCACAAGACTGGCGGTCACCGGCACCGTTGCGTAGTCGACCGCGCCAAAGAACAGGGCGAAGGCGAACAGCATTTCGATGGGCATACCCGGCAGGTTCGACAGGAATACGAAGGTGAGCGCACGCAGCGCGTAGATCGCGCCAAGCAGCAAGGGGCGGTTCATGCGGTCGGTTAGCCACCCGGCAGCGATCATGCCAAACAGATTGACTAGTGACAAAACACCGTAAGCCGTCGCGCTTGGGACCGGTGGAAAACCGCAGAAGGAAGCAAAGGGCAAGAGGTGCGTCTCGATGACGCCCGTTGTTGTGAAACCGCAGATCAGAAAGCTCCAGAACAGGATATGAAATGCGGGCAGTCGGACAATGGTGACGAAATCCGCCGCCATGGTGGTCCGGGCGTCCCCATCCCCACCTCCATCAGTTTCCACGCGCGGCGGAAGGCTTGCCCGTATGCACGGGACCAGGGCCAGGCTCATCACCGACAAGGCTCCGAAGCTCCAACGCCAACTCGCGAAGGCGAGAAGTGCTGCGATCAACGGCACGATGAGGAACTGTCCGCCGGTGGCGCCAGAAGTCGCTATGCCAATGGCCAGACCGGCATTCCTGTCAAATGATCTCGTAACGGCCGTCGCGACGACATGGGTCGCCACGATGCCGAAACCCACCGCTCCAAACCCCGCGAACCCGACAATGAACATCCACTTGCTGGACATCGCGGCAACGACGGCACAGCCAACTCCCAGCAGTCCCATACCGAGGTTCAACGCAAGGCCCGGTCCTCTTGTATCGACAAGACGTCCGGCAAACGGGGCAACACCAGCCATGACGATCAGGGCTGCTGCGCCAACACCGGAGATATAGCCGCTCGACCATCCGAACTCCGCCTGCCAGACCGGCATGATGAGGCCAAGCGCCGCGCGTGCCGAAAACGCCAGCGACAAAGCCAGGAAGCCGAACAGGACGATGGTCCAGTTTTGATTTATGGTGGGTGCGCGCATTGATGTCTCCCTTTCGGAGACATTCTGCCGGACTACCAAAACTTGGGAAAACGAGAAGCTGGCCGTTTTGCTTTAGCTCAGCTAAAGTCAGGCATGCCGCTGCCCATTCGCGATCTCTATACATTCTTTGTCGTCGCCAGAGCCGGCGCGATGCAAGCCGCCGCGCACGAACTGGGTGTGACGCCGGGCGCGATCAGCCAGCGCATCAGATCAATCGAGGACCGTTATGGCAAGCGCCTGTTCGTTCGGAGCCGCGACGGCGTTTCGCTTACGGCATCCGGGAAAGCACTCTGGAAAGAGGTAAAAAGCGCCTTTGCTCAGATCGAAACTTCGCATAACCGACACATCGGCAAGGATGGAAAAACGATCCTGCGCATCAGTGCTGCTCCTACCTTCGCGCATTCCTTCCTGGTCTCGAACCTTGCGTCATTCAATGAGGACCATCCGGGGATCAGGTTCAATATCGAGACAGAAGACCGGCTGGCGGACTTGCGATCCGAACCGATTGACCTCGCCATCCGCCATGGGTTGGGTGACTATGCCGGCCTCAGA
This sequence comes from Ruegeria pomeroyi DSS-3, assembly GCF_000011965.2. Lineage (NCBI taxonomy): Bacteria > Pseudomonadati > Pseudomonadota > Alphaproteobacteria > Rhodobacterales > Roseobacteraceae > Ruegeria > Ruegeria pomeroyi. Next base: position 107,782 of record NC_006569.1, on the reverse strand, counting down.
TCTGAGTGGCTATGTGCTCCCGAACTGATCGTCGTTGGCAGCCCGGCGCTGTTGGAATCCCAACATCCGGTTAAAGAGCCGGAAGACTGCCTTCGCTTCACGCTCCTGCCCGATGAGACCGGGCTTGATTGGGCGCTCTGGTTCGAAGCTCATCGCGTGAACGCGGTCGCTCCGTCATACGGCACTGCGTTCAAGGACGGGTTCTTGACGGTGAAAGCCGCCTCACGAGGGCAGGGTCTCGCTCTCATCAACGACATCTATGTCCGCGAAGAACTGGCGGATGGGCGGCTTGTTCAGCTCTTGCCCGGAAGTTGGCCAACGAAATTTGCCTACTATGCGGTCGCGCTACCCGAAACGTTCGACCGACCTGCGGTGAAGGCTTTTGTGAAGTGGCTCTGCGCTGCGTGCGCAGTCGAGCAGATGCACCAGAAGTGAGTTTCCAGCCGTTTGGTGTTCGCCGATGAGCGGCAGCAATGTCCCACTCTGCCGACCTTAAGTCTTAGAAAATGCTGCAAGATGGAGGAACGGCCGGTCTGGTGAAGCTGCGGTGCGGCGCTGAAGACTACCGCAGATGGCTGGTCTGGGCCGATCGCGTATGGGTCCAGCTTGCTCGGCCGCGATGGCGTCTTGAAATTCGGTTCGACCGCGCCCTCGCGCAGATACATTCCGATGGTGTTGCGAGACAGCCCGTTGCGTCTTGAAATTTCGCGGATTGGCATTTTTTCACGCAATGTCCAGCGTCGAATAACACTCAAAATCCGATGTCGATCACTCCTTCTCTCCCCGACCGATTCCGTCGGGGCAGCGTGTGCACATGGGTCAAATCTCAGTGGAAAGTTATGGGCCTACCGGGTCACTTCTCAGCGGAGAGCAACACCAGATCCTTTAGCGGTGCTGCTGGGCGTCGGATGCCCGCACCGGTCCGCATCGATCTGCGTTGCTCCAAGGCGTGGGTTTCAGAAACCGTTGCCGGTGCACCCGTAAGGGTGATCACTGATGGGAGAGGTTCAACTCGCTCCTGTTCATCAACGGAGTGACCTGGCGGAAAGTGGCCTCGTGTTGCGCTACTGCCGTCACCTGGTTCGATCAACTGGAAACCATCCGGGGCGCACGCTACAGCGCCCCGGACGAACCCGTTTCAGAACATGCCATTCTCGTGGGCGAATTCGGTCGGGATCGGCTGTACTGTGTCCCAGTGTTCCACGATCATTCCGTCCTCGATCCGCCAGATGTCATAGAACGCGGTCGGCGTGCCGTCATAAACGCCCTCGGCCTGCGTGAAGACAAAGTTGCCCTCGGCCACCACCAGATGCAACTCCGAGTACCAGAACGAGATGTTGTTCTCGCCCAGATAGGCCACGAAGCCTTTCAGCCCTTCGCGGGTATCGGGTACGAAGGGATTGTGCTGCATGTATCCCTCGGCGATGTAGTCGTCGATCCGGTCGATCTTTCCGCCCATCAGGACGTCCTTGACCAACCCAGTGACCAGCGCCTTGTTCTCAGCGGTTTTGTCCAGATCGGTGATTTTGGTCGTCCCATCGGTCATGGAACGCCCGCTTGCGGTTTCCGTCACCGTTTCCTGGATGCTGTCCCAATGCTCGGCGATCTTCCCGTCTTCAAAGCGGAACACGTCGATAATGACCTTGGGACCGAAAAACTCTGCCTCCTGATGGATCACGACGAAATTGTCATCCGCGATGACCCGCACCGGGTTGACCGTGACCGGCGGATCAAGGGTTTCCAGGAAGCTGACAAAACCCAGCAACCCCTCACGCCCGTCGGCGGCCTGCGGGTTATGCTGGATATAGCCCTCGGCGACATGGGTCATGATGAAATCGCGGTCACCCTTGGCCAATCCCTGCTCCAGCAGTCCAACGGCGATCTCCTTGTTGGCGGCGCTGTCGGCGGCGGCGGATAGCGCGGTCAGGGCCAGCGCGGCGGCGGCAGAAGTGGTGCGAAGTGACATGATCATCTGGTTCTCCTTTGAATTGATGCTTGCCCGGTTTCGGGCGGTGAGCTATGGGTATTCAAGTTGATTACTAAAAGTAAGTAGGCACTTTTTAGTAACTAAAAAATATTGGAGGGCTCATGAAAAGGCGCGAAGAAATCGAGAAAGAACTGGGGCTTGACCTGTGCCCGATCCGGACCGTGCTGGCCCAGATCGGGGACAAATGGAGCCTTTTGATCATCCTGTTGCTGCGCGACGGAGGGCAGCGGTTCTCCGAAATGCAGCGGGCGATTCCGGATATCTCGCAGCGGATGCTAACCCAGACGTTGCGCAAGCTTGAGCGTGACGGGCTGGTCAGCCGGACGGTGACGCCAACAATCCCGCCGCGGGTTGATTACGCGATTACAACGCTGGGCAGGTCTCTGTTCGCGCCGATCGGGGCGATGGCGCAATGGGCGGTGGAAAAACAGCCGCAGATCATCGAGGCGCGCAGGGCGTTCGACGCGGCCGGGTAGCCCGGACCGCCCCGGCGAGGACGGTCCGGTTTTCAGTCAGGAAAACACCACCTGGATGTCGGTGTATTCCGCCAGCCCTTCCTCGGCGAATTCCACGCCCAGGCCCGAGGCCTTGATCCCGCCAAAAGGAACGTTGGGCTGGATCGCGCCATGCTTGTTGATCCAGACCGACCCGCATTCCAGCCGCTGCGCCACCGATCTGGCCTTGTCGATATCCGGCGACCAGACCGAGCCACCCAGCCCGTTTGGGCTGTTATTGGCGGCGGCAATCGCGGCCTCCAGATCGCTGTAGCGGATGATTGGCAGTACAGGCCCGAATTGTTCCTCGTCCACCAGCGGATCACCGTTTTCCAAACCCGAGATGATCGTGGGCGGAAAGAAAAGCCCCTCGCCCGATTCCCCGCCAAGCAGAACATTGCCCTTGTTCTTCGCCGCCGCCACGAGACGGCACAGTTTGGCGTGCTGCACGGCATTCTGCACCGGACCCAGAATCGCATGTTCGTCGTCGCCGCGCCCGACGGGAATGTTGCGGGCGAATGCAACAAGTGCCTCGCAAACCGCATCATGTACGTCCTCATGCACATAAAGCCGTTTCATCGCCGCACAGGTTTGGCCGTTGTTGATGAAGGCGCCCCAGAACAAACCTTCGGCAATCGCCTCGGGATCGACATCGGGCAGCACGATTCCCGCATCGTTGCCGCCCATTTCCAGCGTCAGCCGCTTCATGCTGTCCGCCGCTGATGCCATGATCTTTTGCCCGGTGGCGCAGGAGCCGGTAAAGACGATCTTGCGGATGCCGGGATGCGCCGACATAGCAGCACCCAGATTGACCGCCTTGTCATCGCCGGTGATCACATTGACCACCCCGGCGGGCAGCACCTCGTTCATCAATTCGACCAGACGCAGGGTTGACAGCGGGGTCAGGGGCGAGGGCTTGATCACCACCGTATTCCCGGTACGCAGAGCGGGCAGAATATGCCAGACCGCGATCATCAACGGGAAGTTCCAAGGCGTGATCGACCCGACGACCCCCAGAGGTTTGCGATGCATTTCTACCCGGCCCGCGTCATCGTCCTGCAAGATCTTGACCGGCAGGGCCAGGCTGCTGGTGTAGCCTGCCCATGCCTGCGCGCCGCCCAGCTCCCAGCGTGACCCCAGACCATTCAGCGGCTTGCCCTGCTCGGCGGTGATCAACTGCGCCAGTTCCTCTGCATGTTCGCCGATCTTGGCGGTAACTGCCTCGCAGGCGGCCCGCAGGGTTGCGTCATCCTGCCGCGACCAGAGTGTGAACGCGCCCTGCGCTGCGGCAACCGCGCGATCCAGATCCTCAAGCGTGGCATTTGGCGCATGACCTGCAATCCCGCCAGCGGGATTGGCAACTTCGAATTCGGATGCGGCGGCGACGGCCTGCGCATCAATCGTCATATGGTAACTCATCGGGGACCCTTTCCGAGACCTCAGCGCACGACGCCAGGCATGAAATAATCCATGTGCACGGCCCAGCCGTCGGCGTGCCTTTGCCAGACCAGCACATAGGTCAGGTCTATCTGCGCAGCGCCGTCCTCGCGCGGGGTCAGCTTGACGCCGCCGGTCTCGATGGCACTGTCTTCGCCTTCCTGAATGGTGTAGGTCGTCAGCTTCGCCGATTTCATCGCTTCGACCGCGCCGGTAAAGTACTGCGTTGCCCCCTCACGTCCGGTGAAGGTGGCCACGCCCTGCCCGATCACCACCGGATCGTTGTTGTAGTAATCCGCAACCAATGCGGGCACATCGCCCCTGGCAAAGTTTTCCTCGAACCTGCGCGACTTGGCTGCGATGATGTCCTTCAAGGCTTCTGGCATGTCTTCCTCCACTTGGAACGGCCCTCTCCAGTCCGCGGGGCCGGTTGCATTGCAGGCAAGGCTAGCCAGAAGGCGCGAGAACCAGATATAGTGCAGATGCACTATGACCAAGTAGCGAGGACGCCGGCATGAACCGCTATGACCTCAGCGAGTTTGTCCTTAAGCTGATGGACAAGGCCAATACCCACACACCGCTGCATTTCCAGAAGTTCATGATGGACCTGGTGCGCGACATAACCCGGTTCGACGCGGCATGGTGGGGCTGGTCTCTGTTCCGGGGCGGACGGATTGCGATGGTGCATACCGATGTCAGCGACCTGCCCGAAGATTTCGAGCCGCGGGTCAAGGCCCAGCTTGCCAACGATCCTTTCGTGCGGACAGGACGCAATCTGCAGCGCTATGCGCGGTCGATCACCGTGGCCGAGGCGGTCACCGATCCCAGCTTTCGTGACTTTGCGGGCCATTTCAACCTGACCCAGATGTTGAACGGCCACTGCAAGGTGCGCGACGGACGCTTCAATTTCTTTATGTCGCTGTACCGGCGGGGCGCTGCCGAACCCTTTACCGATACCGAGAACGCCGATTTTCTGGCGATCCTTCGTCATATTGAACAGGCGCTGTCGATGAGCCTGCAACTGGATCTGGGGATGCGGGTCGATCCGAACACCGACTGGGCACTGGTCGACGCCACCGGGGAGCTTTTTCTGTCTTCGACCGGCTTTCAGCACCGCGCCGAGTTCTCGGCCACCAGCCGTGGCCGGGTGCCGGACCTGCTGCGCGCCGCCGCCGCCACCGCGTCGCATGTCGGGCGCGATGGCGCGGTTTTCACGCGCGAGCGGTATTCTGACGACCTTTGGCTGTTGCGGCTGACGCCGCCCAATCCCTGGGGCGATCTGTCCCGGCGAGAAAAGCTGGTGGCGAACTGTCTGGTTCAAGGCATGACTATGCGGCAGGCAGCGGAAAGGCTGGATGTGTCGGTGAACACCGTCCGAAATCAGGTCAGCTCGATCTATCGCAAGACCGGCGTCGAGAACCGGGTTCAACTGTTGCGACTGGCGAATCCCACCCTGACCGAGGCCGCACCCGACGAGGCTTGACCACGAACGTGGCAGCCAAGCCTCCTGGTTCTCCCGATCTGCGACCCGAACTTAGTGCATCTGCACTATGTCTTGCCATCGGTCGGCTCTTCTACGCTGAAGAAAAGGGAGAGCAACATGACCAGAAACCAATCCTTGAACCGTCGCAGTTTTCTTGCCGGCAGCGCTGCTTTCATCGGCACGCTGGCCGCCCCTTCAATCGTCACCGCCGCCAGCAAGAAGCTGCGCATCGGCTTCATCTCGCCGCTCAGCGGGCCGCGTGCTTCTTTCGGAACCTCGGACCAGTGGATGGTCGAGACCATCAGCAAGCATCTTTCCGGCGGGCTCATCTCCGGCGGGGCCAGCCACGAGGTCGAGATCATCGTCAAGGACAACCAGTCCAACATGAACCGGTCGATTTCGGTGGGCAACGAGCTCTTGCTGCGCGATCAGGTGGACATGCTGCTGATCAATGACGGCGACGCGGCTGTCGCTTTGGGCGAGATCGCCGATATCCATGGTGTGCCCACGATGAGCACCATGCAGCCCTGGCAGGCCTGGATGTTCCCGCGCGGATCGAACCCGGAACAGGGCTTTCCGTGGACCTTCCATTTCTTCTGGGGTGCCGATGACGCAATGAGCACGTTCACAAGACTCTGGGACCAGATCGACACCAACAAGGTGGTGGGGGATTTCTACCTCGACAACCCGGTCGGCAATGCCTTCGCCGATCCGGCGATGGGCCTGCCCGGCTTCATCGAACGCGGCGGTTACTCGCGCGTCGATGGCGGAATGTTCAAGATCGACGCCGACGATTACTCGGGCCAGGTGTCGCGGTTCAAGGAGGCAGGGGCCGATATCGTCACCGGCTTCGGCTTCCCGCCGCACTGGATCACTTTCTGGAACCAGGCAGGGCAGGCGGGCTATACCCCAAAGGCCTGCACTTTCGCTGCCGCCTTCCTGTTTCCACAGGCCATCGAGGCGATGGGCGACCGGGGCGACGGTATGACGACCGAGGTCTGGTGGACGCCGAACGTGCCGTTCGCCTCGTCCCTGACCGGTCAGACGGCCCGCGAACTGGCCGACGCTTGGGAAGCAGAAAGCAATGCGCAATGGGTGCAGACGCTTGGCTACAGCCATGCGCTATTCGAAACAGGGCTGAACGCCCTGGTGCAATCCGGGGCGCCCAAGGACCGCGCCGCTGTGCGCGATGTCTTCGCCTCGACCAGGCTCGATACGGTGGTCGGCCCGGTGAACTTTGCCGACAGCCCGATCAGGAACACCGCCAGAACCCAGCTTGCGGGCGGTCAGTGGCGCAAGTCCTCGGGCAAGCACGCCTTCGAGTTGGTGATCACCGAAAACACGCTGGCACCGGATATCGGTGTCGAGTCCGAAACCATCGCGCTGCCGCAGGTCTGAGCCATGCTGGAAGCGCGCAACCTCTCCAAGTCCTTCGGAGGGCTCGAGGTACTCAGGGACGTGTCCCTGACCGTCGAGCCGGGCATCTGCCTGGGCATCATGGGGCCGAACGGTGCGGGCAAGAGTACGCTGTTCGACCTGCTGATGGATGTGACACGGGCTGACAGCGGCACAGTTTCGGTTGCGGGCCGCGACGTGACCGGGCTGGATACCGCGGGTCGGGTCAAATCCGGCATGGCCCGCGCTTTCCAGGTGCCGCGGGCGTTTGCCTCGCTGAGCGTGGAACAGACGCTCTATCTGGCCCAGCACGCCGGTCACGGCGTTGCCCCGCAGAAGGCATACGACAAGGTGGAGGCCGTGCTGGAAATCACCGGTCTCACCGCCATGCGGCACCAGATGGGCGGCGCACTGCGCCTTCTCGACCGCAAGCGGCTGGAACTGGCCAAGGCATTGGCAGCCGATCCGCAAGTGATCCTGCTCGATGAGATCTCTGGCGGGCTGACCGATAGGGAAGCTGCCGAAATGGTCACATTGGTGCACCGCCTGAAAGAGGCCGGTCTTGCCGTACTCTGGATCGAACATATCGCCCACGCGCTTCAGGCCGCCTCGGACCGGATCATGATGCTGGCGCTTGGCCGCAAGGTGATCGAGGACACGCCACAGGCGGTGGTCGCCGATCCGCAGGTTCGGGCGCTCTATCTGGGGACACCGGCATGAGCATGCTCGAGATCGAAAATCTGGATGCCCGCTACGGCGACTTTCAGGCGCTCTTCGGTATTTCGCTGAATGTGAGACGCGGTGAAACCATCGCCCTTGTCGGCGCTAACGGGGCAGGCAAGACAACACTGCTGCGCGCCATAGCCGGCCTGGGTCAATACCACGCCGGGGTGCTGCGCCTGAATGGCCGCGACATCGGCAGCGCCAGTCCGCAGGAACTTGCGCGGATGGGGATCTCGATGGTGCCCGAGGGGCGCCGGCTTTTCACTGGCATGAGTGTTGCAGAGAATCTCATGATCGGAGCCGATCTGGGCCGCGGCGGCCACTGGGTGCGCGACGCGGTCTTTGACCTCTTCCCTGAAATCGCCGTGATGGCGCATCGACCCGCTGGGCTTCTTTCCGGAGGGCAACAGCAGATGGTCTCGCTTGGCCGGGCCCTGATGACCAACCCGGATCTTCTGCTGGTGGACGAGGTCTCGCTGGGGCTGGCCCCGGTTGTGGTCGACCGCGTCTATGCCGCGTTGGCGCAATTGAAAGAGCGGAAAACGACGCTGGTCGTGGTGGAACAGGACATCCGCCGCGCTCTTGATGTCTCGGACCGGTTCTACTGCATGCTATCGGGGCGAGTCGCTCTTGCGGGTGCCTCGGCCCCTGCGGCCTTCGATGCCGTCAGCCGGGCCTATTTTGGAGAAGCCGCATGAGCATCGTCATCGACATTCTGATCAACGGGCTGTTTCTGGGCGGGCTTTACGCGCTCTTCGGTCTTGGACTGACACTGATCTTCGGTGTCATGCGCATCGCCAACATCGCCCATGGCGAGATCGCCGTTGCCGGAGCGCTGGCGCTCTTTACCCTTGGCGGCAACCTGCCGGTGCATCCACTTGTTCTTTTGCCGGTCGTCATGGTGCTGGCTTTCGGGCTGGGGTGGCTGCTGCAAGCGCAGCTCATCAACCGGGTGCTCAGCGCTGATCCGATGCCGGCGCTGCTTTTGACCTTTGGTCTTTCCGTGGTGCTGCAGAATCTGATGGTCGAAATCTACGGCGCCGACAACCGCAGCATCGACATCGGCACCATCAAAACCGCCGGGTTCCAGATCGGCGGCGTGACGCTGGGCTATCTGCCGCTTGCGATATTTCTGCTGGCGCTGGTGCTTTTTGGCCTGCTGCACCTTGGCCTGCAACACACACGCCTGGGTCGGGCGATCCGCGCCACCTCTCAGGATGCCGACATCGTGGCGCTGTTCGGAATCCGGCAGAAACGGGTCTTTGCGCTGGTGATGGCGCTGGCGGCGGGTTTTGCCGCGCTGGCCGGGATGCTGCTGGCGATGCGCTCAACCATCACGCCCTTTTCCGGCGCCGAGCGGTTGCTGATCGCCTTCGAGGTGATCGTGATCGGCGGGCTAGGTTCGATCTGGGCCAGCTACCTGGGCGGCATCGCGCTGGCTCTGGTGCATGTGGCCAGCTTCTATTTCGACCCCGCGTCGGGGCTTCTTTACGGGCATCTGACGCTGCTGCTGTTCCTGCTGCTCAGGCCGCAGGGTATCGCCGGAAAGGTGGTGACACGATGACCCGTCTGATCCTTGCCCTGGCCGCACTGGTCCTGGCATCCGTACCCTACTGGCTGGGCGGCGGCGCGCTGGCGCTGGTGACCGAGATGCTGATCCTTCTGGCCATCGCCCAAAGCTGGAATCTGCTGGCCGGTTTCGGAGGGCTGCTGTCGCTGGGCCACCACGCCTTTGTCGCCATCGGGGCCTACCTGCTCTTTGCCGTCACACGGGATCTGCCGATCTCTCCCTACGCGATGATCCCGTTTTGCGGGGTCGGAGCGGCGTTACTGGCGCTGGTTCTGACCCCGATCCTTTTCCGCCTGCGCGAGGTCTATTTCGCCGTCGGCATGTGGGTCGCCGCCGAGATCGTCAAGATCGTGGTCAGCCGGATGGATTACTTTGGCGCCTCTTCCGGCCTGCCTTTGTTTGCCGCCCGCCGGATCGACACGAGCCTGCTGCCTTCGATGGGCTACTGGCTGGCCCTGGCGCTGACGGCTGGGTTGTGCGTCGGCCTTTGGTGGTTGGGTCGCAGCCCCTGGGGGCTGCATGTCCACGCCATGCGCGATGACGAAATCGCGGCCCGCTCGCTGGGTGTCAAGACAGGCCGTATCAAGGCGCTTCTGTTCATCCTGTCCGCCGCGGGCAGTGGCATGGCAGGGGCCATCGGGTTCATGGGCAGTCTCTATGTCTCGCCCATCGCCGCCTTCGACATCAACTGGACGGTCTACGCGATCTTCATCTGCGTGATCGGTGGGCTGGGTACGATCCGGGGGCCGGTGATTGGCGTGATGCTGTTCGTCGCCCTTCGCGAGGCGCTCTCGGCCTCGCCGGGCTGGAACCTGATCGCGCTGGGGCTGATCGCCATGCTGCTGATGATCTTTGCGCCCAGGGGTATCGACGGGCTGATCCCGCGCCTGGGCAACCTGGCTTCGAAAAGACACTTCAAGGAAGGATAAACCCATGCCACGTACCGGCTTCTATTTTGACGAACACTGCCTGTGGCACACGACCGGAGAACATGCGCTGATCATGCCGGTCGGTGGATGGATCCAGCCTCCGGCCGCCGCTGGCCATGCGGAATCTCCCGAATCCAAGCGGCGGTTCAAGTCACTGATGGATGTCTCGGGCCTGACCGCGCAACTGAGCGTGCAATCTGCGGAGCCGGTGACCGAGACAGACATGGCACGTGTTCACAGCGAGGCCTATCTGGACCGGTTCAAGACCCTCAGCGACGCGGGTGGCGGCAATGCCGGTGAATTCTCGCCCTTCGGATCGGGCAGTTACGAGATCGCGGCACTGTCGGCCGGGCTGGTCAAGCGGGCGGTGTTTGACGTAGTTGATGGCACCTTCGACAACGCCTATGCCTTGTCGCGCCCGCCGGGGCACCACGCGATGCGGGATGGATCCATGGGGTTCTGCCTGCTGGCCAATATCGCCATCGCGATCGAGGCCGCCCGTGCCGAGCGCGGTCTGACCCGCGTCGCGGTACTGGACTGGGATGTACATCACGGCAACGGCACGCAGGACATCTTCTACGAACGGGAAGATGTACTGACGATCTCGATCCATCAGGAAAACTGCTTCCCCCCCGGATCGGGAAGCGGCAGCGAGCGGGGCGCAGGTGCGGGGGAAGGGGCGAACCTCAACGTCAACCTGCTGCCCGGCGCGGGACATCAGAGCTACATCGACGCGATGGACATCCTGGTGCTGCCGGCGTTGCATGCCTTCAGGCCTGAGCTGATCATCGTCGCCTGCGGGCTGGATGCCAACAACTTCGACCCGCTCAGCCGCATGACTGCGCATAGCGGCACCTTTGGCTATTTGACCCGGGCCGTAATGGGAGCGGCGAATGACCTTTGTGGCGGCCGGCTGGTTTGTGCCCATGAGGGCGGGTATGCCGAGGCGGTAGTGCCCTTTTGTGCCCACGAGGTCGTGCGTACCTTGGCCGGGGTGGAAAGCGAGGTGGTCGACCCGTTTCGCGCTGTGGCGGAGGCCAACCAGCCGCCGGCGGATTTCGTTGCTTTCCAGCGCCAGCGACTTGAATGCTTCAAAGCGTCCCTCTAGCAGCGCGCAACAGCGCTGCGCCGACTATTGGGAAAGGCACATTTGCATCGTTCGCGGATTGACGGTGCATCGGACTCTTCAGTGTCATACGCGGCGGCCTTGCGTGCGAAGGCCGCGCGCCAGCCCACCGTCAATCCATATGAAAACCCTCAGAACCGGGATTGATAAACTGTTCAAAGCAAATTTCTCTTCGCGGGCAGAAGTGGCCGCACCGGCTTGGCACAGCGGATCCCTTTCACCGCACCTGTGGCAGCGGCAGGCAACCTGGCAGGCCGGCGGGCAAGACAATCCATGCGCCGCTGCCGTAAAGTGATCTTGCAAAGCCCGAAGCATCCGACGTGAGTGTGACAGTGAGCCTTGAAACAGCAATGACGGACGCATCCTCGGGCAAGCCCCGAAGGAATGCTTTCCCGGGAAAGATCACCACGTAAGCGGGAGCTTCATCCGTCAGCATTGCCACCGTCAGAAGAACGGAAAGCCATCCCAGGAAAAGCAACGGCAGCGCAAGCAGAACCGATCTAATAGTCATGAATATGTTCCAGCCTCAGACCGGATTCATTCAGTAGGCGCAGCCGCTCGGCCAACTCCGGAACTTTCACCAGGATCAGGTGACGATAGTCGCCAAACCCTTGCCGTTCGCTGCTGAAAAGCGCGCCGGGCTCGGCCGGCCGGTTCGAAATTGCGGTGAAGAGGATGTCGTCATTGCCGGCGATCTCGACCAGATTCACCTTTTCAGCCGCCAACTGCTGAATCAGATGCGTCAACGCACGGTAACGCGGGGTCTCGATCTCGATCCCCTCCGGCCGCTCTTGCAACACCCGAACGCCCTGGTATCGGGCCAGTTGCCCGGCCTCGACGCCGGTGACGATCATCCGCAAAACCAGCTCATCCTGCCCAACCTGCGCAACGGCCTGTGCGATCACATCCGCATAGGCCGCCTTGGCGCGGTACTCCAGGCCAAGCGCCAACCGCCGCTCGCTGTCGCGCAAGACGGTGCTGGGACGGTCGCGCAGGTCTTTGACGTCTTCGCGAAACTGCCATTTGTACCAGGGCACCTGCTGCAGAAACTTGGCGTATGCCGCCGCCTGGTCCGCTGACAGATCGTCTAGCGGCGCCCGATGCGGGCCGCGCAAGGCCGCAAAGAGCCGCCCAAGGGTTTCTTCATAAGCCGCCTTGAGCGCCAGCTCGGCGGTGAAACTCACCCCGATCACATAGTTCATCTGCTTGGTGCCGCCATCAACGCCACCATGTTCAGGAGCGATCCGGGACAGGGTGCAGAGCGAGTTCCAGAAGCCACCGATCGCGCGCAGAAACCCGTAATCGTGCGGGTCGCCGCTGCTCAGGACCTTTGCATAATCCTCGTAGGCGTGAACGATATGCCATTCGGGATAGGTCAACAGGGTACGGCTTTCAGGACGGTGATGGGCCGGGCTGATCAGGGCGTCATAGGGCTGGGTCAGGCCGTTGCCGCGGCACATGGTTTCCACATAGACCACCGGGGCGCCAAGACCGATTGCCAGCACCGCCAACAGCAAGGCCAGCCGTTTGGTCCAGCGCCACAGCAGCATCACGGGGTCTGACCGGCGTTACGGTACCCGGCCCAGACCGCGACACCGCCAAGGGCCAGATGCGGCAGGTTGGCCAGGAAACGGGGCAGCGACAGGTCGATCCCGGCCGGATCATTGGTAAAGATGCCCAGATCGAGATACCCAAAACCGGTAAAAAACCCGAATATGCCATCGCCCAGGTAGGCAAGCCCGAACAGAATGAGAAAGCTCCGCGCCGCCCGGTGCGACAACATCCCTGCCACCAGCGCCCAAAGGGCCGAGGCCACGTGTAGCGCGTCATCATAGATATCAAGTGCGAAGATGCCGAAGGCCAGTCCGTTTTCATCAGTGAGGCCCGGAACATAGTTCAGCGATGCGGCGATCATCAGGGCAAGAAAATAGCCCAGAGACAGTTTTTGCAGTGTGGTCATAGCTGCCCCAAATAGTTGTCCCAAAGGTTGTTTCGCAGCACCAGCTGCGGGTCGAGCCCCCGTTTGGCGCGCGCGAAATCCCCTGCGCCTGGATAGGTCGAGGTAAACTGGTCCACCGTGGCATGTGGTCTGTAGGGCAGATAATAGGCCCCGCCAAGCGCCACCATCCGGTCGATCAGCGCGCTGGTCATGCGGGCCATGTCGGCCTCAGCGCGCTGCGTCAGCTCCTGGCTGAAAGACATGACCGCGGCGATCCTGGGCTCGGTTGCAAAGGACAGCGCACTCTGATCGTCCTGCGCCACATAGCGCAGGGTCACATTGAGGAACTCCTGATACGAGGCCGGAATCACGTCGCGGCAGGCAGCCAGAAAGCCGTCAAAGGCACCGAAACCCACAAAATACTCGTGCAGAATATCCGTGCGGTCCGGGTTGCGGTCATCCAGCGTGGCGACGGGCTCGTTGAGAAGCGTGTTGCGCGTTACCTCTCCTGATCCCAGGGCTGGACCCAACCGGGTTTCGTTCCACCAGCGAAAGGATTTGAAGGTCTCGTTGCCGAGCTGAGCCCGATAGAGGCGGCTGGCGGCATGTGACATCCATCCAGAGCCTGCGGCCGCTGGCAGGTCCGTCTGATCCGCGGTTTCGCGGTAGGTCACCAACAGTGCCTTTTGCAGAAAAGCCGCACGTTCGACGTTCAGCCGTCCATAAGCCATGGTGACCGCAGGGTCTTCGGTTGCGCTGCGGAAGGCCTCGCCAAATGCGCTTGCATCCATGAGCTCGAATGTCGGTGTCAGACGGGTATTCGGCACCATCTCCACCTCCAGATCCACGATGACACCGACCAGCCCGTAACCGCCCATGGCCAGATTGAAGAGATCGGCGTTCTTGGTGGCTGAACATGTCACCAGATCGCCGGACGGCAGCACCATGCGCAGTGACCGCACGGTTGATCCCATCGGGCCAAAGGGCACAGGCCAGCCATGGGCATTCACCGAAAAGGTGGCGGCAACCCCAAAGTCATTGTTGGACTGCATGACCTTGGGTGACCATCCAGCAGGATCGAGCGCGGCAATCACCTGTGACCAGCGCGCGCCTGCATGGACCAGATAAGTCTGGCTCGCGCTATCGATCTCCACCGACCCATTGTCAAAGGTGATGGCGGTGCCGTTGCGCGGGATGGCCTGACCGCCCATGGAATGGCGCGCCGCCCCGACATTGACGGGGCGACCGTCGGCCTTGGCCTCGGCGAGCTCGCGGCGGATAGCCGCGATCAGATCATCACCAGAGTCGTGTTGCAGTATCAGGTGTTCATGGATCGGTGTAGCGGACAGGCCGCTGGCATCATTCAGCCAAGCCTCGCCAGACGGAGCCGTGATCCGGCTGGTGCCGCCATCGCCTGGCAGATCCGCACCCAGCCATCGTGACAACCCCCATCCAGCCACGCCACCGGCCCCCAGCAAGGCGGCTCTTCTGCTAAACCTCTTCATCTGCTGATATCTCCTGCTGCTGGCTGACAATGGATTGCAGTAACAAAATCAGTGCTTTCTGAAACGCGCCCGGCTCTTCGATCTGTGAGACAAACCCCGCGCCCTGCAATATGGAGAGCGGCACACCAGGTATCAATGATTCCAGCTGACCGGCTTGCCCGACAGGGGCAATCGTGTCCTCCTGGCTCTCGATCAGGCCCACAGTCGCCGATGTCAGACAATCCAAGCTGGCAACTCAATGCCATTCCTCCTCGCATTCGACCGCGCCGCCGACGAATTCGCCTGGGATAAGCAGGAAGGGCGGTCCAACGGGATTGAACGCCAGACCAAACGCCAGATCGCCGATCTAGACAGCAAGGTCGCCCTGCTGGGGGATCACCTCGTCGCTTCAGATGCTCCGCGCATTGTCGAAGCCTATGAAAAGCCCATCACCGACATGGAGAAGAACAAACTTTTCCTTGCCGTTAACTGGAATATGGCACGGGCCCGAAACACACCTTCGAGCAAATGTTTGAACTATGAAAACACCTTCTTTCAACATGCTAGGGTCAGGGTTCATAACCAATAGATGGCGGTCGCCGCGAGGGCGATGGCCGATAGGAACACCTCGGGGCATCGATCATAGCGAGTCGCCACACGCCGCCAATCCTTGAGCCTGCCGAACATGATCTCGATCACTGCCTGGCAGTGCATTGCGCAGCAATGTCACGAGAGGGGCGGTTGCGCCGCATGTAGCGGCGCTTGTCGTACTTGATCGGCGTCTTGCGTTGCTTCCGGCCGGGAATGCAGGCGTGTATTGACCCAGTGAAATCCTGCTCATGCTACAAGGGAGAACGTAGCGATGAGTATGACGATGGACGACAGCATCAAGCGATGGACGGCGAAGCGTAAGACCGCCTTGGTGATCGAGATCATCCAGGGCAAGACCACGGTGGCGGAGGCGAGCAGGACGTTCGACCTGACCCCATCCGAGATCGAGGGCTGGGTCGAGGATGCGAAGCGTGGCATGGAGAATTCCCTGCGCGCCAACCCTCTCGACATTCGCGAGCAATACGAGAAGCAGCTCAAGGACCTGCAGGAGGCCTACGGCGAGGCGATGCTGGAGCTGCGCGCGAGAAAAAAGCTGGCGGCCCTCATGGTGAGCCATTGATGCGCCATTGGTTCGAGCACAATGGCGAACGGAGGACGGCAATTGATCCGGACGCTCCATGAGGGCCTGTTGGCGGACGGGATCGCGGTGCCGCTGACTAGGCTCAGGACTCGTTCTCGGGTCATAACCAGAACAAAACGGTTGCGGCTAGCATGATCGCGGAGAAGAACGTTTCCGCGCACCGGTCGTATCGGGTGGCGACGCGCCTCCAATCCTTCAACCGGCCGAACATGATCTCGATCCGGTTGCGCCGTTTGTAGCGCCGCTTGTCGTATTTGACGGCCTTCTTGCGGGATTTCCGGCCGGGGATGCAAACCTTTATCCCCTTGTCTTTCAACGCTTCTCTGAACCAATCGGCGTCATAGCCCCTGTCGGCCAGCAGCCAACCCGCCTTCGGCAGACTGCCCAGAAGAGCCGCGGCGCCGGTATAATCGCTGACCTGCCCGGCGGACATGAAGAACCCGATCGGCCGCCCCTTGGCATCGGCAACGGCGTGCAGCTTGGTGTTCATACCGCCTTTGGTGCGCCCGATTTGGCGCCCGCGCCCCCCTTTTTCACGCACAGGCTCGACGCAGTGCGGTGTGCCTTGAGATAGGTCGCGTCGATCATGATCGTCTTGTGCTCGGCGCTTTCGGTGGCCAGGCCCACCATGATCCGGGCGAAGACCCCGTTGTCGCTCCAGCGTTTCCAACGGTTGTAGAGGGTCTTGGCCGGGCCGTATTCCTTCGGCGCGTCACACCAACGCAACCCATTGCGATTGATGAAGATTATGCCGCTGAGGACGCGACGCGTCATCGACGCGGGGCTTGCCATGGCTCTTGGGAAAGAACGGCTTCAGGCGCTCCATCTGGGCGTCGGTCAGCCAATACAGATTGCTCATCGATCAGATCTCCTTGCGGAGCCTGAATCACGCCAGAAGCATGAAATCAATGGGTCTGGAGCCTAGATAGATGTTGCGCTTCACGCGCTGCTGATCGCGACTGTCACGGATCCATTCGTCTTTGATGTAGTCCCAAAAACGGTCGAAGGCATCGGAGAGCGAATACTGAGGCTCGGCGGTCAACCCGAGAACGGCCCCTCGCTCGGGCGCGGATTGCTGACCCGAAATCAGAAGCCGCAACCGCTCCAAGAGCTCTTCATCCGTCAGGTCTGCCGCTGGCTTTGGGGCAAACCCAAACTGCCGTTGCACAGCCGCCGCCGCTCGGTATTGCTCGGCAGCGTCTTGGGCACAGAGCGAAACGCCTCGCGCCTTGGCGTCGCGCCAATCTTGTTCAAGCCGCGCCGAAATATCGGCTGCCATGCGCTTGGCTTCGGTGAAGTCGCCAGTCTTGAGAGAGAAACTGATCAGGGGCTTTCGTTCAACGTCTGCAAACTCACGCGGAACCGAACGATAGTAGTGCCACCAGCGACCTTTCTGTTTGAGATGAGTGCCCCACATGAGACCGGATCCCTTTGTCCAGAAATTGTCCAGACTGGCCGATTCCAGCTGAACGCGGGATCACGCTACTTTCAACAAAATCAAGCCTTTAGGGGCGGGGTTCCGTCGCTATGTTGGATGAATGGTGCCCGGGGGCGGAATCGAACCACCGACACGAGGATTTTCAATTAGCCTTGTGATCCGCGCGTGCTGTCTCAGGATTGCTCAACCTGCAACGTAGCCGATTGAAAACCTTGACCTTTGCGCCTGGCAGATCGTCTCACGCCGTCTCACGCCTGAACGTTCAAGCTCGAGGCTAACGCTACCCGAGCAATACCCGAAAACGTTCGTGGCTTCCAACATGTATTTCCCAAGTGGTGGCGTGACAAATGCGCCAAAACACAATTCTCAAAAAATAGTACGTCAAAACTGCGTTAGCCTACACAGACTCTTTAACTTGCAGCTTAGAATTGATTAGTAGAACCAGTGAACTCCACTGCCGACGAAGAAAAGCTAGTTTAGCATCATCGACCTCCTTCTCTAACTCTATATCCAGATCTTGTAGTAAGGCAGACAATTGATGGACGTCCAACTTGGACAGATCATCTATGTCACTCATTTCCATATCTCCTCTAAGGTGTCGAAATTCGGAAACTCACCTAATAAAGGCTTAAGTTTTTCCGGAATATTGTTGAAGTGCCACTCTAGATTCCCACTAAATCTGCGACGACTGAAAATACGCTGAGCCTCCCATATTAGAGATTCCCGAAGCCTTTTACATAAGGAGAATTTTTCAAAGTCTTTGCCAGCCGACTGTCGGCATTTCCGCTCGCCTATTTCAGCATCCTGCACGATGTTGTAGGCAATAATAGAATTAAATACACAATTTGCTATCCAGTCTTCATTTGTGCGAAAGTTTCTCTCACGAAAGTGCGTGCCAAATCCTGATCTAATTAGCTCTGAAATCATCAAAGACTGTGAAAAGTAAGACACGGAGTAGATTACTTTGTTTAAAAGTATGAAGCCGAAATTGCTTACAAAGAATCGGCACTCATCAAGGCTCGCTGAGTTTTCCACTCCCTCAAAAACGACATATTCGTTCTCGCAAAGGCAGATAGTATAAAATCGAAGCTCTTCGAGAGAGATATTGTCATAAAAACAGGAAATCTCGTCATGGAGGTCCTCAATTGTGATGCCTGGATCGAATTTTAGAATCTGAAGTATGCGAACAAACACCAAAGTATGTGGGTAGCACTTGCCTTCCGATTCATCTAGCCCCTTTGTCATATAATTAAAAATGCTATCAAACAAGCCTTCTAGTTCAGGTCTTTCATCTATTGCGGCCAACGCAGAAACAAGATCAGAACCCTCAAGGAAGTTGCTTATTTCCCGGCTATTCAATCGAAACTTACTCTGTAAGCACTTAGTATCATCGAGAAAAAATGCCTCAAGCACACTATATGCGGCCATGTCTTTTAAAGCACGATTATTAATCGTTTTCTCCCAAAGCCAAGCCTCACTGAGACCCGCAGACTTCTGCCTTTCGTCTAATTGATCTCCATGTGAAATGAGATAATTCTCTAGTGACCAGATGCATATTCTACGAATATGTCTTTTCATATGACGTGCGTTCCAGGAGAAAGCACTGCTTATTGGTTGATTTATGGAAAGGCCAACCGAAGTACCTTTCAGAACATTGATCAAATTTTTTCTAACGTTTACAACAAAGCTGTCTAGACCCTCCTGACCCACCGAGGAACTGACATCACCGTCAACAGCGGAAACAATTGTCTCGGCAAGGATCTTGTAAGGTGGAGGCACAATCCAACGAACAGGAATTCTTCGCTCACCGTTCGGCGTTAAATTAAGTTCAAGTCGGATGCGCGCATACGTCGTATCTCTCATAAAAACAACTAGGTTTGTATTGTGACTTGAAGGGGTTCCACCATACCTCGCCACCTGATTTAGCGCGTCGCTAAGTAGGTCAGCAACAGCACTAATTGGGCCGTGATACCGATCCGAAATCAAAAAGTCCTTTGTCTTAAGGGCGTCAAAACCGTCAAGACTAACTAGAAATTGAATATGGAAGCTGGGACTCTTGATCTTGCCAAGTATATTGCGGCAAACTTCTTCTGGAAAATAGCCTACTTGCTCCTTCCAAATATTGTGAGCTTCGGATAGAGTGAAGCTTGAGCCATCGATTTTCTTGCCCTCAGCTAGCGCAACCATTCCCCGTATCTTATTATGGTGCTCTCTATATTCGCCATGTGAAGAAAGGATCCCTTCCAACGCATCTTTGCTTGGAACTCCGACTTCAGAAAAGCACAAATAAATTAGCAGGTCTCGCGTCTGGCATTGATGGATAGCATCAAGTATTTGCTGGCTAGAGAGCTCTTGTCCGGCTTTGAAAAACTTGGTGAACTCTACTCTTGAGGGAATAATTCCGTTTGCCCAAAAGACTTGCGCTCCCGATGAGAACAGGCACTTACTATATGCGGTTTTCCCACTCCCAGTCGGGCCAGTCAGAATTGATACATAAGGCGTTTTGAGTTGCCGCGCCTGCAGTAGTTCGCCGCTAAATTTTTTTGCCAGGCCAATAAATCGATCGGCGGGAGGTAAGGATTCGGTTCCAGGGCCTATTGTATTCACTGAATTTGCTATATCTATTTCTACATCTGTCTTGTCTATATAATTTTTTCCAAATTGCCGGAATTTGTGCGCAAAGAATGATTCTGAATTTTTGTAATCTGAGAATCGGTAAAATTTATTTACTTCCCTATCTGAAATTCCAAATTTGTACCTGTCTGTTCTGCTTCGAACCGAGTTTAACAGAGAAGATGATTTCGGAAATCGAGCTAATATCTTTTCCTCGCGCGTTCTTATAGAATTCGGAACTGGTGCATGTACTTTAAGCCTCAACTTGAAAGCACTCCCAATAGCATTTCACCAAGCCTAGAAATCTTGTATCCTTCACCTGTCTGCGAGGCAAGTCCAGCCAACTCCAACTTCCGAAGCGCTGTTTCCTTTAGGCTCTCGATGTCTTTGGACTCCTCCTCTAGCTTCGCAATGGTTTCTCGAAACTCCAAAAATCGTCCCACAATCGTTATCTCAGGCCGATCGAGTGCGAGTGTTGTCAGTGTGCAAACTTCGAGTTCATTGAGGTCACTAGCGGCGGCTATCAAAGCATGACGCAGGAATTTATCAATCTCACTTGGTCGCGCGGTAACGATACTCGCAAGGAAAATTGGTTTCCACGGTTCGTTCGAGTGCCTTGCTGCTTCATAGCCCAGCTGAACTGTGGAATCTCCTGGTAGACTTGAGTTTTCTAGTTGCCGGACACGAACCGCGAGCTCGTCAAGGTATTGCCGCGTTCGAGCTTCGCGACGTTCCTGTAGATTTTTTTCCAATAGAACCGTTGCACTTCCACCCACTCCGGGTATCGCAGCAATCAACATTCTGGCTATGGTCACTTGTGGGAGATTTTCGGTATCCGAACGAGTCATGCGTTCTCCACTACTTAATCGTCGTAAAAATGCATGAATGAAGTGGCCGTGTCCATCTGATAGTCGACAGAATCTGACCTGTACCGAGAGCATTCATTCGGTTTCTTAGCTACAAGAAAACGTCACCTTTGAGGCCAGCGCGTTTCAAGCCGTCTAGAGTTGTCCCTGACGCGGCTTGTCCGCCCATCTTATCATAGGCTTATGAAACGCAAACTCACCACCAAGTTCATCGAAAGCCAGAAGCCCAACCCGTCGAAACGGCTCGATTTCCGCGACGAGTTGATGCCAGGTCTGGTCCTGCGCATCAGCACGTCCGGCACCAAGACGTTCTGCCTGCACAAGCGCATCAGCGGTAAGATGCGTCGCCTGACCATCGGACGGTTCGGCGTCGTGTCGCTGGCCGAGGCGCGTGAACGGGTGCGAAAGGTGCTCTACGAAATCGAGACGGGACGGTTCGAGGACCGCACTGGCGTCGAGGTCGAAACGAAGCCCACGCTGGGCGACGTGATCCCCGATTACATCGAAAAGCACGCCAAGGTTCACAACCGCGACTGGAAGCGCAAGGAAGCCCTGCTGGCGAAGTTCGCCGCCCTGCACGTCAAACGGATCGACGAGATCAAGCGCGCCGATGTCGTGAAAGCCTGCGATCTGATCCACAAATCCGCGCCGGTCAGCGCGAACCGCGCGCTGGCCCACCTCAAGCACCTGATGGGCTGGTGTGTCGAGCGCGGCATGATCGATGCTTCCCCCATCGCCGGAATGAAACCGTTGTCCAAGGAACGGTCGCGTGAGCGTGTCCTGACCGACGATGAGCTGGGCGCGCTGTGGACGGCCTGTGACGCCGAAGGCTATCCTTTCGGGGATTGCATGAAGCTGTTGATCCTCAGCGGCCAGAGACGCGCCGAGGTCGCCGAGATGCGCTGGACGGAACTCGACCTCGAAAAACGCCTGTGGACCCTGCCTTCGCAGCGCGCGAAAAACGGCAGGCAGCACACGGTTCCGATCACCGACGCGATGATTGACGTGCTGCGCAGGGTGCCGAGGTTCCTCGGGTCGGACTACGTGTTCACGACCACCGGCAAATCGCCAGTTTCGGGGTTCGGTCGCCTGAAGGACCGGCTCGACAAGGCGCTGCCCGAAGGCACCGAACCGTGGATCATCCACGATCTGCGCCGCACGATGTCCACGAACATGGCGATGCTGGGCGTGCCGCAGCCCGTCACCGAGGCGTTGCTGAACCACAAGACGGGTGTGGTCTCAGGCGTTGCCGCTATCTACAATGTCTATTCATACACGGACGAGAAGTGCGAGGCATTGGAACAGTGGAACCGCCATCTGACCAAGATGACACAGGGCCATTCGGATCGGCTTGCCGGAAAGATGTCGGCGCAATTCTCGGCCTGAAAGACGATCCACGCTTTCCAGATTTCTGGGAAAAGATCAGTGCATCGGGTAAGGTGAAACGCCGGGCTCTGCAAATGTCGCCGTCTGCCTTCGCCATTTCCCCGTTCGACATGTCGGCAACGCAGCGCATCACGTGGCTGAAACGGAACGTCCTGCATCCCGTCGAAAGATTGGAAAGCGCGCTGGCAAATGAGAACGCACCACATTTCGTCCATTGGGAGGATCAGCTTCGGGAACCCCAAGATGGAATTGTTCCCGTTGACTGTGTTGAGCTTCTGTCAGGCTTGGCCGCGCTCAAGGTGCAAGCCATAAACGTAATCTCGAAGCTCGAATGTGATCTTGGGATGAAGGTTCAGACGACCGACGAAATCCGTTTCACCATCGTCTATGACGCCATTTGGGACCTGCACGATTTCTTTCCCGAATTTCCGTTGTCACGGGGCAACTGGGACCCAGAACATAAACAAGTTGGGATTTTGCCCGATTACGTGCGGCGCGTCTTCTTGGAGACCACGGGCGACCATGAACAGCTGGATGGCCCCATCCAACTTGCCCTTCAAGATGTAAGAAGATCCCAACGCAAATCGACCTGAAGCTTTCAGGACCTTCGCTCGAAACGAGTCACGATCTGCGCCATCTTTCTCCTTGTCGGAGCGCTCCTTCGCAAACCCTAACTTGCTGAAGGAAAAGACAGATGAAGATTTCAGACGGTCGCAAGACCTTGGCCACACGCGCGGACCTCAAGCGCCTTGGCATAAACGTGAGCAACACGACCCTGTTGCGCTGGGAGGCCCGTGGGCGCTTCCCTCGGCGTATCAGGATGGCCGGGACCAGCGTTGCGTGGTTCCTGTCCGAGATCGAGGACTGGCTTGCTGACCGCGCAGCCGAGCGCGTGCGCACCCATTACGCTGAGTACTGATTGGGGGCTTTCCAGCCCCCTTTCTTCCAGAAGAAATCAAAGGAAACACCATGCGACAACATTTTCGCGTGTCAAAACAGATGCGCTCCCGAAATACACTAGACGCTGCCAAGGCGCAGATCGCCGCCGGGCGAAAAGTGATTTTGACATATGGCATTGGCGAGGACGGGCGATGCTCGTGCAAGCGTGACGACTGCCCCTCACCCGGCAAACACCCCTTGTCCAAGTACTTTCCGAACGGCGTATATAGTGCGACCGATGATATCGAACTGGTGCAAAAAGCCCTGCGAACGCATCCCCGTGCCAATCTCGCGATATCTCTCGCCGGATTGACGGTGGTCGATGTGGACGGGAAAGCGGGCAAACAGGCCGTTGAGGGTCTTGATCTGCCGAAAACGGTCAAGGTTTTCACCGGGCGCGGCTATCACTTGTACTATCAGGGTGAATGTTCTGGTGGCGCGTTCAAAGGTGATGAGATTGACGTCCTGACCGGCGCGAACAGGATGGTGATGGTTCCTCCCAGCACCCATCCCTCGGGCAAGCGCTATCGTTACTCCTCGCAATCGCCTTCCGGTATGGCCGCTATGCCGAAAAACTTGAGCAAGCTCAAACCTGATCGAACGCAGCATAGGAAAGAGGGACCGCAAACGGCATCAACGGACCTCGTCATCAAGAGCGGTAGCCGCAACGATTTCTTCTTTCGTACGGCCTGCTTCTTGCGTCGAAGGTTCGATGATAAAAATGCGGTTGAGGCCATGCTGGAAACCCTGAACAACGATTTCACCGAAGCCCCGTTGTCGCCAAGCGAGTTGCGCTCGGTCATCCAGAGCAGCGGGAACTATGTCGAAGACACTGCAGCCCTGTTCGGGCCACCAAAGACAACCGAGCCCTTGCCGATGGAGTTCCTGTACTACCCGTACATCCCATATTTTGGCGTAACGCTGCTCGCGGGCAATCCCGGTATGGGTAAGTCCCTGCTGGTAAGCCGATTGATCGCTGCAGTGACCTCCGGCAGCCCTTGGCCGCTTTCGGACGAATGCGCTCCGAAAGGCAAAGTTCTATTACTTTCGGCCGAAGACAACTGGCAAAGGGTAACCCTTGGGAGGCTGTTAGAGCATGGGGCAGATATTTCGCAAATACGCATGATGCAGAGATTCAAGATCCTATGCCCGGACAACCTTGAGGCAATGGCGCGCTACATTGACGAAGAGCGGCCCAAACTGGTCGTGATCGACACGCTGACCGCCTACATGGGCAGTGGACGCGACATGAACCGGCAAAACGAGGTTGGCGAGTTTCTGGGGCGCCTGACGGAGATCGCCGAGGATGCCGGGTGTGCGGTGCTGGCCATTGGTCACTTGAACAAACAGTCGTCAGAGCATCCACTATTCCGAATTGTCGGCTCAATTGGCTTCGCCGCCAGTATTCGATCTGCGCTGTTCTATGGCACGGACCCGACGGATCGGTCGCGCTTCGCTTTGGCGCACGGCAAGGCCAACGCCAGTGAACTCGGCAAGACGATCATTTTCGAGCGCTTTGGGGGCGGGCGAGACGAGACGCCGGTCCTGCACCCGGTGGAGTTCTCTGACGCCAATGAGGCCGAGGTTTGCAGGGTCGAGACAAATTCGGTCGGCAGGCCTGCGTCAGCCACTGACTCTGCGCGAGAGTTCATCCTCGAGTTTCTATCCGATCAGCCAGTCAGGTGGGAGGCAGTCGAAAGCGCCGTGACGAGCCGCAGCCTCGCGTCTGTTGGCACTTTGAACGTGCTTCGGGCGGACATGGCAAAATCCGGTGAGATCGTGCAGGTGGGTAAGGGAAAAAGCACCCGCTGGAAACTCGGCGAACCCCGCACCGATGAGTGATCGTTATAATAATTCGTGTACAACAATTTTTATATCGAATGAGAGGCGGGCTTCGGCCCGTCTTTCGCTTTTCCAGTAGTCGGCGCTGGACCGGACGGCGGAGCGGCTAGGGGCCAAAAACCTCGGCGGTATGTATGACCCCTCGTCTGCCCGTAGGGCGCGCGCCGTTAAAAAAACGCCTCCCCCAAGCCCTTGTGTCAGCACCTCTTAGGGTGCCCGTCAGACCTGTCTAGGGTGACACGAGGACTATCTATCAGTCTGTCGGATGCGAGCCGGATCCGAATTGCCGAGTCTTTTCATACGGTCCGCATTCACGCTGGGTTTCGGCATAGTGCGCCGGGTTCCACTCGGGTGGCAAACTGCTTGGGCGGAGGTGCTGGCGGTCATTCTTGAACCCAGCCCTTGCGGTGAAAGTGGCGCAGTACGATGCTGCGATTGAACAACGGGAAGCCGACCCACAACCCGTTCGCGGTGATTAGCGACAAGAGCGCCCACCAGAACATGCCTTTGAACAGGTAATAGAGCGGCCCGAAGATTAGGCACCATAGCCTGTGCCAGTTCCCCAAGATAGTTTTCGTCTGGCCATTGAAGGCCCACGTCGCGCGGATCGTCATTTCCGTCTCCTTGCTTTCAGGTTCGACGCAAGCGCGATAAGATCTGAGGCTGCTCCGTGTCAGGGCAAATCCTCCGACGACGAGGAAGGCCACAGGCGCAATAATGTCCGTCCCGGCACGCATTGGCAGGTCAGACCTCCTGCAGGGTCCGTAGCGGGCGCAAAGGGGCGGGAGGACGTTTTCGGGTGGGGCAGAAGGTGGTCTTGCGCATGGACCACGCCCAGCGGCGCTCTCCGTGGCGCTGACGAGCGGCTTGGCCCTCGTGGACCCGCGCCGACCATCCCACATAGATCAAGTGCGCCTCAGCGCGGCGCACAGCGCGCCAGCCGGGATTGCGACGGGATCACCACGCCCGAGGCACGCCCCGGCGCTCCTGGCTCAATACAACGCCGCCGCGCGCGCGTTTCGCTCTCGATCCTCGGGGTTAGTTGCAGGCGCGGTCAGTTTCGCCCCAGAGCGCGGCGCAGGTTGCTCAGCGTCGATCTGAACGGATGCCCGGACATGCTCAGGTTCAGGGGCAAGGGTGGCCCGTTCCTGACCAGCATTTCCTCAAGGGACCACGGTTCGTCATGCTGGACGACCGAGATCGCGGCGTGCGTGGCAATCCATTCCGACAGCTTGTCCTCGTGGTGGCGGTCCATGCGAACGCGGTTCCGCTCGACGCGCCAGAACGCCAGTTCAAGTTCTTGTTCAAGAAGCGCCGCAAGGGAATGTCTCAAGGTCGAGGAGCGCACGGTCCCGCGTAGGTGGTTGCGCCAAAGTCGGCTTTTCACGGGCGTTGGCCCGCCTCGGCGCTCTGGCCGATCTTTCGGGGGTGCGATGCCAATGTAGAGCAGGTGCTTCCCGTCGCGCTCGATGCACCCGTTCCTCGGCACCAGAGGCAGGCGGTTGTCGAACCACCAGCCATAGACGCCGTGCGTGACCGCGTGCCGATCGATGAAATCCAAGACATGATCGGGCAGCAGCAGGGTGTCAGGCGACAGGACGGCCCTCGCCTCGTCAGATAGACTATGAGTCAACCAAGAGGGCGCACGTCCCCCTGCCTCTTCCTGCATTCCTGAATGTCGCCAGTGACTTCGGGCCTTCCGTGAGCCTAAGTCGAATATGACTCATAGTCTATGGTCGAGAGCGTGACCGCCATGCGCCATGCCGCGCATGTCAATTCAATCGCGCGTTTCGAGAAATATCCAGAGGATCAGGAGGGAGAAGGACCTTTCGCAAGAAGAGGTCGCCCATCGCGCGGACATTCACCAGACCTATCTGAGCGGCGTCGAGACCGGGAAGCGCAACCCGTCGATCTTGGTGGTCGAGCGCATCGCCAAGGCACTCGGTGTGGACGTCTCGGAAATCTTCAAGCCGAACTAGGGTTATCCCTGACACGCTCCGATCTTGCGTCTTATCGATCTGCATCAGCAACTTAGGAGATCGACATGACCGACATCGTGACGCTCAAGGCCATCTGCGACGAACTCAAGATCGACCCGCGCGAGGCACGCGAACGCCTGCGCTCCGCCGCCAGCGACGCCAAGGCGAACCCGGAACTGGCAAAGGCGAGGAAGCCACGCACTCCTTGGCAATGGGTGAAGGGGTCTGCCGCCGAGAAAGAAGCGAGAAAGGCATTGGCGACCTAACCAACTCTATGCTTATCAATAGCTGGGCCGCCTAGTGCGGCCCTTTATTTTTGAGCGCAAGTACCGCATCTTCGGCGAGTGCGAAGAACTGATGGGGTTCCCTTACAAGAGAATGGTCGAAGCCGGGAGGATGTAGTGCAAAGAGTGTGTCGAGACATGGCAAACGGGCTACGGTTGCCTGCAATAAATCGAAATCTACTAAGGGGCAAAGCATTTGAAGATCGGTGGTCGCGACGACTTTGAAAACAGATACATGGGCAAGTTCAGAGCCTTAGCCGCCAACTATGGTGTTTTTGTAGAGTATGAACGCGACCGCGCTGGACGCGACATTGGGCTTCACCTCACACAACCAGACTCCAACCGAGATGGAAAAATAGTGACCCCCGCGCTGATCTGGTTCCAAATGAAAGGAATCATGGATGGCACTTTGAGCCGCGAAGAATATGACGCTGTTGAGGAAGTGGCTCTGGACTTGGAAGTCGCGCACTTGAGGTTCTGGTATCTAAATGTGCAACCGACATATCTTGCTCTGTATATCGAAAGCGTTGATCGTTTCTTGGCTATTGACTTGCAGAAGTGGGTAGGCGCCCATTTTGGCGCTGACATCCTAACTCTGGAACAAAAAACCGTCAGAGTGAAAGTTGCCAAGAAAAATGAACTCGACAACGAGTTTTTTCGTACCGTTTTGCACGGGAATCTTGTTCCAATCCTTAGGCAGTCCCTAAGAAATGAGAACGACAAGGAGATTGCTCGATTCTTGCGTGACTCATCTGTTGTGCAATGGTTGAGCAGGTGTCAGCAGCAGGGCATTCAAGCACGCCTTACCGTGGTTAAATGGATTTCCAAGATGAGGACCGAAGCGTATTTCGAAGCTCGCGAGCAGGACGGTGACTGGGAGTTGTTTCGTACTCACTGGCAATATTCAATGGGTGAACTGGCATTGGCGTTCCCCTACGTGAAATTTACACCTGAAACTAGGGCAGAAATGGTCCGCTACCCGGAAACGATAGAAGACTTCGACGGAAATGAATTCCAGATCTGGCATGAAAGCTTTATTGCGATTGAGACAGAGACGGGCATGGAAATTGACGACGATGAACTCGAAGGTGAGTGCCTGCTGGAATTGGGTGACGGAGAGTTTTCATTTGGCGATATGGGCGGCGGAGAAATAGTTGAGCATCGGCTGGCACTGGAACTGAATGAGATCGGAGTGCGCTGGGCCGAAACGCTGGCAGTGCTTGTCAAGGCTGAAGTTTTGTCGGTGGACTCAGAGCCTCACATGGTTAGCGTTGCTCCGTGGCATGCGCGCGACGTGTAGATAGCAACGGATGACCGAAAACCAATAAACAGAATAGGTTACACAGGACTCATCAAGCTGACAAAAAACTTAAAACACTGTGACTTTTCACCGACCAAAACAGAGATGAAAACATGCATATTCACCGCCTCAAGGTTTCAGGCCTGCGCGGCATTCAGAACGCGGACATTACGCTTGGGAAACACTCTGTCCTTGTCGGTCCAAACAATAACGGCAAGACAACGATTGTTGAGGCTCTTGCCCTGCTGCTGGGAAGAGACCGATTGGTTCGGCGCTTGACCGAACATGACTTTTACCAAAGCAGACCAATCGAGACATCTCGCATCCTAATCATCGCAACCATCTCAGGCTTCCCAGAGAATGACCCACAGCATAGTCCCTCTTGGTTTGCCATGGGGCGCGGAGGTGTTGAGAAGTGGCTCAACCCAGCCACAGGCGACCTCGCCGCGTCGGCAGACGGAGAACACACAGATCTTAGTGTTCAAATTGCGTTTGCGGCTCGATATGATCTCCAAGAGCTTGAGGCCGAAACCATAAGGTTCTTCGTTGATGATGAAGCAACCCTTGGTGATCCATTCCATGATGAAACAAGCTACACTCAGATTTCGTCAAAGACGCTCCAAGAGCTTGGCTTCTTCATGGTCCCAGCGTCTAGAACGTGGGACAAATGGATTTCCTTCACATCAGAGCTTTTTCGTCGTCTTGTAGCGACATTGGGTGGCCTCCCTGCGACTGCGATACGCGATGCAAGGGAACGTCTTTGGGAACCGGAAGTAGGCCAGCGACTGGAAGAACAAGACGGGCTAACAGCAATCGTGGAGCAGGCCAATAGTGAACTTGGCAAGCTCATGCCATCATCACCAAGGCTTCGGCTTCGCATTACAGGTACAGACAGCAACTCTGTCCTCGAAAGTGTCGTACCCCATTTTGCACACGGAGATGGTCCAACTCTTCCTTCCGCGCGGCATGGAACTGGTTTGACTTCCTTGCAAAGTCTTTTGTTGCTGATGCAGTTCGGAAAGGCCAGAGCAGATGCGAATAAGTCATTCGTCCTCGCGGTAGAGGAACCTGAGCTGCACATCCAACCTTCTCAACAAAAGCGGCTCGTCAACCGGCTAAACGCTCTCTGTGATCAGACTATTGTCACTACACACTCACCGCTGGTTGCGGCGATGTTCCCTGTAGAAGCAACTTATTTTGTCGATAACGACGATGGACAAATGTCTGTCTCTCCATTGTCAAAGACAGCGCCCGCTGGTCCGACCAATCACAAGCAACACCTCTTTTTCGCTTGGCGACAAAAACTAATTGCCGCGCTGATGCATCAGCGTGTCCTGATACCAGAGGGAATAAGCGATGTCGCTTGGCTAGAGGCGCTCCAAACTGCCTTGGAACTTAGGCAAAGTTGGGATTCGCCTGAAGACGAACAATCGAAGTTCTCGACGTTTGTTGGGGTCGTGCCGACAGACGACGCAAAGATCGCTGAGACGCACGATGTCGTCAGACGGGTTCATCATCATTGCGCGATCCTTGTTGACGGAGATCAAGCAGGAAGGGACTACCTAGCGGAACTGAATGCGGCTGATCCATCGCCTAGCGCGGCAATCATATGGCAAACAGATTGGAAAATTGAACACGTGGTCGCTTGGATTGCGGAAGCAAACCTTGCGCTAGTTTTGCCCCAGTTAGCTGAGGCCAATAGCACGGCAATCGAGAACGCGGCAGAGCTTTCTGCTTTCTTAGAAAGCAGGAAGTCTTACGCCCCCACACAAGAAATCACGTCGGCGATACTGATGGGAGAATCCGCATGCCGCAAGCGGGCAGCGCAGCTACTTAATGCACTGTGTGACACTCTGCTTGACCCATCAGTCCAGAGTTCTCCACTTTTCGTCCGGGAGACCGAAGACGGTGCTGTTATGCCGACCTTCCGGTTCGAGCCTCCCGATGACGTTTGACTTCTTCGAAGGGCCCGCTGGATCGGGCAAGACCTTCAGCATGGTGGCTCATGCCCGGCAATTGATTGAGAGCGATGCGTTGGGTGAGGGTCAACGTATGCTTGCACTTACCTTCATGAATGGTGCGCGACGGCGGCTCACTTCTAACCTGAACGCCGAGGCGTCTTTCAGACGAAAATTTGACTGTCTCACCTTTGACTCTTTTGCTCAGTCGTTGGCCAAACGAAGAAGTGCCAAACTGACCGACGAAATGCGGCAGCAGGCCGAAGAGCTAGGCCAATTTCACGGTCCTTGTTTCTTGGCCTGTGAACTCTTGAATGATGTTGAGGTTCGTCGTTGGGTGGCTCGAACTTATCCCTTGGTGCTGGTCGATGAGGCTCAAGACCTTGATGTCCATCGGCAAGGGATAGTTCTTGGTTTGAAGGAATGCTGTACGACTGTTGTTGCCGCAGACAGTTTTCAGTGCTTGAGCGACGGCCAAGAGACGGCGGACTTCATCGACCGGTTACTACGCGCGGGAACCACTCACACCCTGACCCAAAGTCACCGAACGAACAAGGCAGGTTTGCTGGCCGCCGCTTTGGCTGTGAGAAACGGTGAAGACATTCGGGCCGTATTGAATGAGGAAGCTATCGGGAAGACTAACAGGGTTCATTGGATCGGCGAAGGTATTGAGCTTGTGGAAGTTCCAGCCACGGCAAGAAATTCAGGACTGCTCGCATGGAATCTGGCGTTTCAATTGAGACTAGGCTCTGATGACGTTGCACTCCTCACGCCAGATTCAGCGAACACGATCATACGGAACGCAATTGGAACTGTCGCAAGCAAGCAAAGGCCATGGCCGCACAACGCGTTTTCAGTCAGTTGGGAAGGCGGTGATAGCAGCGTTGCGGACGAATTGGCTGAGGCAATCGGTTTTCCAGATACAGCGCCATACGACGAGGTTTGTGCATTGTTGGAAGAGCACTCGGCGCAGCCAATGGTCAAAACAGTGATCCGGCGTATCCGCAGGCTCCAAAGGGTGACAGGCCAAAGCGAATTCGAAAAGGCTCAACTGGTTTCCTTTATCTCCGATGCTGTCAGAACAAATACACGCCTTGGCTTCAAGAAGAGTGCGAAGATCAAGGCTATGTCTATACATGGAGCAAAAAACAGAGAATTCGACAGGGTGATCGTCCTGTGGCCACAGTCAGCAACCGGAAGTGATGAGCACAAACGGCGCTTGCTCTATAATGCAATGACACGTACAAAGAACCACTGCACCGTTATTGTTCTGGGTACGGGGAGATTGAACTCAGCCCCCTTCGCCCCGTAGCAAATCCGTGTTGCTCGATCTGCGGAGCTCTAACAGCGGAACCATGATGCGGTGTGTCCTACTTGCGGTGTGGGGTTCGCGGCATACACGTCCCAACTACAAATCGCGTCTCAAGCGGCCTCTGGGCATATAGCTTCTTAATGATACCCAAATGATACCCACACGGCAGAATGAGCAGCTAAAGAGCGAGCGCCATTCACATAATGCATTGATATTATTTGGTAAAATGGTGCCCGGGGGCGGAATCGAACCACCGACACGAGGATTTTCAATCCACTGCTCTACCCCTGAGCTACCCGGGCACGGAAACGGCATCTACCGTTGGGTGGAGGCCTTCTAGGACGTGGCCGAGGCGGTGTCCAGAGGCTTTTTCAAGTTTTTTCAGTGCCGCGGCGCTACCGGAGTTTCCGCCTCTTGATCAAGGGGTTCTTCCTCGTCTTCCGAGCTCGCCGGGATCGCGTATGAGCCGTTCAGCCACTTGGCCAGGTCGAGGTCGGCACAGCGTTTCGAGCAGAAGGGACGGTAGGATGGAGCGGTTTTGGAACCGCAGATCGGGCAGGTCATGACAGGGCCTCCGCCACCGGCACCCGGCCGCGTTTGCGTTGCAACTCGTAATGACCCAGCGGGGTCCAGCCGGCAAGGGTTGTCTCTTCGCTATCGGCCTTCAGCGCGGCCCGCAGGGCGGCTTCGAACCCACGCCGGTCCTTCTTGGCCATCGGCGCGAGGTCCAGCGTGATCTGGCCACCAAGGCCCCGTATGCGCAGGACACGCGGCAGCAGTTTCGCGCAGGCGAAATTAGCCTTTTGCCCGGCCGCAAGCGAGGTATCGCTGCCGGTATTCACATCCACCGCTACCAGCGCACGGGTGGGCTGGATATAGAGATGACCTCCGCCAGGCAGTGGCTCAGCGATACCACGTACCCGCTCCAGCGCGTCGAGCACGCCATGATCCTCGAACCCGCCTGCCGCGGTCACCACCTCGGCCGGATCGGTCCAGTCACGCCAGGCCAGCACATGCGGGCCGTCGCCCTCGATCAGGGTTTCGCAGTCCTTGCCGTCATCCTCCAGCACCTGCTGCGCCTGGGCGATCATGGCGGCGATATCTTCGGCGATCACCTCGCCCTCGACCTCGGCGCAAGACGATCGCAGGATCAGGCCAAAGCCGTGGCCCTCCATCTCTTCATGCGCGATTTCCAGCAGGCGGTCACGCTCTGCCTCGTCACGGATATTGCGCGACAGATTCAGGCCCGGCGCCCCGGGCGTGACGATGGCATAGCGGCTCTTGAACAAGAGCTTGGCGGTGACCGGAATCGCCTTGCCCGGCTCTGCATAGCCGGTGACCTGCACCAGCAGATGGGCTCCGGGGGCCAGCCCCTTGACCTGGCGCAGAAAGGCCGGGCCATCGGGCGTGGTCAGGAACATGCCGCCCTGGCCCTTGACCGGGCGGTCGGCGCGGGCGCGATAGATGGTGCCGGGGGGCGGCGCATCGCTGGCGATCAGGAAATCGTCCAACTGGCCATCGACCATCAGGGCCGCGGCCTCGCGCCCTGCGATATGGTCCAGTACGATGGTACGGCCCTTCATGTGTCACCTTTGAATTTTGAGTGTCCCGCGGCGGCCAACAGGACTGCGGTTTCCGCCAGCGGCAGGCCGACGATGGCGCTGAACGAACCCGAGATCCAGGGCACGAAGGCGCCCGCAGGTCCCTGGATCGCATAGGCGCCGGCCTTGCCCTGCCAATCGCCGGTGGTGAGATAGGCAGAGATCTCGCCTTCCGACAGGCGCTTGACCTTGACCTGGCTGACCACGTCGCGTTCCCACAGGCGCCCGCCCCGGCGCACCGCCACGGCGGTGATCACCCGGTGACGACGGCCCGACAGGGAGCGGAGGAACCGCGCCGCCTCGTCCGCGTCGGCGGGTTTGCCCAGGATGCGGCGACCAAGCGCCACGGTGGTATCGGCGCATAGCACGATATCGTCCGGCCCGGCCTCGACGGCGGCCACCTTTTCGCGGCTGATACGGGTGCAATAGGCGCGGGGCAACTCGCCCTTAGCCGGGGTTTCGTCGATCTCGGGCGGGCGGACCGCATCGGGCGTGATGCCAAGCTGCGCCAGCAGGTCCAGCCGCCTTGGGCTGCCCGATCCGAGAATGAACGCCATGCGAACGGCGTTACTTGAAGCGGTAGTTGATCCGACCCTTGGTCAGATCGTAGGGGGTCATCTCGACCTGTACCTTGTCGCCAGCCAGAACACGGATGCGGTTCTTGCGCATCTTGCCTGCCGTATGTGCGATGATCTCATGGCCGTTTTCAAGCTCGACCCGGAACGTCGCATTGGGCAGGAGTTCCTTCACGACACCGGGAAATTCGAGCGTATCTTCCTTGGCCATGTTGTCTCCATCATTGCGTTTAGCCCGCGGAATCCGCAGGCATTGGCGCTTAAATGCGCTCATTCCCCCCCTAATTCAAGGGTGCTTTTGCGCTCAGGCAAGAGTTTGTGACCGATTGGGCGCGCCCATCCTGTTCCACCCAGTGGCTACGGTTAAGCACGCCGCCATCGGCGCGCACATGGGCGATGGCAGTCAGGTCGATCTCGGCATAGGTCCAGCCGGGCCGGTTCAACTGTCCCTCGGCCAGGATGCCAGTGCCGGGAAATCCCTTGTCGGGCGGGCCGAAAATACCGCCCATGCCGGTGTTGCGGTCGACCGCGTCGGACCAGTCGTTATTGCCCACGATCGAGGACATCACACTCACGCATTGGTTTTCCAGCGCCCGTGCCATCGCGCCGATCCGCACCCGGCTGTATCCCGCCAATGCCTCGGTGCAGGACGGAACCAGCAGGATATCGGCCTCGGACAGGGCCCGGCCCAAGAGAGGGAATTCGCTGTCATAGCAGATCAGCACGCCAATGCGGCCCAGTTCGGTGTCGAACAGCTTCAGCGGCCCTCCGGGAACGATATCCCAATCCTCGCGCTCGAACCGGGTCATGATCTGCTTGTCCTGATGGTCGCGCCCGCCGCCCGGGGTATAAAGCTCTGCCCGGTTCACAGGACGGCCATCGCCGGTGCTGACCGGCGCCGAAGCGCCAAGAACATGCACACCATATTCGCCGGCCAGTTTCAGGTGCAGCGCGGCGGCCTCTTCCATCCGTTCGCTGACCGCATGGATCGAGCGTTCCAGGTCGGCGGCCACGGCTGGCCCCGCCAGCGTGCTCAACTCCATCGCGCCATACTCGGGAAAAACCAGCAGATCCGCCCCCTGCCCCGCCGCCTCGGAGACCCATCCGGCCAGCTTGTCCTCGTAGTGTGCCCAGCTATCGAGCCAGTCGAGCGGATAGGCGGCAGTGGCGATCTTCATATGCGATCTCTCCATTAGGTGGGATCAGAGATCCCGTATCCAGAATTGCAGGGGCTTGTCTGTCTCGTTCTCCTGATCCAGGTCCTTCCAACTGAAATGAGCCACCGCACCGGGCAGTTTCTCGTACCCGCGTGCGCGCCAGAATGCATCGAGCGGGCGATAGCTGTCGGGTTTCAGCGGGTGATCGGCGGGGCGCTGCACTCCGCAAAAGGCGCATTTGGCAAATCCCAGTGCGCGGGCATGGCCCTCGCGCAGGTCAAAGAACCGGTGCCCCACACCATGGCCGCGATAGTCGGGCAACAGAACGGATTCGGCGCAATAGAACACCTGGTCCAGCGCCAGCCCGCTATCGGCAAAGGCAGCCGCGAAATCGTCGGCATGATCGGCCAGCGGCATGCCGGTCGAGGCACCGATCAGCCGGTCGCCGTCAAAGGCGCCGACCACGATAGCACGGTCGCTGTTGCGATAGGCCTGCAGATAGTCCCGCTCATAGTCCAGGTCGCCGTCGTAAAGGTAGGGCCAGGCGCGAAACACCGCGATCCGCAGCCGGGCGACATCCTCCAGCGCGGCGTCCAGCGCCGCGCCAGTCAGCGCCCGGACCCCGGTCACCTCAGCCATTGCTGACCTGTTTCACCCAATCGGCCAGGTTATAGAAGGTGGTCACCCGCGAGATCTTGCCGCCCTCGAGCGTAAAAAACGAGCCCGCCGGCAGGCGATAGGTCTGGCCATGTGCCTCGGGCAGGCCGGAATCTGTCTGCAGATAGGTGCCGTTCACGATGAACTCTGCCGCCGCGCGGGTGCCGCCCTCGGCCTCGAACACGACGATGTCGGTCAACAGCTCTTTGTAGCAGCGGTTCATATGGGCGCAGAATTCGGCGAATTTCTCTTTGCCGACGCGGATTTGCCCCTCGTTCACGTGATGGGCCACATCTTCGGACAGGCAGTCCAGCATGCCCTGCACATCCCCTGCGTTGAAGGCATCGAAATAGCGTTTGACGGTCTCGCTCATGATCTCTCCGTTGGCTCTCCCCAGCGCTCTTTCAGATGTTTGATGATCTGATCGCGGGTCTGACGATAGTGGTGTAGCTTCTCCGCCCGCGTCTCGCCCAGTCCGGTAGGGTCCATAATTGGCCAATATTCGACATCGAGGTGAAAAAAACGGGTCAGTTCCAGCGCCCTGCGCTGGCTGGCGGGCGACAGCGCCACCACCAGATCGAACGAGCTGAGGTCGTCTCCCCATTCCTGCATCATGTCGAAGGATCGCGAGCGATGGCGCGCCAGTTCGACGTCGATCTCCTGGCAGACGGCGATGCAGAACCCGTCGATTTCCATGTCGTTGTGAACACCGGCAGATTGCACATAGGTGCCGGTGCCATAGAATTTCTTCATGATGCCTTCCGCCATGGGCGAGCGGACCGCGTTGTGGTCGCAGCAAAACAGGACCGACTGCGGAAGCGGGTGCACCATTCAGCCCCCGAAATGCAAAACGCAAATCAGGGTAAACAGGCGTCGGGCGGTGTCGGTGTCGATCTCGGCCTTGCCGTCCAGCCGCTCCTGCAACACCCGGCTGCCCTCGTTGTGAATGCCGCGCCGGGCCATGTCGATGGTCTCGATCTGGCTGGGCGGCAGGGTCTTGACCGCGTTGAAATAGCTCTCGCAGATCTGGAAGTAATCCTTGACCACCTGCCGGAACGGACCCAGCGACAGGTGGAATTCGGCCGCCTTCTCTTCGTCCTCGGTCTGGATATCAAAGACCAGCCGCTTGTCGCGGATCGACAGGTTCACCCGATAGGGCCCCTCGGGCACGGCGCGGTCGTCGCGCGCCGGCAGGGCAAAGCTGTTTTCCTCCAACAGATCGTAGATCGCGACTTTGCGTTCCTGCTCGATCTCGGGCGTTGGCGGGGGAAGGTTGCTGTCATCCAGCTCGATATGAGAGATACGGCTCATCGTCACGGGTGCCTGTTCGATAGATCGGGACAGACCTACACCATGGGTTTGCGATGGGCAACGTGTTGCAATGCGCGATCAGCCGCCCGGCCGCCGGGTAGGCACCCGGTTTTCCAGCCAGCGAAAGGCCAGCGCGATCAGCCCCGCAATGACCATATAGACCAGCGCCAGCAACAGGAGCGGTTCGTAGATCACGAATGTGTCCTGCCGCACCCGCGACGAGACAGCGAAGATCTCGACCACGGTGATCGTCGCCACCAGCGGCGTTGCCTTAAGTTGCAGGATGGTCTCTCCCCCCAGCGTCGGCAGCACGTTGTTGATCGCCTGCGGCAGCCAGATCCGGCGGAA
Source organism: Ruegeria pomeroyi DSS-3 (assembly GCF_000011965.2). Lineage (NCBI taxonomy): Bacteria > Pseudomonadati > Pseudomonadota > Alphaproteobacteria > Rhodobacterales > Roseobacteraceae > Ruegeria > Ruegeria pomeroyi. Next base: position 70,457 of record NC_006569.1, on the reverse strand, counting down.
CAGGGTAAAGCGCGGCATCCCGAACGAGCGCGCCGCCTCCAGCTGGCCGCGGTTGACCCCCGAAAAGGCCCCGCGCATCACCTCGCCCTCATACCCGGCAAAGGACAGCGTCAGCGCCAGCAGCGCATAGGGCCAGGCCTGTCGCAGATAGGGCCACAGAACGCTGTCGCGAATACCGTCGATCTGGGGAAAGACCGACCCCAGCCCATAATACAGCAGCCATATCTGCAAGAGCAGCGGCGTCCCCCGGATCAGGGTGCAGAACACCCGCGCCGGAACGGCAAGATACCAAGGCCCCACCGCCTGGGCAAAGCCCAGCGGAACCGCCAGCAGGAACCCCAGGAATGTACTTGCCGCCAGCAGCCAGACGGTGCGCCACAGCCCCTCCATCGCCAGCGGCAGGTATTTCGGCAGCCAGTCCCAGCGCAATGTCAGGGCGCACCACAGCGCCAGCGCCACGGCCAGCGCAATCAGCACCAGACGGTGCGGCATCAGCATCGGTCGGATCAGCCGCATCATCGACCCGCCCCCTTGAGCGAGGGCTGACCGCGCCGTGACCGCCTCTCAAGCAGCTGGAACAGCGCGGACGACATCAGCGTTACCATCAGGTAAAGCCCGCCAGCGGCGAGGAAAAAGGTGAAATAGGCCCGCGTGCTCGACGCGGCCTGCCGGGTTTCCAGCGTCAGTTCGCTGAACCCCACAACCGCCAGCAGCGCGGTATCCTTGGTGGCGATCAGCCACAGGTTCGCCAGCCCCGGCAGAGCAAACGACAACATGGCCGGAATGGTCACCCGCCGCATCAGCATCACCGGCGGCATGCCAAAGGCGCGCGCCGCCTCGATCTGGCCCTGCGGCACCGCCAGGATGGCGCCGCGCAGCACCTCGGTCGAATAGGCGCCCTGAACCACGCCCAACACCCAGATACCGGCGGCAACGCCGCTGATCTCGACCCGGCCATATCCCAGCGCCTCGGACGCGCGGTTGATCAGGTCGGTACCGACGAAATAGAGAATGAGGATCAGCACCAGTTCGGGCACCGCCCGGACAACGGTGGTGTATATGGCGAGCAGATCACGAACGACCGGCCCGCCATAAAGCTTTCCATAGGCTCCGAACAATCCGATCACCAGACCGAAGCCGAAGGCCCCGAACGCGATCTGGAGCGATTTGCCCAGACCGCGCAGCAGGTTCATCCCCCAGCCCGGCGGCGACAGCGACAGCAGCTCGGCGCTTTTCGCCAGGCCGAGCAGGTCCAGAAGCCCCTCCATCGACAGCGATTATTCGCTGTAGATGGGCGCGGCGAAGTAGCGCGCGGTGATCGCCTCGTGCGTGCCATCGGCCAGGATTGCGGCGATGCCCTTGTTCAGCGCCTCGCGCAGCGCGTCGTCGCCCTTGCGCACACCGGCACCCACGCCCTTGCCCAGGATCGCTTCGTCATTGGCGACATTGCCCTTGATCTCGCAGCACTGGCCCGCATCGGTGGCAACAAAATCGGCCATGGCGATGCTGTCAGCCTGGGTTGCGTCGATGCGACCGGCGTAAAGGTCCTGATTGGCCTCGTCCTGGGTCTGATAGACGCGGATCTCGGCATCGCCGAAATACGCGTTGGCATAGGCCTGGTGGATGGTCGATGCCTGTACCCCGATGATCTTGCCGGCCAGCGAGGCGGGCGACGCATCGATATCCAGCGACTTGTCGGCCACGATCACGGCAGGCGTGTTGTAATAGGCATTCGAAAAGTCGATGGTCTGCATCCGCTCTTCGGTGATCGACATCGAGGCCATGATGGCGTCGATCTGCTTGCCGGTCAGCGAGGGGATGATGCCGTCCCATGCGACGGGGGTCAGCACGCAATCCAGCGCGGCCGCCTTGCAAACGGCGTCGATCACCTCGATCTCCCAGCCGACCCAGTTGCCTGCGGAATCGGGCGAGGCAAAGGGCGGATAAGGCTCGGCCGCGATGCCGATCTTGACCTCTTCGGCGGCCGCGGCGCCAGCGCTCAGGGCTAATGCGGCCAGACCGGCCAGCAGCGATGTCTTGAAGTTCATTTGTTGGTCTCCCTGTTTTTCATTCTTGGTGTTCAGTTGATGGATTTCAGAAATTGCTTCAGCCGCTCGGATTGCGGATTGCCGAATATCTGGGCAGGCGGCCCCTGCTCTTCGATCCGGCCCTGGTAAAGATAGATCACGTGATCGGCGACCTCGCGGGCAAAGTTCATCTCGTGGGTCACCACCAACATGGTACGCCCCTCGGCGGCCAGGTCGCGCATCACGCTCAGCACCTCGCCCACAAGCTCGGGGTCCAGCGCCGAGGTCGGCTCGTCAAACAGCATCACCGCCGGGTCCACCGCCAGCGCGCGCGCGATGGCCGCGCGCTGCTGCTGACCACCGGACAGGAACAACGGATAGGTGTCTTCCTTCTCGGCCAGGCCCACCCGTTCCAGCAGGGCGCGCGCCTTTTCGATTGCCTGCGCGCGCGGCATCTTGAGGACATGCACCGGCACCTCGATCACGTTTTCCAGCAGGGTGCGGTGAGTCCACAGGTTGAAGGACTGGAACACCATCGCCAACCGGGTGCGCACCCGCTCCAGCTGTTTGCGGTTGGCAGCGGTGCCATCGGCGCGCATCTGGATTTCCTCGCCACCGATGACGATCCGGCCCGCGCTGGGGGTTTCCAGAAAGTTGATGCAGCGCAGCATGGTCGACTTGCCCGAGCCCGAGCCGCCGATGATCGCAATCACATCGCCCCGGTTCGCGGTCAATGACACGCCCTTGAGCACTTCGAGATCGCCAAAGGATTTATGCAGATCCTCAATCAGCAGGGTGCCCGCCAAATCGCTGGCGGCCCCCGCTTCGGGCGTCAGTTTCTGCGTTGCCGTCACGCGATCCCCCCTGACTTTCCGGTTGCCTATCTGGCCCGGCTCTGCTTATATTTATACAAACGTATAACAATATGCGTGATGCAAATCAAGCACGCTTTTCTCACCGCCGGAGGCCCCGCCCTTGGAAAGTTCACGCCGCAGCTTTACCCGCGAATCCGCCGAACATCGGCGCGAGGCGCTGATCCGGGCGACGCTGACCCTGATCGGGCGCAAGGGTGTGCAGGCGGCCACCGTGCGCAGCATCGCCGAGGAGGCGGGAGTGACGCTGGGCCTGATCCGGCACTATTTCGATGGCAAGGACGAGCTGATCTATGCCGCCTATCAGGCACATATGAGCCAGCTGACCGATGCCACGATGGATTGCCCCCGTCAGGCCGGTGAACCGGCGGCGCACCAACTGGCCCGCATCGTACGCGCCAGCCTGACCCCGCCGGTCAGCAGCCCGCAGGCGGTTGGTCTCTGGGCCGGGTTCCTGAACATGGTGCAGCGCGACCCGCGCATGGCCGAGGTGCACAGCCGCACCTATTACGATTTCCGCGACCGCCTGCAGGCGCTGATCGCCCCGGCGCTGGAGGAGGCGGGCGAAACCCCCTCGCCCGAGCAACTGCGCGCGCTGGCCATCGCCTGCAACGCGGTCATCGACGGGCTCTGGCTAGAAGGCGGCGCGCTGCCCGAAGCCTTTGATCCGGGCGAACTTGTGAACATCGGCCTGACCTCGGTCGGCGCCATTCTGGGGCTGACCCTGAACGATCCAGGAGAAGAGGCATGAAAACCACCGCCATTACCCGCCGCCTGACTGATCTGGGCGGCGCCAAATGGGGCATCTACCTGCGCGCCAAGGCGATGATCGCCAAGGGCGCCGATGTGATCAGCCTGACCATCGGCGCGCCGGACGTGCCCCCTCCCGCCGAGCTGATGGATGTGGCCGAGGCCGCGATGCGCGCCGGGCGCACCACCTATTCCGATGGCGCGGGCGAGCCGGGCCTGCGCGCGGCCCTCGCCGAACGTTACAGCGCCAGCACCGGACGGGCGATCTCAGCCGATCAGGTCATGTGTTTCCCTGGCACCCAGACCGCGCTTTACGCGGTGTTGATGGGCGTGGCCGAGGAAGGCGACGAGGTGCTGGTGGGCGATCCCATGTATGCCACCTATGCCGGGGTGATCCGCGCCACCGGTGCCGATCTGGTACCGGTGCCGTTGCGGCCCGAAAACGGCTTTCGCATCACGGCGGCCGATATCGCCGCGCGCATCACCCCGCGCAGCCGTGCCATCCTGCTTACCACACCGCACAACCCCACCGGCGCCATCCTGACGCCGGAGGATATCGCCGCAATCGGCGACCTCGCGTGCAAGCACGATCTGTGGATCATCTCGGACGAGGTGTACGAACAGCTGGTGTTCGACGGGCAAGGCTTTTCCTCGCCGCTGGCGCAGCCCGATCTGGCCGAGCGGGTGATCGTGGTCTCGTCGATCTCGAAATCCCATGCCGCGCCGGGCTTTCGCAGTGGCTGGTGCATCGGGTCTGAGGCATTTACGGCCGCGCTTCTGCCGCTGTCGGAAACCATGCTGTTCGGCAACCAGCCCTTTATCGCCGACATGACCGAAGCGGCGGTACGCAACGGTTCCTCGGTCGCGCCGGGCATGCGGGCGCGCTACGCCGCGCGGGCGGACCGGCTGGCCGCGCGGTTGAACGGGCGGACCTGCCTGCACGTTCTGAAACCGCAGGCCGGCATGTTCGCGATGATCGACGTCAGCGGCACCGGCATGACGGGCGAGGCCTATGCCGCACACTTGCTGGATCATGCCGGGGTGGCGGTGATGCCCGGCGCCTCGTTCGGCGACACCATTGACGGCTGGGTCCGGGTGGCGCTGACCGCCGATGACGCGGCCTTTGACACCGCCTGCGAGCGCATCGCCGCACATGCGGCAGAGTTCCAGAGCGAGGACGCCTGATGACCACGGTGGGAGAGGCGCTGGTGGCCGGGCTGGCCGCACGCGGGGTGACCTGTGTGTTCGGCATTCCCGGCGTTCACACGATCGAGATGTATCGCGGTCTGGCCGCCTCGGGCATCCGCCATGTCACACCCCGCCACGAACAGGGCGCCGGGTTCATGGCCGATGGCTATGCCCGGGTCTCTGGGCGGCCCGGCGTGGCCTTTGTCATCACCGGTCCGGGAGTGACCAACACGCTGACCGCGATGGGACAGGCCCGCGCCGACAGCGTGCCGATGTTGGTGGTCTCGGGCGTGAACACCCGCGCCAGCCTGGGGCGCGGCATGGGGCATCTGCACGAGTTGCCCGACCAGCTGGGGCTGGTCTCGCAGGTGGCGTTGGAGGCGCATCGCGTCTCGCAGGCGGATCAGCTGGCCCCGGCGCTGGGATCGGTGTTTGACCGGCTCGCAACAGGTCGCGGCGGCCCCTGTCATATCGAGGTGCCGTTGGATGTGGCGGGGTCTGGCTTCGACGGTGCCTTGCCCGCAGCCACCCCCGCACTGCCCGATGAACCAGAGGCCGCGCTGCTTGACACGGCCGCTGCGCGGCTCGACGCGGCGCGCCGCACGGTGATCCTGATCGGAGGCGGGGCAAAGGGCATGGAAACGGCCCTACAGGCGCTGGCCGAACGGCTGGATGCGCCGGTGGTGCAGACGGTGAACGCGCGCGGGCTGATGCATGGCCATCCTCTGACCGTTGCCGCCAGCCCCAGCCTTGATGCCGTGCGCGCCCTGATCTCTGGCGCCGACCGGGTGCTGGCCATCGGGACCGAGTTGGGCCCGACCGATTACGACATGTATGCCACCGGCACCATGCCGTCGATGGCGGGGCTGATCCGCATCGATATCTGCGACGCGCAGCTTGCCCGCCACCCGGCCGACCTGACGATCCGGGGCGATGCAGGCGCCACCGTGGTGGGGCTGTTGGCGCGGCTCCCCGAGGGTGCGCGCACCCACGACGGCGCCAGCCGCGCCACCGCCGCCCGGCACGCGGCGCGCGAGGAAATCGGCCCTTATATGCGCTCCATGGTCGAGATGCTGGAGGCCGCGCGCGACGCCGTGCCCGGCGCGCTGATGGTGGGGGATTCGACCCAGCCGATCTATGCCGGAAACCTCGTTTACGACCATGACCGCCCCGGTGGCTGGTTCAACGCCGCAACCGGGTTCGGTGCGCTGGGATATGCTATTCCTGCCGCCATCGGCGCCGCCATTGCCGCCCCCGAGACCCCGGTGATCTGCATCGCCGGCGATGGCGGCGCGCAGTTCAGCCTGAGCGAGCTGATGGTCGCCCGCGACGAGGCACTGCCCATCACATTCGTGATCTGGAACAGTCGCGGCTATCGCGAGATCGACATGTCGATGCGCGCGGTAGGTGTCGAGGTGGTGGGTTGCGACCCGACCCCGCCCGATTTCGCCGCCATCGCCGCCGCCTGTGGCATGCCCTACGCCACCTGCGCCGCCGGTGACCCGGCGGGCTTTGCCGCTGCCCTGGCCGAGGCCCGGCGCCATGCTGGCCCCACCCTCATCGAAATCGACGCGCCCTATGCGCCGGAACAGGATTGATCCGCCATGACCGACCCGACCTATGAATTCTCGCGCGCGATCACCCGCCGCCCGGCGCCCAGCGTGATCGACGGGCTCAGGGCCGAGGATATCGGCACTCCCGATCTGGGCCGCATGCAAAAGGCGCATGACCACTATGTCGCCACCCTGAAAAGCACCGGCGCCGAGGTGATCGAACTGCCCCCGCTCGATGCCTATCCCGACGCGCTGTTTGTCGAGGATACCGCGCTCTGCCTGCCCCGGGGCGCTGTTCTGATGCGACCCGGCGCCCCCAGCCGAATGGGCGAGGTGGCCGAGATGGCCCCGGCCCTGCGCGCCTGTTATGGCGAGCTGCGCGAGATTGCCGGCCCCGGCCATATCGAGGGCGGCGATATCCTGGTCACCGGGCGCGAGATCCTGGTGGGTCGTTCGGACCGGACCGATGCCGCCGGGGTGGCCGAACTGGCCGGTATCGTCAGCGACTGGGGCTATACCCTGCGCGAGGTCTTTACCCCGCCCGGCGTGCTACATTTCAAGACCGACTGCTCGCTCCTGGATGGCGAGACCATTCTGGCGACCGAGCGGCTGGATGCCTCGGGCTGTTTTGACGGCTACCGGGTGATCCACACCGCCCCCGGCGAAGAGGCCGCCGCCAACACGATCCGGTTCAACAAGCTGGTACTGATGCCCGCAGGGTTCCCGAAAACCGCCGAGATTCTGGACAAAGCCGGATTTGAGGTTGTGGAAATCGACAACAGCGAATGCGCCAAGCTTGACGGCGGCATGTCCTGTCTGTCGTTGCGGTTCTGAACCTGCGCCATCCCGACCGGGGGTGGCGCGAATTTCAAACTTTCAAATCTTCTTTTGATGTTGCTTGATCCACAATCGCATTGTTGCCGGTGACGAATATCCCGTGCCCTAATTGGCGCAGAGTTTTGGAGGCACCCCAACATGAAATCGCGTACACGGGTCGTTGTTATTGGTGGCGGTATCGCCGGATGTTCGACGCTGTATCACCTCACACAAGAAGGCTGGACCGATGTGGTTCTGGTCGAACGCAACGAGCTGACCAGCGGCACCACCTGGCACTCTGCCGCCCAGGTCACCAACTTTGGCATGAACCAGACGATGGTGGGGCTGAAAAGCCACTCCATCGCGCTGTACAAGGCGCTTGCCGAAAACCCCGAATACCCGATCAACTATCACCACGGCGATGGCGGCATCCGGCTGGCCAATACGCCCGAGCAGATGCAGGGGTACCGCCATTTCACCTCGATGGCACGCGGGATGGATGTGCATTTCGAGGTCATCGACGCCCAAGAATGCGCCCGCCGCCATCCGCTGATTTCGACCGAGAACCTGCTGGGCGGGCTGTGGGATCCGCTGGATGGCGATATCGACCCGGCGCAGCTGTGCCAGGCGCTGGCCTATCACGCGCGCAAGGCCGGGGCCGAGGTCTATCGCAACACGCCGGTGACCGCGCTGACCCAGCACAAGGACGACACCTGGACGGTGCATACCGAAAACGGCGATATCGATTGCGATATCGTGGTGAACGCCTGCGGCTATCGCGTCAACGAGGTGGGCGCCATGATGGGCGTGCATCACCCGGTCGCCTCGATGGAGCACCAGTATTTCCTGACCGAGGATATCCCGGAAATCGTGGCGGCAGGTCACCGCATGCCGCTGATCCGCTGCCCGATCTCGGACTACTACTGCCGGCAGGAAAAGAGCGGGCTTCTGATCGGTTTCTACGAACAGGATTGCCAGACCTGGGGCATGGACGGGATCGACCCGAATTTCGTCAACGCGCTCTGTCCCGACGATCTGGATCGGGTGATGGACGTGCTGGAAGGCGCCTTTGCCCGCATGCCCGCGTTGCGCGAAACCGGCATCCGCTCGATCGTGAACGGCCCGATCACCTATACCATCGACGGCGCTCCGCTGATCGGACCGATCCCGGGCAAGCGCAATGCGTTCTGCGCCATCGGTCTGCGCGCCGGTCTGGGCGAGGGCGGCGGCCATGGCTGGCTGCTGGCACAGATGATCGTACATGGCGAGGCCTGTTATGACACCTGGTGCATCGACCCGCGCCGGTTCACCGGTCACGCAAATGTGGAACTGACCGCGCTGAAGGCAATCGAAGACTATCAGAACGAATTCCGCTTCCACTTCCCGCATGAGCACCGCCCCGCTGGCCGCCCGGCCAAGACCACGCCGCTGACCCCGGTTCTGGCCGCTGAAGGGGCCGAGTTCACCGTTGTAAACGGCTGGGAGCGGGTGGATTACATCAAGCCCTCGCCCGAGTTCCACCCCTCGCTCACCTTCGATTTCGACGAAGCCTTCGACGTCGTCGCCGCCGAGGTGAAAGCTGTCCAGAACAGCGTGGGACTGGCCGAGGTGAACGGCTTCAACAGGATCGAAATCACCGGCAGCGGCCGCCATGCCTTCCTCGACCGCATGTTCTGCGGCAGCGTCACCAAGCGTGCGGGCCGCGTTGGCCTCGGTTACCTGCTGAACCATCACGGCATGATCAAGGCAGAGGCGACTATCGCCAATCTTCCCGCCTCGGACCGCGGGCCCGCGCGGGTCTGGTACGGCTCCGCCGCCGCCAGCGAATTTCACGACATGGACTGGCTCAGCCAGCATATCCAGCCAGGCGAGGACGTGCAGCTGCGCTCCCTCACCAATGACCAGACCATCCTGGTCCTGGCCGGCCCCCGGGCGCGCGCGGTGCTCTCAGCCTGCGCCCGGGGCGACTGGTCGCGCGAGGCCTTCCCCTGGCTCTCGGTGCGCGAGTGTTTCATCGGCTTTGCCCCGGCAACGGTCATGGGGGTCAGTTTCTCGGGTGAGCTGGCCTATGAGATCCACATTCCCAACGCCTCGCTCTATGCGGCCTATCTGGCGCTCAGGAAGGCGGGTGAGGCGCATGGCCTGACCCTGTTCGGCGCCCGGGCGGTGGAATCGATGCGGATGGAAAAAGGCTTCCTGCACTGGAAGGCCGATCTGATCACTGAGTTCGACCCGTTTGAAACCGGGCTCAGCCGGTTCGTCAAGCTGGACAAGGGCGCATTCATCGGCAAACCAGCGCTGCTCGACCGCCAGTCTGACGGCCCGCGCAAGATGCTGGTCACCCTTCAGATCGCCACCGACCGCGCCCCGGCCCGCGGCGGCGCTTCGCTGATGGTGGGGCAGCGGGTGGTCGGCACGGTGACCTCGGGCGACTGGGGCCATCGGGTCGGCATGAACCTGGCCTATGCCTTTGTCGATCCCGAACTGGCGGAGCCGGGCAGTGAGATGATGCTGGACCTCTGTGGTGACATGGTGGCCGCGCGGGTGATCGCACCCTCGCCCTATGACCCCGACCATGCCCGCATGCGCGGCTGACCCTTGCCTATCCGCCCGGTTGCGGCTTTCGTAAGCGCAGCCTCCTTGATGCATAGACCCGAAAGGACACCAACATGCCCAGCCTTCTCCCCTGCCCCGGCCGGTGCCCGACATGACCCGGCGCGTGGTTGGCATTCTGGGCGGCATGGGCCCCGAGGCGACGATCCTGCTGCAACAGCGGCTGCTGGCAACGGTTCGCGCGGCGGATGATGCCGATCACCTGCCGCTGTTGATCGACATGAACCCGCAGGTGCCCTCGCGGATCGCACATCTGATCCAGGGCACCGGCACCGATCCCGGTCCCACCCTGGCCCAGATGGCGCGGGGGCTGGAACAGGCCGGCGCTACCGCGCTTGGCATGCCCTGCAACACTGCCCATCACTATGCCCCCGCTATCGAGGCGGCGGTGTCGATTCCGCTGTTGAACATGGTATCGCTGTCGGTGGCACGCGCGCGCGCGCTAGTGGCACCGGGCGCACGGGTGGGCCTGCTTGCCTCGCCCGCCGTGCGGATGGCGGGCGTCTTCGATGCGGCGCTGGCCGAGGCGCAGCTCACTCCGCTCTGGCCCGAGGACGCCGACCGCATGCTGACTGCGATTCGCACCATCAAGGCCGAAGGACCGGTGCCCGCCGCCCGCGCGATTCTGACCGCCGCGGCAGAGGAACTGGCCGACAAGGGAGCCGCGCTGATCTTTGTTGCCTGTTCCGAATTCTCGCTGATCGCCGACAGCCTGCCCTCCTCCCCGCCGGTGATCGACACGGTCGATGTGCTGGCCGAAGCGATCCGCGATCACACCCTGGCAAAGCCATAAGCTTTGATTATCGAATAGATCGGAAAATGTAACTTATTCCGATCATGTTCCTTTGCTAGTCTCGCCTCATGACATCAGGATACCCCGGTGAGTGCCACGGCCGCGACCGGTTCTTTCTGGTGCTGCAACCCATTCTATCAACTCATGATCGGAGACAGACATGGACGGAAACGACGCCCCCAACGCAGGCCAGTGCCCGGTGATGCACGGACATGCCGCCGGTACCGGCATGCGCAACCACCATTGGTGGCCCAACCAGATCAATCTGAAGGTGCTGCACCAGCATTCGTCCAAATCGGACCCGATGGGCGCTCAGTTCAACTATGCCGAGGCGTTCAAGTCGCTGGACCTCGACGCGCTCAAGGCCGATCTGACCGCGCTGATGACCGACAGCCAGGACTGGTGGCCCGCCGATTACGGCCATTACGGCCCTCTTTTCATCCGCATGACCTGGCACGCGGCGGGCACCTATCGCACCGCCGACGGGCGCGGCGGTGGCAGCACCGGCAACCAGCGGTTCGCCCCGCTCAACAGCTGGCCCGATAACGGCAACCTGGACAAGGCGCGTCGCCTGCTCTGGCCAATCAAGAAGAAATACGGCGACAAGATCTCGTGGGCCGATCTGCTGATCCTGACCGGCAACGTGGCGCTGGAATCGATGGGCTTCAAGACCTTCGGCTTTGCCGGTGGCCGGCCCGACATCTGGGAACCCGAAGAGGATATCTATTGGGGGTCCGAAGGCGAATGGCTCGCCCCTTCGGACACCGCCAACAGCCGCTACTCGGGTGCGCGCGATCTGGAAAACCCGCTGGCCGCCGTGCAGATGGGCCTGATCTATGTGAATCCCGAGGGGCCGGACGGCAACCCTGACATCGTCGCCTCGGGTCACGACGTGATCGAGACCTTCGGGCGGATGGCGATGGACGAGGCCGAGACCGTGGCGCTGGTCGCGGGCGGCCACACCTTCGGCAAGGCGCACGGCAACGGCCCCGCATCCGCTGTCGGCCCCGAGCCCGAAGCCGCCCCGATCGAGGCGATGGGCCTGGGTTGGCTGTCGACGCATGGTTCGGGCAAGGGCGCAGACGCCATCACCTCGGGCATCGAAGGCGCGTGGAAACCGCACCCGACCACCTGGGACATGGGCTATTTCAAGGTTCTGTTCAAATACGACTGGGAGCTGACCAAAAGCCCCGCAGGGGCCAATATCTGGCTGGCCACCAATGTCGAGGACGAGGACATGGTCGAAGATGCCTTTGACCCGTCCAAGAAGCATCGCCCGATGATGACCACCGCCGACCTGTCGCTGCGCTATCATCCCAAACTGTTGCCGCATGCCAAGCGCTTTGCCGAGGATCCGGCGGCCTTTGCCGACGCCTTTGCCCGCGCCTGGTTCAAGCTGACCCATCGCGACATGGGCCCACGCGCGCGCTATCTGGGCAAGGAAGTGCCGGCTGAAGAGCTGATCTGGCAGGATCCGATCCCGGCAGGCACGCAGATCGACGCGGATGATGCCGCGGCGCTCAAGGCGCAGATCCTGGCCTCGGGCCTCAGCGTGTCGGACATGGTGTCGACCGCATGGGCCTCGGCCTCGACCTTCCGTGGCTCGGACATGCGCGGCGGCGCCAATGGCGCCCGCATCCGCCTGGCCCCGCAAAAGGACTGGGAGGTCAACGAGCCCGCGAAACTGGCCCGTGTGCTGGGCGTGCTCGAAGGGATCCAGGCCGGGTTCAGCAGCGGCGGCAAGTCGGTGTCGATGGCCGACCTGATCGTGCTGGCGGGCTGTGCCGGCGTCGAACAGGCGGCAAAGGCCGGCGGTCACCAGATCGAGGTGCCCTTCACCTCGGGACGGGGTGATGCCAGCGCAGAGCAGACCGACGCCGAAAGCTTTGCGGTGATGGAACCCGTGATGGACGGTTTCCGCAACTATCAGGCGCGCGAGTTGTCCACCTCGCCCGAGGAGATGCTGGTCGATCGTGCCCAGCTTCTGGGTCTGAGCGCACCGGAAATGACGGTGCTGGTTGCCGGTCTGCGGGTGCTGGGCGCCAATCACGGCGGTTCGGCCCACGGTGTCCTGACCAACCGCCCCGGCGTGCTGAGCAGCGATTTCCTGACCAACCTGCTGGATATGGGCACCGAGTGGAAACCGTCGGGCAAGGGTGTCTATGAAGGCCGCGACCGCGCCAGCGGCGCAGCCCGCTGGACCGCGACGCGGGTCGATCTGGTGTTCGGCTCAAACTCGCAACTCCGCGCATTGGCCGAGCGCTATGCCCAGGACGATGCCGAGGCCAGCTTTGTGGCCGATTTCGTCGCCGCCTGGGTCAAGGTGATGAATGCCGACCGCTTCGACCTGACCTGATCGGGACCACGGACCAGGAAGATGGGGCGGCCCTTGCCGCCCCGTTTTCGTTTCGTGACCTAGGCCGCGCGTCCCGACAGGGCGCGCTGGCGCAGGATATGCGGGCTGGCCCCGGTTTCCTTGCGCATCCATCGGGCCAGATTGGAATGGGTGCCGAACCCGGTCGCCGCAATGATCTCGGTCAGCGGCAGATTGGTCTGCTCCAGCAATTGCTGCGCCCGTTCGATCCGCAAGGCGCGATAGGCGGCCAGCGGCCCCTCGCCGGTCAGGTCCAGGAATTGCCGTTGCAGCTTGCGCGTCGAGACCCCCAGCATGCCCGCGAGATCGCCGATCCTCAGCGGCTCCTCGATATGCTCCTGCATCAGGGTCAGCGTGCGCTCGATCAGCCGGTCGCCGCGGGCCCTTTGCAACAGGCCCAGGCTCAGGCGGCTGCGGGGCTGCGACTGGGGCGCGGGCAGGCCCAGATAGGCGCGCAGGGCATCCGCGCTGACCTGGCCATGATCCTCGGCGATCAGGTCCAGCATCAGCGGCACTGCGGCAAAACCGCTGACCGCGCTGGAAACCGGCCCGTCAGAGTGAAAGAGCGGTGCATCGGGCAGCCCCTCCAACCCCTCTTCGGCGGCGGCGGCGCAAAAGTTTGAGTGGATCGCCAGCGCGCAGTTCCGCGCCAGCCCGGCATCGCGCAACAGGAACACCGCGCCCCCCACCAGCACCCGGCGCGGCGCCTGCGCCAACAGGACCCGCAACACCGGCAATAACGGGTCCGCCACGCTCCAGCGTGTGCGGATATCGCCCAGCAGGATGACGGTCCGCCGGGTCCAGCGGCGTGGATCGGCGCAGGGCTGCGCCGCCAGCCGATGTACCGAGACCCGATAGGCATGGGCGCCCAGGATCTCGTTTGCGGTGCGAAACAGATCGGCCAGCATCCGTGCCGCCGAGGGCGGGCTGCCATCGGGCAGAATGATGTCGATCTCCCGCGCCGGGCGCGCGGCGCGGGTCTGGTCAGGGCAGATCATGTTATCCTTCCCGTTTGCTCGGGACAGGACGGGCGCGGGCGCCCGCCCCGGTCGGCACGCTATTCGGCGGCCTCTTCATAGGCATCCATCGGCGGGCAGGTGCAGACAAGGTGACGGTCGCCATAGGCGTTGTCGACCCGGTTCACCACCGGCCAGTACTTGTCGACACCCAGGTTGCCCGGCGGGAAGCAGGCCTGTTCACGGCTGTAGGGCCGGTCCCAGTCCCCCACCAGGTCACGCACCGTATGGGGGGCGTGTTTGAGCGGGTTGTTTTCGGGGTCGATCTTGCCGTCGATGATCTGTTGCGCCTCGGCGCGGATCGACAGCATGGCCTCGCAGAACCGGTCCAGCTCGTCCTTGGGTTCGGATTCCGTGGGTTCGACCATCAGCGTGCCCGCCACCGGCCAGCTCATCGTCGGCGCGTGGAACCCGCTGTCGATCAACCGCTTGGCCACGTCATCCACGCTCACGCCGCCCTCGTCGTTCAGCGGCCGGGTGTCGAGGATGCATTCATGCGCCACCCGCCCCGTCGCCGAGGTGTAGAGGATCGGATAGGCATCCTTGAGCCGTGCGGCGATGTAGTTGGCGTTCAGGATCGCCACCTTGGTCGCCTGGGTCAGGCCTGCGCCGCCCATCAGCAGAACATAGGCCCAGCTGACCGGCAGGATCGAGGGCGAGCCGAAAGGCGCCGCCGACACCGGGCCCACCGCCGTGCCATATTCAGGATGGCCCGGCAGATGTTCGGCCAGATGCGCCTTGACCCCGATCGGACCCATGCCGGGGCCGCCGCCGCCATGCGGAATGCAGAAGGTCTTGTGCAGGTTCAGGTGGCTCACATCGCCGCCGATCTCGCCTGGCTGCGCCAGACCCACCATCGCGTTCATATTGGCCCCGTCGATATAGACCTGACCGCCATGTTCATGGGTGATGTCGCAAACCTCACGCACGGTCTCCTCGAACACGCCATGGGTCGAGGGATAGGTGATCATGCAGGCCGCCAGATTGGCGCTGTGCTGCTCGGCCTTGGCGCGGAAATCGGCCAGGTCGATATTGCCGTGATCGTCCGAGCGGACCGGCACCACCTGATAGCCCACCATCTGCGCGGTGGCCGGGTTGGTGCCATGCGCCGAAGTGGGGATCAGGCAGATGTTGCGGTGTCCCTGCCCCTGAGCCGCGTGATAGTTGCGGATGGTCATCAGGCCCGCATATTCACCCTGCGCGCCCGAATTGGGCTGCATCGAGATCGCGTCATAGCCGGTGATCTGGCACAGTTTCTCGGACAGGTCGTCGATCATCTCGAGATAGCCCTGCGCCTGATCCTCGGGCACGAAGGGGTGCAGGTTTGCGAATTCCGGCCAGGTCACCGGGATCATCTCGATGGTGGCATTCAGCTTCATGGTGCAGCTGCCCAGCGGGATCATCGCCCGGTCCAGCGCCAGGTCGCGGTCGGCCAGACGCCGCATATAGCGGGTCATCTCGGCCTCGGCCCGGTTCTTGTGGAAGATGGGATGGGTCAGATAGGGCGTCTCGCGCAGCGCGTAATCGGGCAGGCGATAGGCACGGTTCTTGACGCTGTCATCCTTCTTGTCGATGCCGAAGGCACCCCAGACCGCCTCGATGGTTTCCGAGCGGGTCTGTTCGTCCAGAGAAATGCCGATCCGGTCACTGCCCACCTTGCGCAGGT
Source organism: Ruegeria pomeroyi DSS-3 (assembly GCF_000011965.2). NCBI lineage: Bacteria > Pseudomonadati > Pseudomonadota > Alphaproteobacteria > Rhodobacterales > Roseobacteraceae > Ruegeria > Ruegeria pomeroyi. Next base: position 54,789 of record NC_006569.1, on the reverse strand, counting down.
TGACACCACGCGCCACGGCGGCCTCGATCACCGTCTTTTGCAGGGGGCCGACATCGACTGTGATGGTGTCAAAGAATACTTCTGGCGCTACTTTGAACCCGTGCTCCTCAAGCCCGGCGGCCAGGCGCGAGGTCTTGCGGTGCACGGATTGCGCGATCGCCTTGATCCCGTCCGGACCGTGATAGACCGCATACATCGAGGCCATCACCGCCAGCAGCGCCTGGGCGGTGCAGACGTTCGAGTTGGCCTTTTCGCGGCGGATATGCTGTTCGCGGGTCTGCAGCGCCAGGCGATAGGCCTTGTTGCCGCGCGCGTCGATGCTGACGCCGATGATCCGGCCCGGCATGGCACGCTTAAGCTTGTCGGTGGTGGCCATATAGGCCGCGTGCGGGCCGCCATAGCCCATCGGCACGCCAAAGCGCTGGGTCGAGCCGATGGCGATATCGGCGCCCATCTCGCCGGGCGATTTCAGCAGCGCCAGCGACAGGATGTCGGCCGCGACGATGGCGATGGCGTTGTGCTCGTGCAGCGCCGCGATCTCGGCGGTGTAATCGCGCACATGGCCATAGGTGCCGGGATACTGGAAGATGGCGCCAAACACCGCGCCGGCCTCCAGCTCGGAGGGGTCGCCCACCTGCACATCCACGCCCAAGGGCTCGGCCCGGGTGCGGATCACCGCGACGGTTTGGGGGTGACAGTTCTTGTCGACGAAGAAGGCCGCGTTGTTGGCCTTGGACCGGCTGGAGCGTTTCGCCATGGCCATCGCCTCGGCCGCCGCGGTGGCCTCGTCCAACAGCGAGGCGTTGGCCACGTCGAGCCCGGTCAGATCGCTGACCATGGTCTGGAAGTTCAACAGCGCCTCAAGCCGGCCCTGGCTGATCTCGGGCTGATAGGGGGTATAGGCGGTGTACCAGGCCGGGTTTTCCAGGATATTGCGCAGGATCGGCGCCGGGGTGGTGGTGCCGTAATAGCCCTGGCCGATCAGCGAAGTCAGAACCTTGTTCTTCGAGGCGACCTGTTTCATGTGATAGAGCGCGTCGCGCTCGGTCATGGCCGGACCCCAGTCCAGCGCCTCTTTCTGCCGGATCGACGGCGGCACGGTGGCGTCGATCAGCTGGTCGAGCGTCTTGAAGCCGATCACCTGCAACATATCGGCCATCTCGCGCGGGCTGGGTCCGATATGGCGGCGGTTGGCGAAATCGTAAGCTTCGTAATCGGTGAGTTTGAAGGCCATGGCTCTGCGTCCTCGTCAGGCGGTGGGTGCCGCCGGCAGGGCCGGCGGCCGGCGGCTTAGCCGATCATGTCGGTATAGGCGGCGAGATCCATCAAGCCGTCAAGCTGGGCGGGATCGCTGAGCTTGATCTTGTAGATCCAGGCATCGCCCTCGGGGCTGTCGTTCAGAGCGCCGGGATTGTCGGCCAGTTCCTCGTTCACCTCGACCACTTCGCCATCAACAGGGGCATAGATCTCCGAAGCCGCCTTGACCGATTCGATCACGCCGATCTCGTCGCCCTGGGCAAAGGCATCACCGGCCTCTTTCTGTTCGATGAACACCACCTCGCCCAGCTGGTCGGCAGCGTGTTTGGTGATACCCAGCGTGGCGATCTCGCCCTCGACGCTGAGCCATTCGTGATCTTCGGAGTAATAGATGGTCATGTTTGTCGATCCTTCAGATAGTATGTTTCGGTTACCACAGGCGGGGGCAAGGTTTTGTAAAAACCTTGTGGACAAAGCCTTTACAAGGCTTTGTGCCCCCTGCCGCGCGGCAGGGCTGGGTTAACGTTTGTAATTCTGCGCAACAAAGGGCAGCGCAACGATCTCGGCAGGCTGGGCCTTCCCCCGGATAATCAGGTTCACCTTTTCGCCGGGTGCAGCATGAGCGCTGGCGACATAGCCCATCGCCACCGGAGCGCCGACCGTCGGGCCGAACCCGCCCGAGGTGATCTCGCCGATGGTCTCGCCGCCAAGGCTCTGGATCTCCACATGCTGGCGGGCAGGCGCCCTACCTTCGGGCTTGATACCGACCAGCTTGCGCGGGGCACCTTCAGCGATCTCTTTCAGGATGCGCCCGGCGCCCGGAAACCCGCCCTCTTCGCGGCGCCGTTTCTGGATTGCCCAGAGCAGGCTGGCCTCGATCGGCGAGGTACCGTTGTCGATGTCATTGCCATAGAGGCACAGCCCCGCCTCCAGCCGCAGGCTGTCGCGGGCGCCCAGGCCCGCCGGTTCGCAATCCTCATGCGCCAGGAACAGGCGCGAGATGCGGATCGCCTCGCCCTCGGGGATCGAAATCTCGTAACCGTCCTCGCCGGTATAGCCCAGCCGCGAGATACGGCAGTCTACGCCGTCGATCTCTCCCAGCATCGTCTCCATGAATTTCAGATCGCGCGCGGCGGGGCAGAGGCGGCCCACCACATCCTCGGCGCTGGGGCCCTGTACCGCGACCAGCGCGCGGTCGAAGATCTCGGTCACCTCGACCCCATCCAGATGCGCCGCCAAATGCGGGATATCCTGATGGCGCAGCGCCGCGTTCACCACGACAAAGAAATACTCGCCGGCATTCGACACGATCAGGTCATCCATGATGCCGCCCTCGGCATTGGTAAAGAAGCCGTAACGCGCCTTGCCCTCGGGCAGGGTCAAGAACACCTGTGGGCAAAGCTTTTCCAGCTTGGCGCCGATATCGTCCCCGCGCAGGATCACCTGCCCCATGTGGCTGACATCGAACAGCGCCGCCTTTTCGCGGCACTGCTTGTGCTCGCCCATGATCCCCATCGGGTATTGCACCGGCATTTCCCATCCGGCGAAATCCACCATCTTGCCGCCAAGCTCGACATGCAGATCATAGAGCGGGGTGCGTTTGGGCGTATCGGTCATGACTGGGGAATCCCTTGGGCTGAAAGACAGGATGCGGCGGAGAAGAAACCGTTCCGGTCCACGCCCGGTGAGGCCGGGAGGAGGAGAGAGAGGCCAGCGACAGGCGCGGACCGGAACGGTAGTTTTTCGGAGGTGGACCTGCGGCCCGCGGCAGGGGCGGGGCCTGGTTGGCCCTCCCCTCTGCCGATCAGTGACGAAACGCGCTCGCTCACGAGAACCCCCCTGAATGCCCTGTTGGCGCGCGGATTGTATCCCGTCGCACACAAGGTGCGTCTCCTATAGGAAACTTTTCCCTTATTCGCAACAAAAGATTTGCGTGAGAAATTTTGATTGGGTTAGGCTGATCCTGCAAGGAATTGGGGACATGCGGAGGGATGATATGGAACCGGTACAGGCCGAGGACGAGGGGTTGAGCCCCGAAGCGCTGGAAGCGCCCGATGGCGAAACGCTGGGCAAAATGATTCGCGACGCCCGCAAGGACAAGGGCCTGACGCTGGAAGAGGCCGCACGGTCGGCCGCGATCGGCCGCTCGACCCTGTCCAAGATCGAGAACAACCAGACCCGGCCCAGTTTCGACATCATCCGCCGCCTGATGCAGGCGCTGGATCTGGAGACGCCGCAACTGTTCGTGCAATCGGGCAAGAGCGACATCTCGGGCCGGCGCGATTTCACCCGCAAGGACCAGGGCGAACATCAGGTCACCGGCACCTATGACCACGAATTGCTGTGTACCGAACTGACCAGCAAGCGGATGCTGCCCTATATCAGCACGATCAAGGCCCGCGACGTCAGCGAGTTCGACACCTGGGTGCGCCACCGGGGCGAAGAGTTCATGTTCGTGCTGAGCGGCGAGCTGACCCTTTATACCGAACACTACCGGCCCCTGCCGATGAAGGCGGGCGACAGCGTCTATTACGACAGCGGCATGGGTCATGGCTGCGTCTCGACCAGTGACGAAGACGCGCGCGTGCTCTGGGTCTCGCTCGAAGGTTAGGGCGGGCCGCCGGGCGACCCGCCCGGCAAGGTCAGAATCCTTGCAAATAGGCGATGACGTTTTCGATCTCGTCTTCCTTCTTGAGCCCGGCAAAGGACATCTTGGTGCCCTTCATGAAATCCTTGGGCTTGGCCAGAAACGCGGCCAGGCTCTCGTCGTCCCAGACCAGACCCCCTGCGGCGGCCTCGATCAGGGCGTCGGAATACTTGAACCCTTCGACCTGACCGGCGGCGGCACCGATGATGCCGTTCAGCTGTGGCCCGACCTTGTTGGCCGCGCCCTCGCCGACCGCATGGCAGGCCTTGCACTTGTTGAACACTTTCTTGCCCTTGTCGGCATCGCCATCGGCCAGGGCGGGCAGCGCCAGCCCTGCGGCCAGAATGGTCAGGATCAGTCGGTTTTTGAACATGGGGTTCTCCTTCTCTTTGGGTTGCGGGTGCGGAATTACAGCACCGGTGTCGCCAGCGGCTGGGTCAGGTCGACCGGACCCAGGACCGCGGCATCGGGAATGTCGTTGAGCGGCAGCGCCTGACCGCCATGACGCGCGATGAACCGCGCGGCGGCCTCGGGCGTGGCAAAGGGCACCAGTTCGGGCGCGCCCATGCCGCCCGCCACATCGGCGCCGGTGACAAAAAGCGCGCTATCGGCGGCGATCCAGTTGCCCGGCCCGGGCTCGGCCCAGCTGCGCGCAGCGCCCATGTCGCTGACGTAAACGGCGGTGATCTCGGCCTCGCGCTCGGGGCTTTTGAGATAAGCGACCATGTCGCGCACCTGGGCAAAGAACAGCGGTGCCGGATGCCCCTTGAGGTGGATCTGGCCCTTTGGCCCGCCATGTTCGGCCACGTTCATCTGACAGAAATAGCTGAGCGCGCTTTCGGTCAGATCGACCGGCACAGGCGGCGCGGCGGCCTCTTCCTCCTTGCAGGCGGCCAGCGCAATCAGCGCGATCAGGGCAAGGGTTCTCATGGCTCGACCCTCCGGAAGGCGGCGCGGGCCAACAACAGCCCCAGCACCGGCCAGATGAGCAGCGAGGCGGGCGCGGCCCAGACCGGCAGCGCCTGTGCGGCGCCGGTCATGCCCGAGGCCATGGCGACCCCCTCGGTCGCGGCGATGTTCCACAGCCGGAAGGCGTCGGCCGGGTTGGCCACCATCACCCAGGGGAAGACAGATTGGGTGAAGGTGCCGCCCTTGTCCATGACCACGGCCCCCAACAGGCCAAGATCGTAGAGGACGACAAAAACCAGCCAGAGCCCGGCCGACAGACCCGCCGCCGCGGCCGAGCCTCGGGCGGTCGCGGACAGCAGGTATCCCAGCGCCAGAAAGGCGGCGCCCAGCAGGATCGAGGTGAGGATGAGGCGCAAGAGCGCCATCAGGCTTTCAGGACCCGCGCCACCGAACCAGGCCGCGACGGCACCGGCAGTGCCAAACCCGACGGTCATGGCGAATGCCAGGGCGGCCAGATGCGCGGCGAACTTGCCCAGCAGAATCTCGCCCCGCCCCGCCGGATAGGACAGCAGCAGGGGCAGGCTGCCCCGGTCCATGTCGCCCGCCACCGCGTCAAACGAGATCATCAACGCCAGGAGCGGCGCCAGATAGACGCTGAGCGTGGTCATCGAGGCGACCGAGACCGTCAGCATATCGACCCCCAGCGTGCCGGTGGGCGCGCTGCCCGCAAATGTCAGCGCCAGCGCGAACAGGACCATGATCAGGGTCGCGACCAGCAGCCAGCGGTTGCGGCGCAGGATCAGCATTTCGGTTTGGGCAACCGCAAGAAAACGGGTCATTGCAGCGTCTCCTTTGCATAATGGCGATAGAGGTCCTCCAGCCGGGGCGGGGTCATGTCGACATCGACAACCGCCTCGCCCATGGCGGCGATGCTGCGCAGCGCCGTCATCTTGTCGGCGGGATCGCACAGCAGCTCGACCGAGGCACCGTTGACGCGGCTGCCGCCCAGCCGGGCGGCCAGCGCATCGGCGTTCTCGCGCGCCCTGACCCGCAAGCGGATTGGCAGACCCGCCAGCGCAGACAGGTTGGCCAGTGTGTCGTCAGCCACCTTGACCCCCTTGCGCAGGATGGCGATGCGGTCGGTGCGGGCCTCGACCTCGGTCAGGGCATGGCTGGCGATCAGGACCGCCGCCCCCTGCCCCGCCAGTTCGTCGATGATGGCATAGAGATCCTGCCGCGAGATCGGGTCCAAACCGCTCGTCGGCTCGTCCAGCAGCGCCACACGGGGTTTGCCGAGCAGCACCTGGGCGAGGCCCAGTCGCTGCCGCATCCCCTTGGAATAGGCGCCGATGCGGCGGTCCATCGCGTCGGCCAGCCCGACCCGCTCCAGCAATCCGGACACATCGGCCCGCTCGCCGGACAGGCGGGCGAACAGCCTCAGCTGCTCGCGCCCGGTCAGGGCCGGGTGGAACGAGACCGCCTCGGGCAGATAGGCGGTCTCGCGCCGGGCCTGAGCGCTGCCGGGCGCGGCAGTGCCGATGCGAATGCTGCCACCGTCGATCCGGGTCAGGCCCAGGATGGATTTGATCAGCGTCGATTTACCGGCGCCGTTATGGCCCAGCAGCGCCACGCGCTCGCCGGGGGCGACATGCAGAGACACATCGCTCAGAACGCGGGTCGGTCCGCGATCCTTGCACAGGGTTTCGATGGTCAGGGCCTTATCCGTCATGAGGCACCTTTTTCAGGGCTGAGGGTTCAGGGGCTTTGATCAGGGCGTTGCTGTCGATCACGCCGCCGGGCAAAAGGGCCGGAAAGGCGGATTGCGACCAGCGCAGCAGCTGCACGGCGGGGGAGCCGAGCAGCAACTTGGCCGCCGGCTGGGTCCACAGCACATGGTCCATGCTGTCGTTGGGGCGATAGGGGGCGTCGGCGATGCCGTCGCCGTTCACGTCATAGGCCGCAAAATCGGACCAGTAATTGCCGCGCCCATCCTCGGACCACTCGACCCAGCGGGTCGAGACATATTTCACCTGGGTCCGGTTACCGACAAAGGCGTTGCCGACGATCCGGTTCCGCTCGGACCCGGCGGTGAAATGGATGCCGATGCCGCAGCCTTCGAACCAGTTGTTGGTAAACTCGTTCTTGTTGGCATTGTAGAGGAAGGTGCATTTCTCTTTCGCCCCCTTCACCACATTGCCCGAGATCACGCTGTCATTGGCATAGTTCAGCATGACCCCGTGTTCGCGGTCGCCGATCGAGACATTGTCGACCACCTTGACCCGGCTGGTGAACATCACCGCATAACCCAGATCGTTGCCGATCGAGACATTGCCCGAGACCTCGGAATTGTCGGCATACATGTAATGCACGGCAAAACGCAGATCGCGGAACAGGTTGTCGCGGAACAGATTGCGGCGCGAGGAGTTCACGAAGATGCCATCGCGGCCGTATTGGATATCATTGCCCTCAACAACCGCGCCGGGGGCGTTCCAGACATAGACGCCATTGCCGCGCGCGTTCATGCGGCGGTCCTGACGGCCTTCGATCCGGTTGCCCTTGACCAGCGCATCCTTGGCGCCGTGGATATCGACGCCGTAGAGATTGCCGATCAGCACGTTGTTTTCCACCACCGGGGCGCGGGCGGTCTTGGTCAGCTGGATACCGCTGTCGATCCCGTCATGGTCCGAGCCGGAGCCGATCACGGTGAGCCCGCGCAGGGTCACGCCGGGGCCGGTCACGGTGATCACGCTGCCGGTGCCTTGCCCGTCGATGGTGGCCCGCCCCATCCCGTCAAGGGTGACGGGCCGGGACAGGACCAGGGTTTCGGCATAGATACCGGGCGCCAGGCGGAGGGTGTCACCATCCGCCGCCTGGGCCAGTGTTTCGGAAATGGCCCCCGCCCGGTTGGGCACGTCCCAATCCGCCGCCCAAAGGGGCGAGGCAATAAGGGTCGCAATCAGCAGGGGCCAGCGCATGACTTATGCTCCCCGCGGTTCGACAAACATACGGCCACGCATTTCCATGTGCAGCGCGTGGCAGAACCACTGGCAATAGAACCAGTGCACGCCCGGACGGTCGGCAATGAACGTGACCGAAGCGGTCGCCTGCGGCGCCACTTCCATCGCGATGCCAAAGTTGGCCATGCACAGCCCGTGGGTCACATCATCCACATCGTCGAGGTTGGTGACATAGATCGTCACCTCGTCGCCCTGCTTCACCGTGAACTTCTCGAGGCTGAAGGTCGGCGCCACGGACGTCATGTAGACCCGTACCTTGTTGCCATCGCGGATCGGCTCTTCGGCACCTTCCTCCAGGTCGACACCATCGGCGGCGGCCTGCTGGCGGGCGTCTTCCCACATCGGGTCGTTGCGGTCCCAGACGTTGACCGGGTTCACCTTGGACCGGTGCACGATGATGCTGTCATGCGGCTCGGCAAAGGTCGGGCCGTCATGCACCACCTTCATCTTGTCGCCGGAAATGTCGATCAGCTGCTCGTTCTCGGGCTTCAGGGGGCCGACGTTCAGGAACCGGTCCTTCGAGAACTTGTTCATCGAGATCAGCCATTTGCCATCGGCCTCGGCGGTTTCACCCATCGAGGTCGAGTTGTGGCCCGGCTGATACTGCACATCGACCTTGTCGAGGATCGGGTCAACATCGGCGCCGGCATAGGCCTCGATCGCCTTTGCGATGTTCCACTTCACCACCTGGCTGTCCAGGAACAGGGTGGTATAAGCGTTGCCCTTGTTGTCGAATGCGGTGTGAAGCGGCCCAAGGCCCAGCTGCGGTTCGGCCACGATGGCCGAGCGCGGATCGGCATTGTCGGCAAACAGCGCATCGACCTTCTCGACGTCGATCACCGAGACGGTGGGCGACAGCTTGCCGTTGATCATGATGTGGCGCTTGTCGGGGGCGGCGTTCACGCCGTGCGGGCTGTTGGGGATCGGGATATAGCGGGTATAGTTGTTGCCCGCGCCCTTGCGCCCGTCGACGACCTTGACGCCGTTCAGCTCCTGATAATCGCCCGCCGCGATGCCAGCCTCGATTTCCTTGAGGTTGAAGACAACCACATGGTCCAGCTCGTTCTCGGTCATCTCGGCCAGGTTCATGCCCATTTCCGAGTTGTACGAGGTCGAAAAGGCGTATTTGCCCTGATAGTCGCAATCGGTGTTGTCGAGGTTGCCCGACACGATCACCTGCCAGGCGATCTCCATGCTGTCGCCGTCAATCGCGGTGAAGATGTTCACATATTGCGAGGGATCATCGAGGATCTGGCCGTCATTGACCAGCGGCGCCTCGTGCTCGCCATTGGCAAAGACATAGCCGGTGCGCGGGTATTTCTGCGGCCGCAGGCCGTGGATGTCATGCGCATTGGGGATCTCGATGATCTTGTCGCATTTCATCACGTCGCAGCGCACGCGGGCCACCCGGGTGTTGGCCTTGTCGTTCATGAACAGGTAACGGCCGTCATAGGTGCCATCGGTGAACGACATATGCGGGTGGTGCAGGTCGCCGTTGTCATAGGTTTTCTTGCCGTTGGACGCCAGGAACTGCTTGGTCTCGGGCAAGAGGCCCTCGGTCAGCACCTTGAGCGACTCGTTGGTCTGGCCCCAGCCGGTCGCCGAGCAGCGGTTGAACACCGGCACCCGCATCAGCTCGCGCATCGAGGGGATGCCGAGGATACGCAGCTCGCCGGTCTGACCCGAGGACCAGAAGCCGTAATACTCGTCCAGCTCGCCGGGTTCGAGATTGACCTTGGCGGCGGCGGATGCCTCGCGCGCGGTCATCAGGGTGGCACCCAGCCCGGTGCTGGCGAGAACGGCGCCGGTGGCTGTCGCGCCCAGCAGGCCGCGGCGGGTGACGCTCAGGTTGTTATCGTGGTCCGACATGATCGTTCCTCCTTTCAGGAAGCTTCTTGCGGTTTGGCGTTTGGATGGTTCGCCGGTGGGTGTCCGAGGGTCAGTTTCGGATCGACCGTCCCTGTGCGCGCCCGCCGCTTGATCTGGCGGATGACGACGGGGCATTTGGCCTCGGACTGATAGAGCACCTGACAATGCAGGCAGGTGATGCATTCGTTCGGGTTGATCTCGCCCGTGGGGTGGATCGCCTGAACGGGGCATTCGTTGGCGCAGGTCTGGCAGGGGTTGCCGCAATCCTTGTAACGGCGCAGCCAGTCGAACATGCGGATGCGGGCGGGGATCGCTAGTGCGGCGCCCAGCGGGCAGAGATAGCGGCAATAGAACCGTTCGATGAAGAGGCCGATCAGCAACAGCAGCAGCGCAAACACCACGAAAGGCCAGTCGCGCATGAACTTGAGGATGATCGCGGTCTTGAACGGTTCGACCTCGGCATAGGTTTCGGCCAGCGGGATCGAGACAAAGCTGAGACCGAACAGACCCAGGAAGATCATGTACTTCACCGGCCAAAGCCGCTCGTTCAGCCCCCACGGAAGGGTCCATTGCGGCAGGCGCAGGGCGCGGGCCAGCTTGTTGGTCAGCTCTTGCAGGGCGCCGAACGGGCAGAGCCAGCCGCAATAGGCGCCCCGCCCCCAGAAGATCAGCGCGGCGGCCACCGCGAACCACTGGATGAACACCAGCGGGTCAAGCAGGAAGGCATCCCAGCTGAAGCCCGTGCGCAGGCTGCCCGCCAGCGCCATCAGGTTGACGACGCTCAGCTGCGCATTGGCATACCAGCCGATGAAGAACAGCGTCGCACTCAGATAGGCAAAGCGGAACCAATAGAAGACGCGCGCGTTCATCGTGGCCTGGAACTGAAAGAAGAAGGTCGCTGTCAGCAACAGCAGCATCGCGCTCAGCACGCCAATCTCGACGGTGCGGTCCTTCCAGATCCGCTGCCACAGCGCGGCCTTGGCGGCGGCCTCGTCGCTTGCGTCCTCGACCACCGCCGGGGCGGCTGCGGGCAGCAGGAAGCGTTCCGGCAGGCGGTAGCCCAGATCGAAGGTGAGGAAGCTTTTCTCCACCGCGCCCACGGCGCGCTGCACCAGCAGTTGCAGGCGGAAGGGGGCGGCCGGGTCGAACTCGGCATCGGCGGGGATCTTGAACAGGTCAAGCTCGGTAAAGCCGGGCGCATCCGTCGCCGCAACCGTGCCCAGGCGGCGTTGCTGACGGTCGAAGAACCGCACCGCGCTGTCGCCCTGGATCAGCTGGATCCGGTCGAAGATACCGCCGCGCACATAGCCCGAACCCTTGAAGCTGTAGGCGCCGCGCCCCAACACCAGAATGGCCTGTTCGCCGGGCTCCAACCAGTTGACAAGATTTGCATATTCCGCCTCGCCCAGCAGGGTGCGGCCGATCTCGGGCACCGAGACCAGGGCCAGATGCATGTCGATGAAGGTATCCTCGGGCGCGCCACGTTCGCGCCGCCGTTTGGCGCGTTCGTCGCCCGTGGCGTCAAACGCGGCATTGATCTGACCGATGTCCAAGGTCATCCGCCGGACCGAGCCGTCGCCCGACAGGGTGAACCAGTCGCTGGTCCCGGTCTGGCCCATGTCGATCTCGCGACGCGGGCCTTCGGGGGTGGCGGGCGACAGGCCGCCCAGCCCCAGCGCGCGGGCCACCTTGAGTCCTGCGCGCACCAGACTGTCGTCGATCACCATGATGGTGACGGTGGCACCCGAGATGATATCGAGATCATGCCCCTCGCCGCCGGTCTCGGCCTCGCGCTTCAGGTCGAGGCCTTTGTAGCCTTCGGTCAGGGCCACCATCTTGGAATTGGGAATCCCGATCAGCACGATCGGTTCGGAATGTTCCACCAGCTTGACGCCGGTCAGCACCGCGTCGGCATCGATGGCGGCGATCACATGGATGGGCTTGCCGGAATAACCGGTGGTGCCCACGAAATCCGAAGTCAGAAAGGCCCAGGCAACGGTCTCGCCACCCTTGAGCACCGGTGCCACCGGCACATCCTCGCGCAGCGGGCCAAAGCCATCGGCGCCAGGGGCCAGGTCGGCGGGCGCAAGCGCGGCCAGAAACCGGGGCAGGTCGCTGGCCAGCGCCGGGAGGGGGGCCAGGAACAGAAGGGTCAGCAGAACCCGGATGACGCGCGTGATCAGCACATCGCACCTCTCTTGTCTTGGAATGGGGGGCCACGGGTTTCAGGCCAAAGACGGTGTCGCGCTGCCGCAACCGACACATCGGTTCCGGTCAGTTGCCGGGCGATGAGGATGACCGGTTCGACAGCCGCGCCATAGGCGGGCGTCAGGACATCCATCGCAGTTGAACACAGCAGGCAATCGCCGCAGTCGGGACAGGGGTCACCCGTCTCCTCGGCGGGCATCTGGATCCAGGTGGCGCCACCTTCGGCACAAATCTCGATCCATGCGCCTTCATCAGCCTGGGCCAGGTGCGGCACCAGCAGTTGCAGCACCAGCAGCAAAGCGCCCAGCACACCGGCGACACGGCGCAGGGCGCAACGGATCGGTTCCGGTCTGTTGGGTTGGCGGGGCATGGGCACCTCGGGCACAGGATTGCGTCTGGCCACAGTCCTAGGCGCCCCGCCGCGCCGATTACTTGACTTTGGTCAGGCCCCTGCCCCGGCGCCGATCACATTGCGCAATGCCAGCGCAAAGAGCTGGGCCACCGCGCTCTCGGGCCGGTCTGGCCGGGTCATCAGCCCAACCGGTCCCCGGGTCAGCTCGGTACCAAAGGGCAGCGCGACAAGCCGCCCCTCTGCGATCTCATTGGCCACAACCCCGCGCGAGATGATCCAGACCGCGTCCGAGCGGCGGGCATGCACCCGGCCAAAGGCGCCCGAGACGGTTTCCAGCCGGTTGGGAAACTCGCCGATCCCGTTGGCGATCAGCATCTGCTCGACCAGGGGCCGGATCGCGGCGCCGGGCGGGGGATAGATCACCGGCCAGTCGGCCACCCGCGCCAGATCGGGCGCGGCCAGCAACGGATGGCCCGGGCGTACCACAAAGACCACCTGTTCCTGATAGAGCTGGGTAAAGGACAGGCCCTGCATGGTTTCCGGCGGACCCATCCGCCCGATCACCAGGTCCAGCGCCCCCAGCCTGAGCCGCTCGATCAGATATCCGTGCGGCCCGTCCTGAATTCGCAACAACGCATGTGGCGCCAACCGCGAGAATTCACTCACGGCACCGGGCATCAGATAGGCCGCCACACTGGGCAGCGCGCCTACCGACAGGGTTTCCCGCTGGCGGCGCCCCTCGGTCTCGATCCCGTCGAGCCCCTGTTGCAGGCTGGCCAACGACATCCGGGCGAAATGCAGGAACACCTCGCCTGGCTTGGTCAGCTCAACCCCCGCCCGGCTGCGGCGCATCAGGGTGGTGCCGGTGATCTCTTCCAACTCCTTCAGGGTCTTGGACATGGCGGGCTGGGTCAGGAACAGCTTTGCCGCCGCAGTTTTCAGACTGCCCTCGCGCGCGATTTCCACAAAACACTGGATGTGGCGGAACTTGATGCGGCGGTCGATCATTTACTTGCCTATTTCGGAAATCAAGTGACAGGTTTACTCATTTTACATCACGCATTCAATCATTCATCCTGTGACCAATGGGAGGAGAGACGATGCGCACGCAGGTTGTGATTGTCGGAGGCGGCCCCTCGGGCCTGCTGCTGGGGCAGCTGTTGCACCGCAAGGGCATCGACACCGTGGTGCTGGAACGTCAGTCGCGGGCGCATGTGCTGGGGCGCATCCGGGCCGGTGTGCTGGAGGTGGGTTTTGTCAACCTGATGCGCGAGGCGGGCGTGGCCGAGCGGATGGATCGCGAAGGCTTTGTCCATCACGGCACCATCCTGGCCCATGGTGAGGAGCAGATCCGCATCAGCTTCGAAGAGCTGATCGGGCGGCATGTGGTGGTCTATGGCCAGACCGAGGTGACGCATGATCTCTATGAGGCGCGCGACCGGGTCGGCGGCAAGAGCGTGTTCAACGCCGAGGGCGTGACGATCCACGATGCCGACAGCGATGCGCCTTACGTGACCTATACCGCCAACGGCACCGAACACCGGATCGACTGTGACTATGTTGCGGGCTGCGACGGGTTCCACGGCGTCAGCCGCCAGACCATCCCGACCGGCATTCGCAAGGAGTTCGAGCAGGTCTATCCGTTCGGCTGGCTGGGGCTGCTGTCGGAAACGCCACCCGTGAGCGACGAGGTGCTTTACAGCCTCTCGGACCGCGGCTTTGCCCTCTGTTCCATGCGCAACGCCACGCTCAGCCGCTATTACATCCAGTGCGCGCTGTCCGACAAGGTCGCGGATTGGAGCGACGATGCCTTCTGGGCCGAGTTTCGGCAGCGGCTGCCGCGCGCTGTTGCAGAACGTCTAGTGACCGGTCCTTCGATCGAGAAATCTATCGCGCCACTCCGGTCGTTTGTCTGCGAGCCGATGCGCTGGGGGCGGCTGTTCCTGTGTGGCGATGCGGCCCATATCGTGCCGCCAACCGGCGCCAAGGGGCTGAACACGGCGGCCAGCGATATCCATTACCTCTATCACGCGCTGGTGCAGGTGTTCGAGAGCGGTGAGACCGAGGGGATCGAGCGCTATTCCGAACAGGCCCTGGCCCGGATCTGGAAAACGCAACGCTTCAGCTGGTGGATGACCAAATTGCTGCACCGTTTTCCCGAACAGAGCGAGTTCGACCTGCGCATCCAGCGGGCCGAGCTGGAGTTCCTGCGCGACAGTCGGGATGCGCAGACAGTGCTTGCACAAAACTACGTCGGTCTGCCCTATTAGGGCATGGCGGAAAGGAAGACGGATGTCTGAACGCTATGACAACGGAATGAAGGTGCGCCGCCGGGTGCTGGGGGATGCCTATGTCGACCGGGCCGAGGCGGGCAAGACCGCGTTTGAGGCACCGTTTCAGACCCTGATCACCGAAGGCGCCTGGGGCACGGTCTGGGCCAGCGACGGGATCAGCGACCGAGAGCGGTCGATGCTGACGCTGGCGCTGTTGGCGGCGCTGGGGAATTTCGACGAAATTCCGATGCATATCCGCGCCACCGCACGGACCGGCGCCAGCAAGCAGGACGTGCTCGAGGCGTTCCAGCACGTGGCGATCTATGCCGGTGTGCCGCGCGCCAACCAGGCGCTGAAACTGGCGCGGCAGACCTATGACGAAATGGAAGCGGATTGATCGGACCGGCGCGCGAACGGCCCAGTGACAAGGAGAAGGCGCAGATGCCCAAACCCGGCGAATTCTACCAGCGCGACCGCGCCTGGCACCCGCCCGCGCATGTACACGACTACAAGACCTCGGTGGCGCGTTCCCCCCGGCAGGCGCTGATCAGCCTTGAGAACACGGTGAGCGAGATCACCGGCCCCGTGTTCGGCCATGGCGATATCGGCGCCGGCGACAATGACCTGATCCATAACTATGCCCAGGCGGGCCACAGCGCGCTTGGCGAACGGATCCTGTTGCATGGGAGAATTTTCGACGAAAATTCTCGGCCCCTGCCCCATACGCTGGTGGAGATCTGGCAGGCCAATGCGGGCGGGCGGTACCGCCATAAAAAGGATACCTATCTTGCCCCCATCGATCCCAATTTTGGTGGCTGCGGGCGCACCCTGACCGACGAGAACGGCTATTACTACTTCCGCACCGTCAAACCCGGCGCCTATCCCTGGCGCAACTGGGTCAACAGCTGGCGGCCCGCCCATATCCACATGTCGATCTTTGGCACCGCCTTTGCCCAGCGGCTGATCACCCAGCTCTATTTCGAGGGCGATCCGCTGATCCACGCATGCCCGATCGTCAACACCATCCCCGACCCCGCCGCCATCGACCGGCTGATCGCGCCGCTGGACATGAATGCCGCGATCCCCTTCGATTGTCTGGCCTACCGGTTCGACGTGGTGCTGCGCGGGCGCCGCTCGACCCTGTTCGAAAACCGGCTTGAGGGGAATTGAAGCGTTTCCAGACAGGGTGACCCCGGTTTTCCGGTTGGGAAACGCGACAAGGAGAAGAGGATCATGGTGCAGAAGCTCGACTATCTGAAGGAAACGCCGTCCCAGACCGCCGGCCCCTATGTGCATATCGGCCTGGCCCCGGGTGCCGCGGGGTTCGACATCTACGAGCGGGAACTGGGCTGGGATATCGCCGGACCCAATGCCGCCGGCGCGCGTATCCGGGTCGAGGGCCGGGTGATCGACGGGACCGGCAGCCCGGTCAAGGATGTGCTGATCGAGGTCTGGCAGGCCAATGCCGCCGGCATCCATGCCCATCCCGAAGACCCCGGCCAGGTCGAGGAGGGGTTTCGCGGCTGGGGCCGGGTGATCACCGATTTCGAGACCGGCGACTGGGGGTTCGACACCGTCAAGCCCGGCCCGGTGCCGGGCCGCAACGGCGCGATGCAGGCGCCGCATCTGACCCTTTGGATCGTGGCGCGCGGCATCAATATCGGCCTCAACACCCGGCTCTATTTCAGCGACGAGGCCGAGGCCAATGCCGCCGACCCGGTGCTGAACCTGATCGAATGGGAAAACCGCCGCGCCACCCTGATCGCAAACCGTGACGAACGCGACGGCAAACCGCTCTACCGCTTCGACATCCACCTGCAAGGCCCGCAGGAAACCGTCTTCTTCGATATCTGAACCGGAGACCGCCCATGGACACGCCCGCCAACAAGCCCTGCATCATCTGCGTCGCGATCACCGGGTCGGTTCCCACCAAGGCCGACAATCCGGCGGTGCCCATCACGGTCAGCGAACAGGTCGAAAGCACGCAAGAGGCGTTCGAGGCCGGCGCCGCCATCGCCCATTGCCATGTGCGCAACGACGACGGCACCCCATCCAGCGACCCCGACCGCTTTGCGCGGCTGACGGAGGGGCTGCACACACATTGCCCGGGCATGATCGTACAATTCTCGACCGGCGGGCGCTCGGGCGCCGGGCAGGCGCGCGGCGGCATGCTGCCACTGAAACCTGACATGGCCTCGCTCTCGGTGGGCTCCAACAACTTTCCCTCCCGGGTCTATGAGAACCCGCCCGACCTGGTCGACTGGCTGGCCGCCCAGATGCGCAGCTATCGCGTCACCCCGGAAATCGAGGCCTTCGACCTCAGCCATATCCTGCGCGCCATTGACATGCACGGGCGCGGGCTGCTCTACGGCAAGCTCTATGTGCAATTCGTGATGGGGGTGAAGAACGCGATGCCCGCCGACCGCGAGGTGTTCGATTTCTATGTCCGGATGATGCGGACCCGGGCCCCCCAGGCCGAATGGTGCGCCGCCGGCATCGGCGCCAATCAACTGACCGTCAACGAATGGGCCATCGCTGCGGGCGGACACACACGCACGGGGCTCGAGGACAACATCCGCCTCGACCGGCAAACGCTGGCCCCCTCAAACGCTGCACTCGTCCGACGCAGCGTCGAACTCTGTGACAAATACCAGCGCCCAGTCGCCAGCTGGCAACAGGCGCGTGAGATCCTCGGGCTGCCAGCCGCGGCGCGGAATTGAAACCCGCCGCGCCGCCCGCTATGCGAAGCCGATGAGACAAAAGGCGGGCAGTTATCTGGCGGTATTCGCAGGCGGAGCGATCGGCTCTGTCCTGCGCGAGTTGCTGGGATTTCAACTGCCGGGCCTGTCCTTCCTCACCGCCACATTCGGCATCAACATCGCCGCCTGTTTCCTGCTCGGCTGGCTCTATGCCATCCGGCACCGGCTGCATCCCCATCTGCTGCATCTGGGAGCGGTGGGGTTCTGTGGCGGTCTTTCGACCTTTTCCTCCTTCGTCCTTGAGCTCGACCAGCTCACGCGCATGGACGGATGGTCCATCGGCCTCACCGCCATGACCCTGGAGATCGCCGCGGGCTTGGCCGCCGCAATACTGGGCGAGGCGCTGGGGCGCGGCCGCGAGGCCCGGCGATGACCGCACTTACACTGCATGCATTCTTTGCGCTTGGCGGCGGTCTGGGGGCGGTTCTGCGCCACTGGATGTCAAGCCGCATCACCCATGACCTGCCGCTCGCAACCCTGGTGGTCAACGTGTTGGGGACGCTACTTCTGGGTTTCTGGCTCGGTCAGCCAGAAACCGGCGGACCGGACATTGAACATGGCCGTCGCCTGATCCTCGGCTTCTGCGGCGGCTTTACCACTTTCTCGAGCTTCGCCTATCAGACGCTCGACTTGCATCGCACCCGCTCGATCGCCACCGCCGCCGGCAATATCCTCGCCAGCGTGACGCTCTGTGCGCTTGCCTTCCTGATGGGCACCTATCTGAGCGGCTGAACCAGACGACAGCGCCGGGGGACCAGTCCCCCGGACCCCCTGGAGTATTTCCGACCAGAAAGAAACATAATATTCCCTGCTTCTTTCTGGTTCAAAATACTCCCGCCGGAGGCGTCCCGCCTTGCGAAGAGCACCGCCGATCCAAGGATGCGTCACCTCGCGTCCCGCGCCGAGGAGGAGGAACGACGACGAGACATCAAGCGCGCCGAAGGCGCACCGCCTGATTACAGGGTCTTCAGATACTCGACCAGCGCGCGGCGATCCTCCTCGCTCAGCCCGGCGGTGCCGTAATCGTGGCCCGCGTTGAAATTGCCGGGGATCGGCTCTCCATCCTCGCCCCGCGCGCGGAAGGTGAACGGGTTCTGGTCCAGCTCCGAGACGAAACCGACCTTGACCGGGTCAAACTCGCGGCTGCCCACACCAAAGACCTCGGGCCGGGTGGCGGCATCCTCGGGCAGCTCCGCATCAAGCGCCGTTGCCACGTTGCGCATACGCGCGGGCAGCAGCAGGTCGTAGAGCGTCGGGACCGACCCGTTATGCAGATAAGGCGCAGTGGCCCAGATACCGTTCAACGAGCGGGCCTTGTAGGCCAGCAGCGGATGTTCCTGGGTCAGACATTCCTCGGCATCGGCCTTCTTCTTTGCGTCACTGACACCGGGGAGATATTCGGTGACAAGGCTGCTTTCGGTGCGGATTCCACTGGGCCGGTCGTCCTTGCCCAGAATGGCAGCCAGAACCTCGAACAGCTTGCCGCGAATGGTGCCCACGGTCGCGTTGACCAGCATCAGGCGGGTATAGTCCTCGTCCCGGTCGATCCGGGTGAATTTGGTATCCACCAGCTGACCGCCGAAATTGCCCGATTTCGAGCGGTGCAGGAATGTGTTGCAGGTGGTGAACACATCCGTCCCCAGCTCGGTCAGCGGGGTCATGCTGATTTCCATCTTGCTGCTGGTGTCGCCGGGCGCCATGTGGCTGTGGCAATCCGCGCAGCTTTCGCCGTCGATCTTGCGGGTAAAGACCTCGCGCCCCTGCGCCGCCAGATCCCAGTCGATCGCGCCCAGCATGTCCTCGGGCCAGCGCGGCGATTGCAGGCTTTCCAGCTGACGCTCCAGCGACACCAGTTCGCGGACACGCGCGCTGGAAGGATAGCCGCGCAGCACCTTGGACTTGTCCGTCTCGAGATGGGCAAAGACACCGATCACCTCGGAGGTGTTGCGCACAAGCGCGCCCAGCTCGGTGTTTTCGCCCAGGAGCCGGATCCTGGCCATGCGCGGCGCGATGCCGTTCCATTGCAGCTGATCCTGTTGCGAGGTGTTCCAGATATGCGGATAGCTGGCCGGCGCATCGGCCAGCACATTGGTGATCTGGTTCGGGTGGCGGATGGTCAGCGCCACCTTGTTCAGGATATGGCCCTGCGCGTCCAGCCGGGCATGGCCGTAGCGCACCTTGGGCGCGGCATTCTTGTCGGCCAGCGCCTGCTGCCAGACGATCTGTTCGTTAAGCTGCAGTTCCAGCGACTCGCGCCCGTCGATCGATTGATCGGCCCCCAGCACCCCGCGCGCGAACCGATCGAACCGGTCGCGATCGGCCACCGTGTCCTTGAGTGCCTGCAGCAGATCCTCTTCCATCCGCTGGAAATCGGCCAGCGTCGGTGCCCCTTCGACCCGCAGGCGGCGGCCCTGATGGGTGATCTCGTTGGTGTGGCAGGCCGAACAGGTCAGCCCGACCCAAGGCTCGCGCATGGTCAGCGCATCGCAGGTTTCCGGGAAGGTGTCGCACATCAGGTCGGCGCTCAGCGTCTTGTCCTGATCCACCACCCAGCCCAGCGGCAGCCCCTCGGGATTGTGCACCGGATCGGGATTGGCGATATAGCCCAGCTCGTCCATATAGGCGCGGTCCAGGAAGGCGCGGATCGCCCCGTCTCCATCGCCGGGCTGTTCCAGCGCGCGCATCCAGGACAGCGGCAACAGGCGCGAACCCTGGGTGGTGGTGTACCACCAGCGGCGCTGCGCATCGTTCCACCCCTGGTCCAGGCATTCGACGTCGCGGCAGACGCTCCACCCCGATTGCGCCTGTGCTTCGGGCGCGGCCAGAGCAACCAGCCCACAGGCCAGGGCCATACCAATCACATGTTTCGAAATCATCAATCTACCTCCGGTCTGTTGTCCCTGGGGCCTCCCGCGCCGTCGGGCGGGAAAACGAAAGGGCGGCAACACCATTCTGCCGCCACCCTTGCGTGTTTTTCAAATGTCTTCTGCAATTTTTCAGGTCGCCTATTTCTAACGCGCAATCCATCTAGGATGCTGAGTGGTGATCCGCGTTCAACCGCCCTTGGCTCAGGACCGGGTCGTAATTTCCCCGGCGGGACCCTGCACGGTTCGGTGAACGGTCTTCCGCGGACACCAACTCAGCAAGACTATAAATTGTACCGAGCCACTCACTCTCAGTTATCAATGAGACGTAGGGTAAGGCTTGGATACGTGACAATAATCACCCGAAATGGTGAAACACGCTATATTCGTGAAAAGACCCATCGAATCATCAAGACCCATGGCCCCGACTGACCAGCACGATCAACTCGTTCTCTCAATTTACGACGCCGCGCTGGACCCTGGAAAGTGGCCGGAGCTTCTGACTCGAATCGCGCGCTATGCCGGCGGGATCGGTGCAATGATTTTCGAGGTCGAAACGCCGGGCGATCAGCCGCATCTGCTGGCCTCGCATTTCAGCGACACCTATCAGATCGATCTGGTCGAAGGGTATCTGAACCAGCACAACGATCTGGAAATCGCCGATCAGGCCGTTTTTGCCCGTCATTCCCGTGCGACCGACGATATCCAGCTGATTCCCGATTCGGTGCTGGCCGCATCCGAGGCCGAACTGCTGGCGCGTCCCAATCAGAAAACGATGATGCAATATGGCATCCGCTATCGCTGTGGCGCGCTGTTGAACAAGGATCAGTTGTTTCACGACCGGTTTTCCATGCAGTTCGGCTCGGACGCCTCTGACGACCTGCCGCAGCGGTTGGCGCGCGCATCGCGATTGTTGCCGCATATTGCCAAGGCGCTCAGCATCGGGCGCCCGATTCAGGCGGTACAGAAACGGCATCAGACGGTTCTGAACGCGCTGGACAAATTGGATGTGGGGTTCTGCGTTCTGGACGAGCGCATGAACGTGATCGCCGGCAACGAGGAGTTCCGCCGCCAGTCCGAAGAAAGCGGCGTGTTCCGCCGCGACCCGCAGGGCAAGCTGAGCTTTCGCAGCGATGACGATCTGAGCCGCGCCCGCACCCTGCTGGGTGATCCGCAGCAACATGGCAGATTCGGCGCCCGCCCCCGCAAGGAAGCGTTGGAGGCCGATCATCAAAGCGACGCCCGTATCGGCGACGCGCTGTGCATCGACATCTCTCCCCTGCACAAGGCCCGTGAAATCGGCGAGCAGGCGCTGGACGGCTTTCTGCTGATGAGTACCGATACCAGCCGCACCTATCGGCTGGAAATGCCCACGATCGCGGCACTGTTCGACCTGAGCGAGGCCGAATGCGCAGTGTTCGAGTTGATGGCCGAAGGCAAGACCAACAAACAGATCGCCGAAGAGCGTGGCCGTTCGCTCGACACGATCAATTCACAGGTCAAGTCGATCCTGTCGAAATCCAATTGCGACAACCGCACACAGGCCATTCGCATGGCCACCAATATCTCGTCGGGTTTCCTGGTGCGCGACTGAGGCCTCGCAGGCTCAGTCCGCGTCCTGCAGCCGCTCGGCCATCTTGCGCGCGCGGGGGCATTGCAGCCGGTCACGCAGCGGGCTGTCGGGGTCGATCTCCTTGGAGCAGACGACGCAGCGGTCCGCCCCCGAGATCGCGTTGAGCCCACCGCAACTGCCCTTGATCCGCTTGCCCATCAGCATCACGCCCAGCGACATTCCCAACATGACGATCATCAACAGGAAGAAGGCCAGCAGGAAGGTGGTCATGGCGATACCCTTTCGCGGTGTCAGTCGGCGGCGTTGAGCAGATCGGCGAAGGCACTGCTCTGGGCCGTCATATAAGCCTCGGCGCCGTCTTGCGCATCCCTTTCGATGAAGAACACGGCAAGTTTATGCGCCTCTGCAACCTTCAGCCCCTGGTCCAGCCCCAGAACCAGCATCGCGGTGGCCCAGGCATCGGCCATCATGGCACTGTCGGCAATCACGGTGACCGAGGTGGTGCGATGGGTGACGGGACGCCCGGTGACCGGATCGAGGATATGGGAATAGCGCTGGCCCTGATGCTCGAAATAGTTGCGATAATCGCCCGAGGTCGCCATGCCGTAATCGCTGATTGGCACCACCAGTTGCACGGTTTGCGCGCCCCGGTCGGGCCGCTCGATGCCGATGCGCCAGGCCTCGCCCTTGTCGTTCTTGCCGCGCGTCACCAGATCGCCGCCGATCTCGACCATGTAATCGTCGATCTCGAACCCGCGCAGGGTCTCGGCCACCGCGTCAACACCGTATCCCTTGGCAATGGCGCTCAGGTTGATACCCGTCTCGGGCCGCGCCTTGGCCAGAGTCCCACCAGCCGTATCCAGCGTCAGCAGCCGCGCCTGCCCAACGCCCTGAAGCGCGCTGGCAATCTCGGCATCCGAGGGGATCGGATCCTCGGGCTTGCGTGGGCCAAAGCCCCACAGCTCGATCAGCGGGCCCAGCGTGATGTCGAACTTGCCCCCCGATTGTGCATGAACCTGGTTGGCGGCCCCGATCACAGTGACAAACTCGGGTGAGACCGGCATCGGCGCTGTGTCAGTTCGGGCCGAGAAGGTCGAAACCTCGGACTTCGGGTCCCAGTTCGACATCTTGGCGTTCACGGCGGCCAGCGTCACTTCGACCGCGGCCCCCAGCGCCTCGGCGTCCAGATCCGCGCCGATGGCCGTGATGTGATAGGTCGTTCCCATCGTGTCGCCAGAGAGTTTCACCACCTCCGGTTCGGCCTCGAAAAGACAGCCGGACAGCATGAGGGCAACGGGCAGTGCAAGCCAACGGACCATGGGCCAACCTCGGATATTTCGCTGCTGCGGCATAGGCCAGCGGCGCGGCGGAGTCAAACCGGCTCAGCCCTTGAGCGGCAGGAAGGCCAGCGTCAGAAGGCCGATTGCCGCCGGCAGCCCATAGGCCCAGAGATGCCAGCGCGGCGCGGGTGGCTCGGCCTTCCAGCTTTTGCGGTAGCCATGGCCACAGACGACGACCATGAAAAAGATCAGCGCCGCGCTGGCCGGGGTCAGGTACAGGGTGTCGAACATGGGCGGGCTGCGGTTTTGTCCTGGCTGCGGCCGATTGGCCCTTTGCGGATCGGGATGCCCGGGTAAGATGGGGGTAAGCCGCAACAAGCAAGCAGGAGACCCAGCCCATGGCCCCATCCTCATATCAGGCCCCGACACGTGGCGACAAGGCCGAGAAGACGACCTATAGCCAGTCGGCCAGTTCGAACCTGGCCCAGTCACAGTCGACCGTTGCCGATCTGCTTGGCGGCAAGGGCGAGGCGGTGTTTTCGGTCAGACCGGGCGACACGATCGGCCAGGTCGTCGGCGTGTTGAAGGACAAGCGGATCGGCGCGGTTCTGGTCACAGATCAGAACGGTGCCCTGCTGGGCATCCTCTCCGAGCGCGACATCGTGCGCCGCATGGCCGATACGCCGGGCCAGACCCTGCCCCAGCAGGCCGAGGGGCTGATGACGCGCGCGGTGCAGACCTGCGCGCCCGACGAAACGCTGAACGTGGTGCTCAAACGGATGACCGAAGGCCGGTTCCGCCACCTGCCGGTGATGCGCGACGGCAAGCTCTGCGGCATGATCACCATCGGCGACGTGGTGAACTTCCGCCTGAGGGAACTGGAATACGAAGCATTGAAGATGAAGCAGATGATCGTCGGCTGACCCATCAGTGAAGCCCCGAGAAAATTCTGCGAATTTTCTCCTGAGATTATTCGCAGAATAATCTTGGGCGCGGATACGAAGACACCGGTGCCTGTCAGCACCGGTGTTTCTTGTTCATCCCCCGAAATCGTCGAGCATGATGTCTTCGCGATCCACACCCAGTTCCAGCAGCATGTTGATCACCGACTGGTTCATGATCGGCGGTCCACACATGTAGAACTCGCAATCCTCGGGTGCGGGATGGTTCTTGAGATACTCTTCGAACAGCACGTTGTGGATGAAGCCGGTATAGCCTTTCCAGTCATCCTCGGGCTGCGCGTCCGACAGGGCCACATGCCATTCGAAATTGGGGTTCTCGGCAGCCAGCATGTCGAAATCCTCGACAAAGAACATCTCTTTCTTCGAGCGCGCGCCGTACCAGAACGAGATCTTGCGCTTGCTCTTCAACCGCTTGAGCTGGTCGAAGATATGGCTGCGCATCGGTGCCATACCGGCGCCACCGCCGATGAACACCATTTCCTTGTCGGTATCGCGGGCAAAGAACTCGCCGAAGGGACCCGAGATGGTGACCTCATCGCCCGGCTTCAGGTTGAAGATATAAGACGACATTTTGCCGGCCGGAATGTCGCTGCTGCCCGGCGGGGGCGAGGCGACCCGGACGTTGAGCATGATGATGCCCTTCTCCTCGGGATAGTTGGCCATCGAATAGGCGCGTTCGACCGGTTCGTTCACGACGGATTTGTACTGCCACAGATTGAAGCGGTCCCAATCCTCGCGATACTCGTCCTGAACATCGAAATCGGTATAGGCCAGCTGGTGCGCGGGGGCCTCGATCTGGATATAGCCACCGGCGCGGAAATTGACGTTCTCGCCCTCGGGCAGCTCCAGCACCAGCGCCTTGATGAAGGTGGCCACGTTGTCGTTCGAGCGCACCTTGCAGCGCCATTTCTTGACGCCGAACACCTCTTCCGGCACCTCGATATCCATGTCCTGCTTGACCGCGACCTGACAGGACAGGCGGTCACCACAGGCGGCCTCGCGCTTGGTGATGTGGCTTTCCTCGGTCGGCAGGATCGAGCCGCCCCCCGAATGGATCTTGACCCGGCATTGCGCGCAGGTACCGCCGCCGCCACAGGCCGAGGGCACGAACAGTTTCTCGGCCGCCAGCGTCTGCAACAGCTTGCCACCGGCGGGGACCGAGATCGTCTTCTCGCCGTTGATGGTGATGTTCACATTGCCGGTCGAGACCAGCCGCGAGCGGGCCATCAGGATCACGCCAACCAGCGCGATCACGATCAGGGTAAAGAGGACGACGCCCAGCGAAAAGGTTTCCATCTGTCCGCCCCCTTACAGTTTGACGCCCGAGAAGGACATGAAGGCCATCGCCATCAGCCCCGCGGTAATGAAGGTGATGCCCAGACCCTGAAGCCCGTCCGGCACGTCGGAATATTTCAGCTTCTCGCGCACGCCCGCCATGGCGGTGATGGCCAGCGCCCAGCCAAAGCCCGAGGACAGGCCATAGGTCGTCGCCTCGGCAAAGTTGTAGTCACGCTCCACCATGAACAGAGAACCGCCCAGAATGGCGCAGTTCACCGTGATCAGCGGCAGGAAGATGCCAAGTGCGTTATAGAGCGGCGGGAAATACTTATCGAGGATCATCTCGAGGATCTGCACCATCGCCGCGATCACCCCGATATACGAGATCAGACCAAGGAAGGTCAGGTCCACATCCGGGAAACCCGCCCAGGCCAGCGCTCCCGGTTTCAAGAGCGTATTCAGCAGCAGGTTGTTGGCCGGCACGGTGATCGCCTGCACCACCATGACCGAGATACCCAGGCCCAATGCGGTCGAGATCTTCTTGGACACCGCGATGAAGGTACACATGCCGAGAAAGAAGCTGAGCGCCAGGTTCTCGACGAATACGGCCTTGACCGCGAGGGAAATCAGCCCTTCCATCAATGCGCCTCCACCGACTGGATCTTGAATTCACGTTCCTCGATCTGCTTGGGCTTCCAGGTGCGGAAGGCCCAGATCAACAGGCCGATCACGAAAAACGCCGAAGGCGGCAGCAGCAACAGACCGTTGGGCACGTACCAGCCGCCGTTGTTAACGGTTTGCAGGATGGTCACGCCAAACAGGCTGCCCGAGCCGAACAGCTCGCGGATCACGCCCACCAGCATCAGGATCAGCCCGTAACCCAGACCGTTGCCGAAGCCGTCGATGAACGAGGCAACCGGCGGGTTCTTCATCGCAAATGCCTCGGCCCGGCCCATCACGATGCAGTTGGTGATGATCAGGCCAACAAAGACCGACAGGGTCTTCGAGATTTCAAAGGCATAGGCCTTGAGGATCTGGTCGACCAGGATCACGAGGCTGGCAATGATCACCATTTGCACGATGATCCGGATCGAGCTGGGGATCTGGTTGCGCAGGATCGAGATGAAGAAGGACGAGAACGCCGTCACGAAGGTCACCGCCAGCGCCATGACAAAGGCAACCTGCAGCGACGAGGTGACCGCCAGCGCCGAGCAGATGCCCAGCACCTGAAGCGTGATCGGGTTGTTGTCGACCAGCGGATCGATCAGCAGTTCTTTCTTGGTCTGGGACATCAGATCTCTCCCGCTTTCAGGGCCTCGAGGAAGGGCGCATAGCCTTGCTCGCCCATCCAGAACCGCACCAGGTTATCCACCCCGACCGAGGTCAGCGTGGCGCCGGCCAGCGCGTCGACATAGAAATCGGCACCGGCGGCGGGTTGCGACTTGGCAACGGTGATCTGCAGATCGCCCGCATCGTCGCGCAGCTTCTTGCCGTTCCACATCGCCTTCCAGCGCGGGTTGTCCACCTCGGCGCCCAGGCCCGGCGTCTCGCCGTGCTGATAGAATTGCAGGCCAAAGATGTCGTTGCCGTTCTCTTCGACCGCGATAAAGCCATAGAGCGTCGACCACAGGCCATAGCCATGGATCGGCAGGATCACCTTGTCGATGCCACCGGCTTCGTCCCGCAGCAGATAGACGGTGCGGTAAAGCGCCTGACGGCCGATCCCGGCGGGGTCGTCATCCAGCGCGCGGCTCAGATCGGCATCGTTGGCGGCGGCCTTGTCATCGAATGTGGCAGCGTCGAACTGGTCGGTGAACCGGCCCGTGGTCAGTTCCAGCACCTGCGGTTCAAACGCCTTGAATGCCTCGGCCACGTTCTGGCCCGGTTCGAACAGCCCCGCGACCTGCAGAATGTTCATCTGCTTGTCCTTGAGCTTGTTGACCTCTTGCACCGGGCGCAGGGCGACGGCGGCAGAGGACACGATCATCGAGGCGACCAGACAGACGGCCACGGCAACAAAGATGGTCTTGCCCACCGAATCCGGCGGCGCGGCGAGGAAACGGGCGATCAGGCCCTTGCTCTGCGTCTCAGACATGGCGGCGCGCCCTCCGTTTGATGTTGGCCTGCACGACGAAATAGTCGATCAGCGGCGCAAACACGTTGCCGAACAGGATGGCCAGCATCATCCCCTCGGGGAAGGCCGGGTTGATCACCCGGATCAGCACCACCATCACCCCGATCAGCGCGCCATAGATATAGCGGCCGGTGTTGGTGTGGCTGGCCGAAACCGGCTCTGTCACCATGAAGGCCAGGCCAAAGGCATAGCCGCCCAGCACCAGGTGCCAGTACCACGGCATGGCGAACATCGGGTTGCTGTCCGACCCGATGACATTGAGCAGCAGCGAAAAGCCGATCATGCCCGCCATGCTGCCCACGATCAGGCGCCAGTTGGCGATTTTCGTCATCAACAGGAAAGCAAGGCCGATCAGGCAGGCCAGTGTCGAGGTTTCGCCGAAACTGCCCTGAATGGTGCCATAGAAGGCGTCCATCCAGGTGATGCCGTTGGTCGCCAGCTGCTGATAGCCATCCGCCGCCGACACCGCCAGCGCGGTGGCGCCGGAAAACCCGTCGACCGGGGTCCAGACGCTGTCGCCCGACATATTGGCGGGATAGGCGAAATACAGGAACGCACGCCCGACCAGCGCGGGGTTGAGGAAGTTCTTGCCGGTGCCGCCAAACACTTCCTTCCCGATCACCACCCCAAACGAGATGCCAAGCGCCACCTGCCACAGCGGCGCGCTGGCCGGCATGATCAGGGTGTAGAGCATCGAAGTGACCAGAAAGCCCTCGTTCACCTCATGCCCGCGCACAGTGGCAAAGACCACCTCCCAGATACCGCCGACAATCAGCGTGGTCAGGTAGATCGGCAGGAAATACAGGAACCCGTGCGCCACATTGGCCAGCGGATTGGCCGCATCCAGCGAAATGCCGAGCGCCTGAAGGATGGCGATGCGCCAGCCGGTGGCCGCGTCGGCGCCCAGCATGGCGATGGCAGAATTGGCCTGATAGCCGGTATTCCACATCCCCCACAGGATGGCGGGAATGGTGGCGATCACGACATAGGTCATGATCCGCTTCATATCGACATAAGACCGGGCATGCGGCGCCGCCGTCGTCACAGTCTTGGGCGTATAGATAAAGCTTTCGACCATCTCGTAGATGGGGAACAGCTTTTCGTATTTGCCGCCCTTGGTGAAATTCGGCTCGATCCGGTCAAAGAAGTTGCGCAACCCCATGGGCTCAGCCCTCCTTTTCGATCTTGGAGAGGCTGTCGCGCAGCGCCAGCCCGTATTCGTATTTCGCCGGACAGGCAAAGCCGACAAGGCCCAGATCCTCTTCGTCCAGCTCCAGCGCGCCCAGTGCCTGCGCGGTGTCGGTATCCATCACCAGAAGCGCGCGCAAGAGCTGCGTCGGCAGGTAATCCTGCGGCATCAGCTCTTCGAACGTGCCGGTGGGCACCATGGCGCGGCGGCCACCGTTCAGGTTCGAGGTCAGCGCATAAAGCTTGCGCGAAAAGGCCGAGCCCAGCACCGGCTGCACCGCGAATTTCGACGGCATCGGCAGGATCCACCCCAACGTGTGCTGCTTGCGGTCTTCCTCGATCAGGGTCACCTGCCGGGCGAAGCGGCCAAGATAGGCAAACGGTCCCTCGGCCTGCCGCCCGCTCAGGATCGATCCCGAGATGACACGCACCGGTGCGTCGACACTGATCTCGGCGGTGGTCAGATCGCCGGTCGAGGCGCCCATGATGGTACGGATCAGGCGCGGCTCGCGCGCGGCGGGGCCGGAAAGAGCGATCACCATCGACGGGTCGAGATGGCCGGTTTCCAGCAGCCGCCCGATGGCGATCACGTCCTGATAGCCGATGGTCCAGACCGATTTGTCCGACGTCAGCGGCGCCAGGAAATGGATATGGGTGCCAGCCAGGCCCGCCGGGTGCGGCCCATCGAAGGTGGCGACCGACACGCCCGCCACATCGCCGCCCGGGATCGCATCGCCCGGCTTGTGACACAGCCAGGTCGGCCCGTCGCTCAGCAGCGCCACCGCCGCCAGACCGCTGGCAAAGGCGCTGCCCGCGTCGGCGATGATGGTGGCGGCATCGGCGGCCAGCGGCTCGCTGTCCATCGCGGTGACAAAAATCGCGTTGGGCGTGTCGCCCGGCACCGGCATTTTGGAATAGGGACGGGTACGAAACGCGGTCCACAGACCGGCGGCACAGAGCTTCTCGGTCAGGCCCTCACGCGTCTTGCCATTGCCGGTGGTGGCAAAGTCAAGCCCGGGATCGGCGGCATCGGTCACCTCGATCACCACGCTTTGCAACACCCGGCGCGCGCCGCGATTGATCGCGGCGACACGGCCCGTCACCGGTGCGACCATCATCGCCTCGGGCGCGTCCTTGTGACAAAGGAGCGGCGTGCCACGGCGCACCTCGTCGCCTTCCTGCACCAGCATCCGGGGTTTCAGCCCCAGATAATCGGCGCCCAGAACGGCCACCGAGCCGATCGCCGGGCCGGGATGAATGGTCTGAACCGGTGCGCCTTTCACCGGCAGGTCCAATCCCTTTTTCAATCTGAAATTCTGCATGTGATCGCTACGTCTTCTCGTGTCCGAATCCCGTCGCGGGCCCTACCTAATTCATGGGACGGTCCGGGCAAATACCCGGAAACCCTGAGAGCTTCGCCTGATGCCGAGGCATCTGATTTGCATAATGTCCCGCTTGGCGCGCAGCTTTACGGGAGGGGGGCGGCGAAATCAAACACACTTGGCAGGTTTGTGTCGGATTTTCCGATCTATTTGGTCGCTAACAGGCGATTTTCCAATCCGAGTTTGCAGATTTGCTGCGCTGTGGCGGGCGGATATGCCGCAGCGCAGAAGCAGGCCGCTGGGGAAGGGGTTGACTCGTGGCATCATTTTATTTAACATGTGAATGATAATAACCCCCAGGAGACATTCCCGATGCCCGACCTCAGCACCAGGCTGGCCGATCTTGACCGACATCTCCAGCGGTTTCGCCGCGACGGGGTGATGAACCGGATTGGCGGGCAGGACGTACCGGGCGGCGCGGGGCGGTTCGACAGCATCTCTCCGGTCGACAGATCGGTGATCTGTTCTGTGGCGCGCGGCGACGCGGCCGATATGGACGCGGCGGCAAGGGCCGCACATGCGGCCTTTCCCGCCTGGCGCGACATGCCCGCGACCGAGCGGCGCGCCATCCTGATCCGCATCGCCGAAGGAATCGAGGCGCGAGCCGAGGAAATCGCGCTGTGTGAATGCTGGGACACCGGGCAGGCCTGGCGCTTCATGTCCAAGGCGGCGCTGCGCGGGGCCGAGAATTTCCGCTATTTCGCGGATCAGGTGGTGCAGGCGCGCGATGGGCAGCATCTGAAATCGCCCACTTTGATGAATATCACCACCCGCGTTCCGATCGGCCCGGTGGGGGTGATCACGCCGTGGAACACGCCGTTCATGCTGTCCACCTGGAAGATTGCGCCGGCGCTGGCCGCCGGTTGCACCGTGGTGCATAAACCCGCCGAGCTCAGCCCGCTGAGCGCGCGGCTGTTGATCGAGATCGCCGAAGAGGCGGGCCTGCCCCCCGGGGTGCTGAACCTGGTCAACGGATTTGGCGAGGATGCGGGCAAGGCGCTGACCGAACATCCGCTGATCAAGGCCGTGGCCTTTGTCGGCGAAAGCCGCACCGGCAGCCTGATCGTGAAACAGGGGGCCGACACGCTGAAGCGGGTGCATCTGGAACTGGGCGGCAAGAACCCGGTGATCGTGTTCGACGATGCCGATACCGAGCGCGCGCTGGATGCGGTGATCTTCATGATCTACTCAATCAACGGCGAACGCTGCACGTCCTCCTCGCGCTTGCTTGTGCAGGACACGATCCGCGAAGAGTTCGAGGCGCGGCTGGTCGAACGCGTGAACAACATCAAGGTGGGCCACCCGCTGGATCCGACAACCGAGATCGGGCCGCTGATCGGCGAGGAGCATTTTGCCAAGGTTACCAGCTACTTCGACATCGCGCGCCAGGACGGCGCCACCGTCGCAGCGGGCGGTGAGGTGGTGGGCGACCAAGGCTATTTCGTGCGCCCCACCCTGTTTACCGGCGCCAACAACCGGATGCGTATCGCGCGCGAAGAGATTTTCGGCCCGGTGCTGACCGCGATCCCGTTTTCGACGGAAGAAGAGGCGCTGCAAATCGCCAATGACACGCCCTATGGGCTGACCGGCTATCTCTGGACTAACGACCTGACGCGCGCGCTGCGGTTCACCGACAAGCTCGAGGCCGGGATGATCTGGGTGAACTCCGAGAATGTGCGCCACCTGCCCACCCCCTTTGGCGGGGTCAAGGCCAGCGGCATCGGCCGCGACGGCGGCGACTGGTCGTTTGAATTCTACATGGAGCAGAAGCACATCGGCTTTGCCACCGGCCAGCACAAGATCCAGCGCCTGGGCGCCTGAACCACCCACCGGGAAACGCGCGACCATCCCGTGACGGAGGAAAGAAATGGGAGAAATAGTCCTCGCCGCCAAATGCACCCATGTACCGACCATGCTGATGTCGGAGCAGGAGGGGCCCGTGAAGGGCAAGCGGCAGGCGGCCATCGACGGGCATCTGGAGATCGCCCGCCGCGCCCGCGCGCTTGGCGCCGATACCGTGGTGATCTGCGACACCCATTGGGTGATCAACGCAGGGTTCCACATCAACGCAAACAGCCGGTTTCAGGGGCTGTTCACCTCGAACGAGTTTCCGCAATTCATCCAGAACATGCCC
Organism: Ruegeria pomeroyi DSS-3; assembly: GCF_000011965.2. Taxonomy (NCBI): domain Bacteria; kingdom Pseudomonadati; phylum Pseudomonadota; class Alphaproteobacteria; order Rhodobacterales; family Roseobacteraceae; genus Ruegeria; species Ruegeria pomeroyi. The sequence continues at coordinate 22,703 of NC_006569.1, read as the reverse complement.
TATGACTATGAGGGCAATCCGGGGCTGGGCGATGCCATCGCCAAAGAGGCCAGCGCGCGCGGCGCCTATACGCTGGCCCATCACCTTGACAGTCTGGAACTGGAATACGGCACGCTGGTGCCGATGCGGTTCATGAGCCGGGAACACAAGATGAAGGTGGTCTCGGTCGCCGCATGGTGCACGGTGCACGACCATGACGAAAGCCGCATCGTGGGCGAGGCGATCCGCGCCGCGGTCGAGGCCAGCAACAGCAAGGTGTTGCTGGTCGCCTCTGGCTCTTTGTCGCACAAGATCTGGCCCAACAAGGACTATGCCGCCAACAACGGCACCTTTACCATCAGTTCCGAGTTCAACCGGCAGATGGACCTGCATGTGCTGGAGATGTGGAAGCGCGGCGATCATGCGACGTTTCTGAAGATGCTGGGCGATTACGCCCGCTTTTGCTGCGGCGAGGGGTCGATGCACGATACCGCGATGCTCTATGGTGCGCTTGGCTGGGACAGTTATGACAAGCCGTGTGAGGTGGTGACCGAGTATTTTCCATCCTCGGGAACCGGTCAGACCAACGTGATTTTCCCGGTTTGAACTCCGGGCCAGACGAGAGGAACAGCATGAAGTTCGCCACCATTGCCGCCGAGCGGCAGGAGCTTTACGGCATCATCCGTGACGAGGGGTTCGTGGCGTTGTCGCCCGACTTCCCGCGGTGGCCCGACCTGCGCGCGGTGATCGCGGCGGGCGGTCTGCATGATCTGGCCAAGGCGGCGATGGGCCGGGCGGTGACGCATAGCGATTTCACCTATCTGCCGCCGGTGCCGAACCCCGGCAAGATCATCTGCGTCGGCGTCAACTTTCCCGACCGCAACGCCGAATACAAGGATGGCAGCGCGGCGCCGAAATACATGTCGCTGTTTCCCCGCTTTGCGTCGAGCTTTGTCGGCCATGGCCAGCCCCTGATCCGCCCGCCCGAGAACCACACCCTGGATTACGAGGGTGAGATGGCCGTGGTGATCGGCAAGGGGGGCCGGCGCATCCGGGCCGAGGATGCCTATGACCATATCGCGGGGCTGAGCGTTTGCAACGAGGGCACCATTCGCGACTGGGTGCGGCATGCCAAGTTCAACGTGACGCAAGGCAAGAACTGGGACCGGTCGGGTGCCATCGGACCGTGGATGGTGCCCTTCACCCATCCCGCCCAGATCGACGCGGCGCGGATCACCACCCGGGTCAATGGCGAGCTGCGGCAGGACGATGCGCTGGCCAACATGATCTTTTCCGTGCGCGAGGAAATCGCCTATATCTCGACCTTCACCACCCTGAACCCCGGCGACATCATCGTGACCGGCACGCCTACCGGCGCGGGCGCACGGTTCGATCCGCCGCGTTACCTGAAACCCGGCGATGTGGTCGAGGTCGAGGTGACGGGGGTCGGCACGCTGGTCAACGGGGTGGAGGACGAGGTATGACACCCGAACAGCACGCCGATGCCGCCGCCCGCCTGATCAAGGCCGAGGAAACCGGCCGCCAGATCGGGCTGTTGTCGCTGGCCTATCCGGGCATGGACATGGACGACGCCTATGCCATCCAGCAGGCGCTGGCGGCACACAAGCAGACCGCAGGGCGCCATGTGATCGGGTGGAAGATCGGGCTGACCTCGAAGGCGATGCAATATGCGCTGAACATCGACATTCCCGACAGCGGCATCCTGTTCGACGACATGGCCTTTGACGATGGGGCCACGGTGCCCAAGGGGCGGTTCATCCAGCCCCGGGTTGAGGCCGAGATCGCCTTTGTGATGAAGGAACCGCTGGGCGGGGCATATGTGACGCGCGCCGATGTGCTGGCGGCCACCGACTATGTCGCGCCGTCGCTGGAAATCCTCGACACCCGCATCCTGCGGGTCGATCCCGAGACGGGGCACGCGCGCAATGTCTGCGACACGATCAGCGACAATGCCGCCAATGCGGGCGTGGTGCTGGGCAAGCAGCGCCATGCGCCGGACGCGTTCGATCTGCGCTGGGTCGGGGCGCTGACCTTTCGCAATGGCGAGATCGAGGAAACCGGGCTGGGTGCGGGCGTGCTGAACGATCCGGTCGAAAGCGTGGTCTGGCTCGCCCGCCGCATGGCGCAATACGGGCAAGTCATCGAACCGGGGCATATCGTGCTGTCGGGCAGTTTCATCCGCCCGGTCGAATGCCCGCCCGGCACCCGGATCGAGGCGGATTTCGGCCCCTTTGGCGCGGTCTCGGTCCATTTCGCCTGACGCGCGGCTGCCGCAACGTCAGGTGCGAAAGAAGTTGAAAATTTTTCGGAAAAAGTTTCCGCTTTCTGATGAGAGGAGAGCGGAGCCATGGTTCCAACTGAAACCGACACCCCGATGCATACCCGCGCGACGCCGAAACAGGCCCGCGCGCGCCAGCGGGTTGCAGATATCCTGGATGCGGCATCCGCGCTCTTGGCCGAGCGGCCGCCGGGCGATCTGAACACCTCGCTGATAGCCGAGCGGGCGGGTGTGCCCGTCAGCTCAATCTATCGCTACTTTCCCACCCTTCGCGATCTGCTGGACGAGCTGTCGGCCCGCGCCGCGGGCGACCTGCGCCAACATTTCATCGAGACGATTGCCGCCACCGAAGGCGAGCCCGATCTGGTGCTGCGCATCCGGCGCACGCTGGAGGGCATCCGCGTGTTTATGGCCGAGCATCCTTATTACAGGGGCCTCTTGCTGCTGCTGGCCTCGCTGCGCGGGGTGCAGAGCGTCGAGGACGACGACAATGCCGAACTGGTGGGCTTCCTCGCCGACCGCTGGGCGCGGGGGCTGGACGGGTTCACCGGCGGCGATCCGCAGGTGGTGGCGACCACCGCCGTGCAGATCGCCCTGACGCTGGAAGACCGGATGGCGCGGCAGACCTCACCCGCGCTGGAGGCGCAGTATCACGAAGAGATGGTGCGCGCGCTGGATGCCTATCTTTCGCTCTACTTGCGTCGCGACACTGAGGAGGAGAGCTGATGCGCGCCCTTATCCTGCTCATCTCAGCGCTGGTTCTGGCGGCGCTCTGGTGGTGGCTCTCCGGCGCGGACGCGCCTGCGGAACCGGAGGCAACCGACATCGCCCGGGCCGAGACCCAGCGCCCGACCGACCCGGAGCTGGCGGCAATCTACGAACGGTCCTGCATGGCCTGTCACGCATTGGTCGAGGCGCAGGCGCCTTTGACCGGCTTTGTCCCGGCGTGGGCTGCGCGGGAAAAGGAACGTGGAGCGCATGGCCTGTTGTTATCGGCGCGGAACGGGTTCGGGAACATGCCCGCAATGGGCCTGTGTCTGGATTGTTCGGACGAGCAACTGGCGGCGCTGATCGCGTTCATGTCCGGGGAGGGGCAGCAATGACACTGACACGGCGCAAACTGCTGGGCTATGGCGCGCTGGCCGGGTTGGCGGTGCCCGCAGCGATGCAGGCCCATTGGTTGAGCCGCGATTTCACCCGGCCCGATTACAGCCCCGACATCCCCCCTGCCCCGCCGGGCCGCCAGGTCTGGCGCAACTGGTCGGGCTATCAGGTGGCCACGCCGCAGCAGATCTACGCGGCCGCCTCGGAGGAGGAGCTGGCCACCCGCATCGCCGCATGGCCGGGGCGGATTCGCCCTGTTGGCTCGGGCCATTCCTTTTCCGCGCTGGTGCCAAGCCAGGACATGATTCTGGATACCGGACGGCTGTCGGGCCTGATCTCGGTCGATGCGGCGGCGGGGATGGCGACATTCGGGGCCGGGACCCGGCTGCGTCAGGCGGCGATGCTGGCGGCAGACCACGGTCTGGGCTTTGCCAACCTGCCCGATATCGACGTGCAGACGCTGGCCGGGTCATTCAGCACCGCCACCCATGGCACCGGGCGCGGCTTGCAGGCCATGCATGGCTGTATCACAGGGTTCCGTCTGATCACCGCCGATGGCACCGCCCGCGACGTGACCCGCGACAGCAATCCCGATCTGTTCGACGCAGGCCGGGTGTCGCTGGGCACGCTGGGGGTGATCACGCGATATACGCTGAAACTGGAGCCCAGCTATGCGCTGAACCGCCGGCTGTTCATCCTGCCCACCGATGAGGCGATCACGCGCATGCACGATCTGGCCGCCGCCCATCGCAATTTCGAATTCTACGTGCTGCCCAATCTGGGCTATGCGGCGGTGATCACCCATGACCTGTACGAGGGAGAGATCGCCGGACGGGTGCCCAGCGAGGACGAGGACTGGATCGCGACGCTCAAGGACCTGCGCGATATCCTGGGCTGGTGGCCCTGGTTGCGGCGGCGCGCGTTCGGTGCCTATGTGGCGCTGGAGGTCCCCGCAGACGGGGTGCTGGAGGATACGACCGACGAATATTGGAAACTCCTCTCGACCGCTCGCGCCACCCGGATGAACGAGATGGAATACCACCTGCCCGAGGACCGCGCACAAGAGGCGGTGCGCGCGGTGGTGGCGGCGCTGGAATCGCGCAAGGAGAGCTTCTTCCCCATGGAGGTGCGGTTCACCGGACAGGACGATGCATGGCTGTCGCCCTTCAACGACGGCACGCGGGTGTCGGTCGCGGTGCACAAGCTCGCGTCAGAGCCGCTGGACATGCTGTTTGGCACGGTCGAGCCGATCATGCGCGCATATGGCGGGCGGCCGCATTGGGGCAAGCTGCATTCGCTCAATGCTCCCGATCTGGTGGCGCTTTATCCCGATTTCGACCGGTTCGCCGCACTGCGGGCGCGGCTTGATCCGGCGGGCAAGTTCCTCAACCCCCATACCGCCGCGCTGTTCGGGGCTGGAGATGTCTGAGGCGTATTTCCAGAAGTTGCAGGCCGCGTTGATCGCGGCGGGGCGACAGCTGCCGACGTTGGTGGTGGATACCGAAAGGTTGGCCGCCAACATGGCGGCGGTGCGCCGGATGACGGCGCCCAGTCTGGCGCTGCGGGTGGTCGAAAAATCGCTGCCCGCACCAGACCTGTTGCGGGTGGTGATTGCAGGGCTGGAGACCAACAGGCTGATGAGCTTTCACCTGCCCTTTGTCCAGCAGGCCGCAGCGGCGTTTCCAGAGGCCGATATCCTGCTGGGCAAGCCGATGCCGGTGGGTGCGGTGGCAGGCACGTCTCCCACGCTGGACGCACAGGTGCACTGGCTGATCGACAGCCCGGAACGACTGGCGGAATATGCCGCGCTTGCCGCCCAGTCGGACCGCGCCTTGCGCATCTGTCTGGAGGTCGATATCGGGCTGCATCGGGGCGGTTTCTCGCTGGCGCGGGCCGGGGAGTTTGCTGCCGCCCTGACCCGACTGCGCGACGATCCGAACCTGCACCTGACTGGGCTGATGGGCTACGAGCCGCATATCGCCCGCCTGCCCCGCCTGATCGCCAGCCGGGCGCGCGCGTTGGACGCGGCGCGGGCGGCCTATGCCCGGTTCCATGCGCTGACGGTTCAGACGCTCGGGGCCGGGACCGCGGCCAAACTGATCTATAACACCGGCGGCAGCACCACCTTCATGCTTTATGATGGAAGCGGGCCGGAAACAGAGCTGGCGCTGGCCTCGGCCCTGGTCAAGCCGACCGATTTCGACCTGCCCGCGCTGGAGGCACTGCAACCGGCGGCCTTTATCGCGGCACCGGTTCTGAAAACCGTGGAACGGCCCGAAATACCAATGGCGCCGGGGCTGAGCCGGGTGCTGCGCCTCATGGGCCGCTCGCCTGAGCGCGCCTGTTTCATCTATGGCGGCAACTGGCTGGCCGATCCCTGCCACCCGGCGGGCGCGCGGCGCTCCGCCTTGTTCGGGCATTCCAGCAATCAGGAAATGTATGATCTGCCTGCAAACAGCACCCTGAAACCCGGTGATTTCCTGTTTTTCCGCCCGCGCCAAAGCGAGGCGCTGTTCCTGCAATTCGGCGATATCGCCGTGTTCGACGGCACCGCGATCACCGATTGGTGGCCGGTCTGGCACGAAACACATTAGGAGGCCGCGATGCTGTTTGCCCTGATCCTGCTGACCCTGCCCGCGCTGATCATCTGGCTGGCGGCGCGAATACCCGCGCTGGACCGGATCGGCGTTGTGCCGCTGACCTTTGCCACCGGATTTGCGCTGGCGCTGAGCCTCGACCTGAGCGCCTTCACCCAGATACAGACCACTCTGCAAGAGGTAAGCGTGGCGCTGGCGCTGCCGCTGATCCTGTTTGCCGCCAACCTGCGCCGCGCCCTGACCGAGGCGCGCGGCGCCGGGCTGGCCATGGCGCTGTCGCTGGTCTCGGTCTGTGTGGCCAGCCTGCTGGGGGTGCTGCTGTTCCAGGGCCGGGTCGAGAACCTGCCGCAGGTCGCGGGCATGGCGGTGGGCGCCTATACCGGCAGCGGCGTCAACATGGGTGCGATCAAATCCGCAACCGGGGCCAGCGACGCGCTGTTTCTGACCATGGTGACCTATGACATCGTGTTTTCCATCGGTTACATGCTGGTCATCGTGCTGGTGGGCCAGCGGCTGGCGGGCTTGATCCTGCCGCCCTTCGTGCCCCATTCCCAAGGCGATCATGAGGCCAACACATCTCATATCGCCGATGACAGCGCGCGCGGATATGCGCGCCTGATCCAGCGTTCCGGGCTGGCAGGGTCTGCGCTTGCCTTTGGCGCGGCGGGTCTGTGTGTCGGTGTGGCGGTAGCACTCTCCGGCCTGCTGCCCGAGACGTGGTCGGGCACCGCAACCATCCTTCTGATCACCACATTCGGCCTGCTGGGCGCCTTTGTTCCCCGGTTGCATGCCAGTACGACCAGCTTCCACCTTGGCATGTATCTGATCCTGATCTTCTGCCTCAGCTCGGCCACCCTGCTGGATCTGTCGGTGCTGAGCGGGATGAACTGGGCCCTTGGCGGCTATTTCGCCTTTATCCTGCTGGGGGCCATGGCGCTGCACGCGTTGCTTTGCCGCCTGTTCGGGATCGACCGCGACACCTATCTGGTGGCCTCGGGCGCGGCGATCATGTCGGTGCCCTTCATCCCGGTGATCTGCGGTGCGCTGCGCAACCGGGCGCTGCTGGTGCCCGGCATCGCGATTGCGATCCTGGGCTATGCGGTGGGCAACTATCTGGGCGTTGTTGTGGCAAGCCTGGCGGCAGGGATGTAAGGCCAACGCCTAAAATTGCCAATCATTCGAACATCTGAACGATCTGCAATTCTTTCGGGATCATCTGCCATAACAGGTTCACGTTGCGGCCTCTATCTGTTGGTCACCGGGCCGATCCGCCCGGTTGAAACCACACTGGAAGGATCTCAACATGAAGACTTTCGCACTCACTGCCCTGATTGCTGCGCTGCCGATGCTGGCCGCCCCCGCCTTTGCCGCGGACGAGGTCAACGTCTCGAATGGCATTTCGGCAGGCGGCGCGCCGCTGGCCGCACATGGCGTCGATCTGGTGACCCTGGTGCGCGACGGCAACCCGGTCGAGGGCTTTGCCAATTACTCGGCAACCATCGACGGGGCGTCCTACTATTTCACCTCCGAAGAGAACCTCAAGGAATTCCAGGCCGAGCCGGCGCGTTATCTGCCCCAGCACGGCGGCTTCTGCTCTTATGGCGTGGCCGTGGGCAAGAAGTTCGACGGCGACCCGGACAAATACGTCCTGGCGGATGGCAAACTGTTCCTGTTCCTGAACGCCGCCACCCGCGACAAGTTCCTTGAGGACGTGGCAGGCACCACCGCCACCGCCGATGGCAACTGGGCCAAGATCAAGCATGTCGCGGTGGGCGACCTCTGATCCCGGCCCCAGGGGCGCGCTTCCCGGCGCCCCGACACGCCCGCGAAGGAATTAGCCCTTCGCGGGCATCTTCCGTTCGATCTCGGCAATCGCGGCGGCCAGCGCAGTTGGAATGTCCATCGTGCTGGTATCCAGCAGCACAGCATCCTCGGCCGGTTTCATCGGCGCGGTGGCACGGTCGGCATCGCGCGCATCCCGTTCGCGCACATCGGCCAGAACCGCCGCGCGCGTGGTGTCCTGGCCCTTGGCCGTCAGTTCCAGATAGCGGCGTTCGGCGCGCACCTCGGCGCTGGCGGTGACGAAGAGCTTCACCTCGGCCTCGGGGCAGATCACGGTGCCGATATCGCGCCCGTCCAGCACAGCACCCCCGGCCCGGCGGGCAAAGGCGCGCTGGAAATCGACCAGCGCCGCGCGCACCTCAGCGATCACCGCCACCTTGCTGGCGGCCTGCGCTACCTGGGCCGTGCGCAGGTCATCACGCTCCAGATCCTCGGTGCGCAAGTCTCGGGCAGCCGTTTCGGCCGCCTCGCCCTCCAGAGTGCGGCGTCCCACCGCGCGATAGAGCAGCCCGGTATCCAGATGGGCGAAACCGAAATGCGCCGCAACAGCTTTGGAAATCGTCCCCTTGCCAGCGGCGGCGGGCCCGTCGATTGCAACCGTAAACGTCATGCCCGCTCCAGCTTGGCGCCCAGACCGCCCATCAGCGGTTCGAAGATCGGGAAAGAGGTGGCGATCGGGCTGCCATCGTTGACCGAAACCGGCGCCTGAGCCCCCATGCCCATCACCATGAAGGACATGGCAATGCGGTGATCCAGAAAGCTCTCGCAGGTGCCGCCGCCCGGCACCTTGCCGATACCCAGACCATGTACCGCCCACCAGTCATCGCCCTCTTCGACGGTCACGCCATTGGCGCGCAACCCGCGCGCCATCGCGTCGATCCGGTCGCTTTCCTTGACGCGCAGCTCCTTGACGCCACCCATCATGGTCACGCCTTGCGCGTTGGCGGCAACCACCGACAGCACCGGGTATTCGTCGATCATGCTGGCCGCGCGCTCGGGCGGCACGGTGATCCCCTTCATGTCGGGCGAATAACGCGCGCGCAGGTCGGCCACCGGCTCGCCCCCCTCGGTGCGCTCGTTCTCATAGGTCAGGTCGGCACCCATCTCGCGCAGCGTGGTGAAGAGGCCCGCCCGCGTCGGGTTCAGCCCGATGCCGGGAACCAGCACATCCGAGCCGGGGGTGATCAGCGCGGCGCAGACCGGGAAGGCGGCGCTCGACGGGTCGCGCGGCACGGCGATGACCTGCGGTTTCAGCTCGGGCCGCCCGGTCAGGGTGATGACGCGGCCTTCATCGGTATCCTCGACCGTGACCTCGGCGCCAAAACCCGCCAACATCCGCTCGGAATGGTCGCGGGTGGCCTCTTTTTCGATCACCACGGTCTGGCCGGGTGCGTTCAGGCCCGCAAGCAACACCGCCGATTTCACCTGGGCCGAGGGCACCGGCACCTCGTAACGCACCGGCACCGGATCGGCGGCGCCCACGATTGTCATCGGCAGCCGGCCGCCTTCGCGACCCACCGCCTGCGCGCCAAACAGCGCCAGCGGATCGGTGACCCGCGCCATCGGGCGCTTGTTCAGGCTGGCATCGCCGGTAAAGGTCGCGCTGATGGGCGATGTGGCCATCGCCCCCATGATCAGCCGCACACCGGTGCCCGAGTTACCGCAGTCGATCACCTGCTCAGGCTCGGCAAAGCCGCCCACGCCGACACCGTGCACCGACCATGATCCATCGGCATGCCGGGTCACTTCGGCGCCAAAGGCGCGCATCGCCTTGGCGGTGTCCAGCACATCCTCGCCCTCCAAGAGGCCGGTGATGCGCGTCTCGCCCACCGCCATCGCGCCCAGGATCAGGGCCCGGTGCGAGATCGACTTGTCGCCCGGCACCTCGGCCACACCGCTCAGCGGGCCACAGGGATGCGAGGTCATCGGGATGGGGGTGCCGTGTCCGGACATGCGCGCTCCTTTGGAAAACTCCCCCTGCGATTACCCAATTGCCCAGTCAGGGTCCAGCGGGAACAGGCACGCAGACCATCCGCTTCTTTCTGGTTCGAAATACTCCGGGGGACGCGCCGCAGGCGTGGGGGGCAGCGCCCCCTGGCTCACCCCTCCAGCCGGCGGAAGGTCAGATAATGTGGCACCCGCCCCTCGCGCAGCGCCTTCTGCTCATACCGGGTCGAGATCCAGTCACCCCAGGGCTGCCGCCAGTCGGCGGGACGCTCGGCCAGCCATTCGAAACCGGCGCGCGGCACTTCCTCCAGCGTCTGGCGGACATAGTCGGGAATATCGGTCGCCACCCGAAAGATGGCGCCGGGTTTCAGCACGCGCGCCAGCGGCTCCAGATGTTCGGGCGTCACGAACCGGCGGCGGTGATGCCGTTTCTTGGGCCAGGGATCGGGATAGAGCAGGAAAGCGCGCGAAATGCTCTGTGCCGGCAGCACATCGAACAGGTCGCGCACATCGCCGGGATGCACCCGCACATTGTCTCCGCCCGCCGCCCGGATCTTGCCCAACAGCATCGCCACCCCGTTGATATAGGGTTCCGCGCCGATAATGCCGATACCGGGGTTCGAGGCCGCCTGATGCACCAGGTGCTCGCCGCCGCCAAAGCCGATCTCCAGCCAGGTCTCGCGACCGCCAAACAGCGCGTTCAGATCCAGCGGCTGGCGGGTGGGATTGTCCTGCCAGCTCACCGGGCCGGGCGCCAGCGGCGTCAGGTCCTCGTCCAGATAGGTCCGCTGGTTCGGTTTCAGGGTCTTGCCCTTGATGCGGCCATAGAAGTTGCGGCGCGGGCGGTCAGGTGTCGTCTTGCTCATGGCCGCGGGGTTACTGCGCCCGCGCGCCCGGTGCAAGGGTCTGCCTGGGGGCCTGGCCGCTCATTCAGCGTCACGCAGCCGCTCGCGCAGCACCCCGGCGCGCGTCAGCTCCAGCCGCGAGGGGTACCAGCTGTCGTCCGCGCGCACGCCCTTGGTGCGCACGGCGAATTCCGCATCCACGCCCCGGTCGATCATATAGATCAGGTCGTCATGCACCTCGGTCTGGGTATCCTCATAGACCCATGACGCAAAATCGAACGGGGTGCCCCAGCCGTCCGAGTCGCGGTTGGCGTTGTAATACTCCTCGACCGACCCGGGCGACCAGGTGGTCTGGTGAAAGCCGATCTTGGCGCCCAGCAGCATCCGCCGCCCGGCCCCGGCCAGAAAGATGCGCACGCAAGAGCTGAAACATTCGCCCGACACCAGGGTGTCGAGGTCGAAATCCAGCACGATCCGCGCCATCTCGCGCCCGGCATAAAGACTGCCGCCGGTGCTATTGAGATCAAGTACCCGGATCTCGGGGTTCTGACGCAGAAGCGCCAGCAGGCGGTCGACATGGGCCACCTCGATATCGTCGGTGCCACCCGCCTCGTCACCGCGTGTGGTGTCATAGACCAGGGTCTCGCCATCGACCCGAAACACCAGGTCGTCCTCTTCCGCATGCGCCATCAGCGCAGAGCCAAGCGTCAGCGCGGCGATAAGCGTATAGCGTGCAAACTGGCGCATATGCGGTCTCCGTCTTCCTTGCCAAAGGTGAAAAACCACGCCGTGCGGGTCAAGCGCAAACACCCCGGGTCAACGAAAAAGGGCGACCACCTGGCCGCCCTGTCGTCGATCACGTTGCGCCGGGCACAAGACGATGCCGCATCCGGGCGTTTCACTGCCGGTCAATTTCGACCAGAAATGCCGCGACCTGCCGCCGCGATGTCAGAATGCGAACGCGACGTCGGTCGCGCCAGTCGTCGACGAAGCCAAGTGCGCGCAAACGTCCCTCGCGGTCATAGGTCCAGCAGAACTTAAGAAAGGCACGGTTAAACCGCTCGGGACAGTTCGGCCCCATATCCGGCCGGGTGCGCCCGTAGTAGCGCAGCGACCGCCACAGAATCCGCCACATGCGCAGAACGCGGGGCATATCGAGGAACACGATCAGATCGGCACGCTCCGCCCGGTACGCCATCGACGCGAAATGGTTGCCCTCAAACACCCATTGCGAACCGTCGGCGACCTCCTTGGCCATTCGCATTGCTTCGGCCTTGTCGCGCTCGACCCAATCGCCCAGCCAATAGATCGGATCCATATGCACCACCGGAAGTCCCAGCCGCGCGCCAAGCTTGCGGCCAAGCGTGGACTTGCCCGATCCCGGCCCGCCGATCACCATGATCCTCTGCATCACTCGCCCTCACCAATGCGGAACGGGCGGCCTTTAAGCCGCCCGTTCAGCTTAATCAATGAAACCGGTTCAGACCGCCTTTTTCAGCGCCTCGGCCAGATCGGTGCGCTCCCAGCTGAAGCCGCCATCGGCCTCGGGCTCGCGGCCGAAATGGCCATAAGCGGCGGTGCGCTCGTAAATCGGCTTGTTCAGGCCCAGATGGGTGCGGATGCCGCGCGGGGTCAGATCCATCACCGTGTCGATGGCCTTCTCGATCGCCGCCGGGGCGATGTCGCCGGTGCCATGGGTATCGGCATAGATCGACAGCGGTTTGGACACGCCGATGGCATAGCTCAGCTGGATGGTGCATTTGTCGGCCAGACCGGCAGCGACCACGTTCTTGGCCAGGTAGCGCGCGGCATAGGCGGCCGAGCGGTCCACCTTGGTCGGATCCTTGCCCGAGAAGGCACCACCGCCATGGGGCGCGGCACCGCCATAGGTGTCGACGATGATCTTGCGCCCGGTCAGACCGGCGTCGCCATCGGGGCCGCCGATCACGAACTTGCCGGTCGGATTGACATGCCAGACAGTGTCGGCACTCAGCCAGCCCTCGGGAAGGACCTCGCGGATATAGGGTTCGACGATGGCGCGGATATCGGCGCTGGTCAGATCGGGGTCCAGATGCTGGGTCGACAGCACCAGCGACGAGACGCCGACCGGCATGCCGTCACGATAGATCACCGACAGCTGCGATTTCGCGTCCGGCCCCAGCGCCGGTTCGGTGCCGTTCTTGCGCACTTCGGCCAGGCGGCGCAGGATGGCATGGCTGTACTGGATCGGCGCCGGCATCAATGCCGGTGTTTCGGTGGTGGCATAGCCGAACATGATGCCCTGATCGCCGGCCCCCTCGTCCTTGCCCTCGGCGGCATTGACGCCCTGGGCGATATGGGCCGATTGTTCGTGCAGCAGGTTGGTTATCTCCACCGTCTCGTGGTGGAACTTGTCCTGCTCGTAGCCGATATCCTTGATACAGTCCCGGGCGATCTGGTCGATCCGGCCCATGTATTCGCGCAGCTTGGCCTGATCGGACAGGCCCACCTCGCCGCCGATCACGACGCGATTGGTGGTGGCAAAGGTTTCGCAGGCAACACGCGCCTCGGGCTCCTCGGTCAGAAAGGCGTCGAGAACAGCATCGGAAATGCGGTCGCACACCTTGTCCGGGTGCCCTTCGGAAACGGATTCCGAAGTGAAGATATAGTTCTGTCGGGACATGAAAAGTGCTCCATTGAAGGTTTCCCTCGCCACGCCAGGAAGCCGTTGTGGCAGGTCCAAGCCGGGATACGCGGGGCCATTGGCAAGGTCAATCGCTATTTGGCAACAGGTTGCGACCCTGTATCCGCGCTGCCGCAGCCAATAGAACCAGCAGGGTCACCAGCAGCGGCAGATCCCCAGTGCGGCCATAAACGGTTGGCGCCAGCGCAGGCGGCAGGTCCACATCCAGATAGCCCTCGCGCCCCAAGGCCAAGGCGGCCGTGATGCGACCCTGGGGGTCGATCATCGCCGAGACACCGGTATTGGCCACCCGCACCATCGGCAGCCCCTGCTCGATCGCCCGCATCCGCGCCTGAGCAAGATGCTGATAGGGGCCGGCCCAGGTACCGAACCACGCGTCATTGGTCGCCTGCACCAGCAGTCGGGGACGTTCGGCGGTACCGCGCGCGTCGCGGGGGAACACCGCCTCGTAACAGATCAACGGCAGCGCCGCACCGATCCCCGGGATCGCCAGCGTAACCGGGCCCGGCCCCGCGCTGAAGCCACGCCCGCTGCGGGTGGCAAACCCCGAGATGCCGAATTGTTCCAGCAGATCGCCAAGCGGGACATATTCCCCGAAAGGGACAAGGTGGTGCTTGTCGTAAGTGGCCTCGATCCGCCCGCCCGCCCCGATCAGCGCAAGTGCGTTATAGATACGCGGGCCTTCGGCCCGGTTGGCCCCGAGCAGTACCGGGGTGCCGCGCGCAGCGGCGGCGATCCGTTCCAGCACCGGGCCGGCGTCATCCAGCCAGTAGGGCAGTGCCGATTCCGGCCAGACCACCAGATCGGGCGCTGTGCCCGCGGCGGTAAAGCGGATCTGGCGCTCCAGAAAGAGCGGGTACCAATCGGGATCCCATTTCTGGTGCTGCGGCGCGTTGGGCTGCACCAGACGCACCACCTTGCCAGAGCCTTCGAGCGGAACGCGCGCGCCATCCACGGCCAGTATCGCCAGCCCCAACGCCAGCGCGGGAACGCAGCGCAACAGCAACGCCCGCCCGCCCAGACCGCGCGCCAGCGCAACACCGGGCGGCAACACCGCCGCCAGTGTCGCCAGCGCCAGCCCATGCGGGCCGGTCCAGGCCAGCAGCAGCGCGGCATCGGTCTCGACCCAGATCTGCGCCAGACCGGCCCAGGGAAATCCGGTAAAGACATAGCCGCGCGCCATCTCGGCGAGGCTCAACGTCAGCACCAGCAGCATCACCCGGCGTTCCGGCCCCCGCGCGGGCGCCGCCGCCAGCGCAAATGCGGCAGCCCAGAACAGGGCCAGCCCGCCCGCCATCAGCACCAGCGCAAACGGCGCCATCCAGCCATGACGCGCCACATCCACCAGAAACGGTTCAACAATCCAGGCCAGTGCGTGTCCGAAATAGCCGGTGGCAAAGGCCCATCCCGTCCAGGCCGCCTGACGCCATCCCGGCGACGCCAGAAACAGCGCGGGCAGCGCCAGCAAGGCGCCGATCGTGGCCAGCCACAGCGACATCGGTGCGAGCCCCAGCGCCGCCACGGCCCCCAGACCCAGCGCCAGCATCATGCGCTGCCACAGATACCAACCGGCAAGTAAACTCATTCGGCGGCGTCGGGGATCATCACCCGCAAGCGCTTGATCCTGCGCGGATCGGCATCAATCACTTCGAATTCGACCCCGTCGGGATGCGGCACCACCTCGCCCCGCGCCGGCACCCGGCCCGACAGCATGAAGACCAGCCCACCCAGCGTGTCGATCTCTTCCTCGTCGACATCCTCGTGATTGGTCAGCGAGCGCCCGATCTCGGTCTCGAACTCGTCAAGCGGCGTGCGCGCCTGCGCGATATAGCAGCCGGGCCGTTCCTTGACCCAGGTCTGCGCCTCGTCGGTATCGTGCTCGTCCTCGATCTCGCCGACCACCTGTTCGATCAGGTCCTCGATAGTGAGCAGCCCGTCGACGCCGCCATATTCGTCGATCACCAGCGCCATATGGCGGCGCTCGGTCTGCATCTTGGCCAGAAGAACGCCGATCGGCATCGACGGCGGCACAAACAGCAGCGGGCGCAGCATCGAGCGCAGGTCGAACTGTGTCGAGTTGCCGTTGAACCCGTGGGTCAGCGCGAAATCCTTGAGATGCACGAAGCCCAGCGGCGTATCGAGCGTGTTTTCATAGACAGGAATCCGGGTCATGCCGCTGTCTCGAAACACATGTACCAGCTCTTCCTTGGAGACGGTCAGCGGCACCGACACGATCTCGGCGGTCGGGATCGCCACATCCTCGACCCGCATCCGGCGCAGGTTGAGGATGCCCGGCACCGGAACAGGTGCGGCCGAGGCCCCGCCAAGGGTTGGTTCCTGCTGGCTTTCACCGGATGAAAATGCATCCATGATACGGGTGAAAAACCCTGTCTTGTCTGCGTTCGTTTCGCCGGTTTCCTCCGGCTGCGCGCTCTGCGCTGCGCTAGAACTGCCTTCTATGTCGCCCATCAATCCTGTTCCAAAACGAGGCCCTGCGGCCCCTCACTCCATAGTATATGGGTCATCAATACCGAGATTGCCAAGTATGCGGGTTTCCAAACCCTCCATCAGCGTGGCGTCTTCGTCACGGATGTGATCGTAGCCCAGCAGATGTAACAGACCATGAACGATCAGATGCGTCACGTGGTCGGCGATGGGTTTGCCGGCGGCATCGGCCTCGCGCTGGCAGGTGTCAAAGGCAATGGCAATGTCGCCCAGCGGGACGGCGCCGGTGAAATCGGGTTCGGGCGCAAGCGGCGTGCCACCCGGCGTTTCGGCGGCCAGATCCTCGGCCGGCCAGCTCAACACATTGGTCGGAGAGGGTTTTTCACGGAACTCGGCGTTCAGCGCGGTAATGCGGGCATCGTCGCATCCCAGCAGGCTGATTTCGCAAAGCTCCGGGTCCAGCCCCATCTGCGCCAGCGTTGCCGAGATCGCCCTGTCCGCCAGCGGCGGCAGGATGGTCCAGCGCGGGTCCTCGAGTGTCAGATCCAGCGTCATCGTGCCGCGCCCCGTGCCGCCACCACGCCCAGCAGCGCGACGGGCAGAAACAGCCAACCCTGCGGCAACAGGCCATAGCTCATGCCGATCGCGGGAACCAGGACGATGCCCAGCAACGCAAGCATCGCCGCCTGTGCCGATGCGGCCCAAAGCAGCGCCGCGTTGCGCGCGCGAGTCCCCCAGGCCAGCATCGCCGACATCACCAGCAACAGCCCGGTCATGAACTGCCAGACCAGCCAGCCGGTCCCGCGGGCAACCTCTGGCAGGGCAGAGTGCAGCAGCGGGGTTGCTGTTTCGGCGCCGCCGACAAATGCATGCACCAATGCCCAGACCAGCGTCAGCACCGCCGCTACAAACCCCGCAATTCTGATCACTCGCCCGCTCCGTTCAGCCCGTGTCGGCCTCATAAGCCTCGATGATCGCGGCCACAAGCGGATGACGCACCACATCCTTGGAGGTGAAGTAGTTGAAGCTGATGCCCGGCACCGGTTTCAACAGCCGTTCGGCATCGGACAAGCCCGAGGTCACCCCGCGCGGCAAGTCGACCTGGCTGCGGTCGCCGGTGATCACCATGCGGCTGCCCTCGCCCAGACGGGTCAGGAACATCTTCATCTGCATGGTGGTGGCGTTCTGCGCCTCGTCCAGCACCACAAAGGCATTGGCCAGCGTGCGCCCGCGCATGAAGGCCAGCGGCGCGATCTCGATCTTCTTTTCCTCGATCAGCTTGGCGACCTGCTTGCCCGGCAGGAAATCGTTCAGCGCGTCATAGAGCGGCTGCATATAGGGGTCGACCTTGTCCTTCATGTCGCCCGGCAGATAGCCCAGCTTTTCCCCCGCCTCGACCGCGGGCCGGCTGAGGACAATGCGGTCGACCAGCCCGTTGATGAACATGGACACGCCCACCGCCACCGCCAGATAGGTCTTGCCGGTGCCCGCCGGACCGATGCCAAAGGCCAGTTCGTTCTCGAACAGCGATTTGACATAGGCCTTTTGCGCGTCAGTGCGCGGCTCGACCGGCTTCTTGCGGGTCTTGATCTCGATCCGGCCGCCCAGGAACATCTCCAGCTGGTCCTCCGCCGGCGTGTCCTTGGCCTCTTCGCCCCGACCCATGCGCAATTCGCGGTCCACATCGGCGCCTTCGACCGGGCGGCCCGATTGCAGCCGCTCGTACAGCGCCTCCAGCACCTCGGCGGCGCGGTCACGCGCGCCGTCCTCGCCCAGCACCGACAGCAGATTGCCGCGCCGCACGATCTGCACCCCCAGCACCTGTTCGATCAGCACCAGGTGGCGGTCATGCTCGCCGCATAAATCTATCAACAGCCGGTTGTCGGGGAATTCCAGTTGCAGCTCCGCGGGGGTGCTGCTGTCTTGCGGTGGTGTGAGGGCGCTGATGGCCATCCGCTCTCCTGTTATCGCAGTCCTGAGACAAGCGTAGCCAAGATATTGCGGTCGGTGCAAGCGGGACCGCAAAATTTTCACCTGTTTGAAACAAAAAAGGCCGCCCCAAGGGGCGGCCCTGATGCCATGTCGGGCGCTTAGATTGCGTCGACGATGTTCGAACCTTTCTTGAACGGGCCGGTGGCCACGCCCTTGGGCAGCGAGTCGTCGCAGACCGGCTTGCCGTTGCGGTCCATCCGCTGCGACAGATAGCCTTCGAGACCGTCGTCGATGATCCAGTGCTGGCAGCCGGTCGGATCGACCCAGATACCCGCCTTGAGCTGCGACAGGTCCTTGGCGTCGATGCCACGGTCACGGGTCTTGTCGGTGGCCTCGCAGGCGGCAAGCCCGCCCAGAGCCGCGAGAAGGGCGATTCCCTTGATCAGTTTCATGTCGCTCTCCTCAATTCACGCAGATGATTTCGACGCGGCGGTTCTGCGCCATGTTGGCGGCGCTGGTATTGGGAACGCGCGGATCACGCTCGCCATAGCCGCGCACATCGACGATGCGGGCTCCCGTAGCACGGCCCACCCGCGCCACCGAATTGGCCCGGTTGACCGAAAGACGCAGGTTATAGGCGTCCGAGGCCCGGCTGTCGGTATGTCCGGTGATGATATAGCCGTTGGCGCCGGTCTCCTGGAAGAACTGGCGCAGCCGCGCCTGCCCCTCGGACGAGATACGGTAGCTGTCGGTTGCAAAGAACTGGTCCGCGGGCATCGTGCCGCACAGCGCACCCCGGCGGCAGACCGGGGTTCCGTCGCGGCGGACATGGGGGGTCATGAAACCCTCGGCGCCGTCATCCATAACCCAATGTTCACATCCATCCGGATCGACCCAGATGGTCGGAACATAGCGTTCCCCGATCACGGTCCGGGTGGATTGAGCGGTGGCCGGAGCTGTCGTGAGCCCGGTCAGCGCAAGGACGGTTGCAAGCGCGGCAGCCACGCTCTTGAATTTCAAATCAGTCACCGAAAATCCCTCACCTGAGTTCCCCCACTGTCGGCGATCGGCGGATCAGCGCCGGCCACCAGACGCGAAACTACTGCAAGCTTAGGAAAATTCGACATTTTTGTGAAGCGAAATCCACCATATATTGTGGTGAATTTGTCGACACTCACCAGTGATTACCGGGAATTGTCACGAATCGGTGGCCCTCACCCGGAATTTGCCGACGCTGCCCGCACCGATTCTCGCGCTTGCGCTTGCCCCACCCTGCCTCCCGACAAAGGGATTGCAGAACCATTGGAAACAGATGCGCCCAGGGATCGGAATTACACCCGTTTTGGTTGACAATCGAAGGCGATCACCCCCCTTCGGAGGCGGCTTCCGCGACTCTCCCGGATCGGCTAGCATCATCCCGTCGGCCCCTCTCCGGGACCGGTGCACCGTCATCGGCTGTGTGGCGGTGGTACATATTTCTTGTCAGACGTGGGGGTATTGACATGAAAGCCTATCTGCGCGCCGGGGCTGTCCTGGCGCTAACCGCTGTCGTGGCGACGTCACCCGAGGCGCAACAGCGCCCGACCAAACCGGGGTCGGATGTCCATAACATCACCATCAGCTGCTTTCGCGGACCGACCAGCAGTGTGATCTGGGATCGGCCCAACGCCGTGTTTGTCGAGGATCTGGTGCGGATGGGGTATACCTATCCCGAGGCGCATGCCATCGGCGAGCGCATCTGCCGTGACGAATGGGGCGTGGGTCAGCACGATTACATGCGCTCGTCTCTGCTCCAGATCGTCGCCAAGACGCCGCCGTCGCACTGATCCGATATCGGCTCAGGCCAGCTCGCCAGCCAGCGAGTTGGCCCCCGAGGCGACAATCCGCACCCGGGCGATCTGCCCGGCCTCAAGCCCGGGATCCTGCACGTGCACCGCGTGCAGGTATTCGCTTTTGCCGACCATCTGGCCGGGCTGGCGGCCCGGCTTTTCAAACAGCACGCTGACCTCGCGGCCAACCATGCCGTCCTGGATCTCGCGCTGGTGGCGGGTGATCACCGCCTGCAACCGTTGCAGGCGATCGTCGGCCTCGGCAGGGTCGACCTGCGCGCGCTCGGCCGCCGGGGTGCCCGGGCGGGTCGAGTATTTGAACGAATAGGCATAGCCATAGCGGACCTGCTCGACCAGATCGAGCGTGTCCTGGAAATCGGCCTCGGTCTCTTCGGGGAAGCCGACGATGAAATCGCCCGACATCACGATATCGGGGCGGGCGGCGCGGATGCGCTCGATCAACCGCAGATAGCTTTCGGCGGTATGGCTGCGGTTCATCCGTTTCAGGATCTTGTCCGACCCCGCCTGCACCGGCAGGTGCAGGTACGGCATCAGCTTGGCACAGGTGCCATGCGCCTCGATCAGGTCATCGGCCATGTCATTGGGGTGGCTGGTGGTAAAGCGGATGCGCTCCAGCCCGTCGATCTTGTCCAGCTCCCAGATCAGCCCGGCCAGCGTCATGTCGCCGTTGGGACCTGCGCCGTGATAGGCGTTGACGTTCTGACCCAGCAGAGTGATCTCGCGCACGCCGCGTTCGACCAGCTCGTTCGCCTCGCGCAGGATCCGGTCGGCGGGGCGGCTCACCTCGGCGCCCCGGGTATAGGGCACCACGCAAAAGGCGCAGAACTTGTCACACCCTTCCTGCACGGTCAGGAAGGCGGTCGGACCGCGTTTCGCCTTGGGGCGGCCTTTCAGCTTCTCGAACTTGTCTTCCTCGGGAAAATCGGTGTCCAGCGCCTTCTCCCCGGCGCGCGTCTTGGCCTCCAGCTCGGGCAGGCGGTGATAGCTTTGCGGGCCGACCACCAGATCGACCAGCGGCTGGCGGCGCATGATCTCTTCGCCCTCAGCTTGGGCGACACAGCCTGCCACGCCGATCTTCAGATCGGGTTTGGCGGCCTTCAGCCCCTTGAACCGGCCCAGTTCGGAATAGACCTTTTCCGCCGCCTTTTCCCGGATATGGCAGGTGTTAAGCAGGATCATGTCGGCGTCTTCGGCGCTCTGCGTCTCGACATAGCCCTGCCCGCCAAGCGCTTCGGCCATGCGCTCGCTGTCATAGACGTTCATCTGACAGCCATAGGTCTTGATAAACAGCTTCTTGGGGTCGGACATCGGACGGGCCTTTGCTTTCGCGGGATCAGCGGCGGCCTCTACAGGGTTCGGGCGCCGCTTGCAATGCACGCGCAATTAACCGAAATTGCCCCAGAATGCCAGACAGGCAGATAAGCAAGGCAGGCTGGACAGGCATGGAATACGCCTCATTCGATCATTTCCTCAAGACCGGCGGCGCCGCTCTGGCCAAGGGTCCGGTGGCGATGATCTTTGTCGAGGATGATGTAGAGCTGGCCACCACCATGCGCCACCACATCCAATGCGGGTTCAAATCGGTGCTGGCCCTGATGCCCGATGCCTTTACCCTGCCCCCCGATGTCGAAAGCCGGGTACATCGCATCCCGTTTGATTGCGGACCGCGCCTGGCGGTGACCAATGCCATCAACCGCATCATCGCGGCGGCACCGGGCATCTGGATGTATTACTGCTTTAACGCCGAATACCTGTTCTACCCGTTCTGCGAGACGCGCAGCATCGGCGAGATGCTGGCCTTTCACGGCGAAGAGCGGCGCGATGCCATGCTGACCTATGTGATCGACCTTTATGCCGACGATCTGGGGGCCTTTCCCATCGGCGTCTCGCTCGACCGCGCCTTTCTGGACAAGTCCGGCTATTACGCCCAGGCCCGCAAAGAACCCGAGACCGGCCATCCGCGCGAACGCCAGCTCGATTTCTTCGGCGGCGTGCGCTGGCGCTACGAGGAACATATCCCCAAGGACAGCCGCAAGATCGACCGGATCGCGCTGTTCAGATCGGCGCCCGGCCTGCATCTGCAGCCCGACCACACGTTCGACGATCAGGAATACAACACCTATGCCTGCCCCTGGCACCATAACCTGACAGCGGCAATCTGCTCCTTCCGCACGGCCAAGGCGCTGAAAAAGAACCCCGGATCGACCTTCGAGATCCAGAGCTTCCGCTGGCACAATTCGACGCCCTTCGAGTGGCATTCGCGCCAGCTGCTCGATCTGGGCCTGATGGAACCGGGACAGTGGTTCTGACCCGGCCCTGACCCTTCATTTCGCCACAAATGCCCCGGGCGAGGCGCGCCAGCGCCGAGGGCAGCGCCCCCCGCTAGCGCTTCAGCAGGACGGGGAACCAATCCTCGCGCAGGCGCTGACCCGGCACCATGTCATGCCCCGGATAGGGTGGCGAGGTGCGACCGGGACGCTCTACATAGCGCGCATCGTCGCCCAGCAGCCTCAGCGAGAAGGCCCGTCTGCGGGCCGTGGAGCGGTTGCCGCGCGCGCCGTGCAGGGTGCGGTAATCAAAGGCCACCGCATCGCCCGGCGCCATCTCGAACTCGACGATCCGCATCCCCTCGGCCTCGGGGTCGGGCACCGGCATGTATTGGCCCTCATCGGCAAAGAACCCCTCCTCTGACACCCAGCGTGTCGGCAGAACCTCCTTCTCCCAGCGATGCGACCCGGCCACACAGCGCAGCGTCGCCTCGCTCACCGCGTCGAGCGGCGACCAGAAGCTGACGGTCTGGCGCCCCTCGACAAAGTAATAGGGCCCGTCCTGGTGCCAGGGCGTCGCCATCGAGGTACCCGGTTCCTTGACCAGCACGTGGTCGTGGAACATCTGCACGGTTTTGGACTGCATCAGCTCGGCGGCCACCTCGGCGGCGGGCGAGGTCTCGATCACCTCGCGAAACTCGGGGATACGCTCCCAGTTGCAATAGTCGTCAAAGAACAGGCCCGTGTGCCCCTCCTTGCGGTTGTCCGAGGCATAGGGGCCGGGTGCCGCCATATTGGCGGCTACCCCGGCCCGCAGCGTTTCCACATGATCGGCGAACAGACCCCGGATCAGCACAACGCCATCGCGCTGAAAGGTCTCGATCATCTCGGGCGTAACAAGCGGGTGGGGCAT